>JBKPOG010000086.1:0-3399 GCA_046732975.1 Pseudomonadota bacterium
GCCTTCTCTTTGATCTAATTAACCGGTGCCGGCTGCGAATAAGTAAGTTTAGGCCTGGCCCCTTCGTCAGCATAACGCTGCCGCATGTGACGCCGCATCGAAATCATGGAACTCGTCGCATCCTTCGCGCGGTCCCGATTCCGATGAGGGTCGGAACCTGGACCGAATCCGATCGATCCTGGCAGAGAAGACTTGGCGTGCTCCGCTGCTGACGACGAGCGAAAGGCAACGGCTTCGCTCAGTATAGCCAGTGGTGATGGGCACCCTGAAATCGGGAGCCTGCAAGGATGTCTGACATGTGGCAACGGACCCTTTGGATTGCTGTCTGCTGGCTTGGCATCGCTCAAGCGGCACACGCGGAGGCGCCTTCATCCCAGCGCAGCTTCGGGTCCGCCGATGAAGCCGCTCATGCACTTGTCACCGCACTACGTGAGCACAACGAGGCTGACTGGCGCGCCATCCTTGGCCCCGAGGCCGACCGCGTCATCGATCTCAGAGGCCCATATGCCGACCAGGAACAAATCGTGGAGTTCCTTGCCCTCTACGACGGGAAGCACGCGATTGATCAGAAGGAGGCCGGCCGTGCGGAACTTGACGTGGGCCCGGACGATTGGCCACTTCCGATCCCCATCATTGAAAGCAATGGGCGGTGGACTTTTGATTCGAATGCAGGGGCGCAATCAATCGTTGACCGCCGCATAGGTCGCAATGAGCTAACGGCGATCCATACACTGCTCGCATGCGTTGACGCTCAGCACGAATATTTCAGGCATGCCGAGCAGACAACCGGCATGGGAGCTTACGCCACACGATTGGTCAGCACATCCGGTCACCAGGACGGCCTTTACTGGCCGACTTCGGGCGCCGGCACTGAGAGCCCTTTGGGGCTGCAAATTGATGGAGCGCAGGAGAGGGGTTTGTCGGGTGAATTGGTAGGAGATAGGTCAGTCCAGTTTGAGGGCTACAATTTCCGTATCCTAGAGGCACAAGGCCTGAACGCGGATGGCGGTGCTAAGAGCTACATTGACTCGGGCCAAATGACTGGCGGTTTCGCATTGATCGCTTGGCCTATAGGGTTTGGATCGAGCGGGATCATGACCTTCATCGTCGGTCCAGACGGTCTTGTGTATCAAAGGGACCTCGGTATGAGCACTGCGCGCATTGCTGCGGCGGTGGAAACATTCGATCCAGATCTGACATGGTCACGCATTGAGATAACGCACGAATAAGGTGGCTGCCTGTGAGGGCCGCAGGTAGATTGCTGAGCTACCGAGGTGCCGCGCAGGCAAAGACCGGTAAGCGTCGTACTTGGCGATGTTGCTCATGGGAGCATGAAATGCGGACGACCGGACCCACTTCTGCTGATCTTCTGTTTGGCCTCTTGGTCGCGGCGCTGACGAGTATCGGCGCGAGTATCACGCCGGTCCATGCGCAGGGTTACCCGCCGCCGCCTGCCTACTATGCGCCAGCGCCTGGCTATCCGCCGCCATGTACCGCTGTCAATCCGAGGGGCGGTGCGGTCGGGACCGCCGCAAGGGGAGCTGCCACGGGAGCTATCTTTGGAGCGATCGGCGGAAATGCGGGCCGTGGCGCTGCGGTTGGCGCTGCGGTGGGCGGTGTTGCGGGCGCAGCCCGACGGGGGTCCCAACGTTCGACCGGGTACTGCTACTGAGCACGCAATGAGGACCCATGAGAGGACAGTTATGAAGCTAATCCCCACCACAGCCTGTGCATTAGCGCTGAGCGTATCTTTGAGTGCCGCGCAAACCCAATCTACTCCCGGAGCCGACAACGCTACAACACCGCCTCCGACGATGGCCCCCTCGGATCCCATTGCACCCGGCGGCCATTGGAACGTCGCGGACGCGCGGTGTCGCGAGCTCCTCGGCGAGTCTGACGACGACCGTGCGGCCATTGGGATGTTCTATTACGGCTATCTATCAGCCAAACTAAACTTCAACACAATTGACACATCGCGGATCGAGAATGACTTGCGGCATGTGTTCGAGACGTGTCACCAACACCCCGATATGACCATCGTTGCAGCATTCAGGACACTCCGGCAGAAGAACCGATAACCATGGTGGTCCCACTTGAGGCCAGCCGGTCATCGATTTACGCGGCATGCTGAATGACTGTAGATAGCAGAGACAGCCGTAGTAGGGTCGTTGATTGCTGGCGAAAGCGCCTTGATGCCGACGTCGACAACCTCGCGCCCTGCTCATAGTGCGTTCGGGTCCGAACGCCGCCTGAGAGCGCAACCGGCTGTCGTGTATGCACGCAGCATTGCCGTACAGGCGAAACAGCGGCTCACCCACGGCCACGAAGTCACCGACCTATGCACAAATTCGATGACACCGACTAGGCGTTGTGCGGCAAAAACAAGCGATTCGAAATTCTGTGAAGATGAATAGCCCAACGGTGAGCCTAATCACGTTGTTACGCAGGAGGGCAGTGGCAATTATTCTAGGGTAAGTTGTCCGCTAGCGACCTGGATCGCGACGAGCATTGAGCCGAAGGTGAAGACGACGAACGAGATCGTTAATGTTTTCACGGTATTCAGCGCCTCGGTGGATCCGGTGAGTGTCGTTCCGAACCCAGGGTACCCACTCCAACCATGCATGGAGCGCAAACAGGAGACGGATCGCCGCATTCTCCAACACCAACGCGATCAGTGACACAACCCACAATGAAGAACGAAGATAGCGCTTGGTGGCGTACCAGCGGTTCCATTGCATATTGAGAACCCTTCATCAAAGCAATGACGACAGAGACCGCTGACTGACGGCACATACGGATTCCGGACAAGCGACGGCTATGTCGTAACAATGGCCCGAGGGCTGACGGACGGTCATCCAGGTCGACAAGGCGTAAAGCTTGCCTGGCGCGAAGCCTATGCACCATGTCGTTGGACCGGAGAAAGGTAAGCGCTGAGCGGCGGCCGTTCTTCTACCTGAGCCCGGAATGTGCTGGTTGAGCTCGGAGCGAGGGGCTTCGAGCTATCATTATGGTCGACGTTAATGACGACGCGAAGGCTGGTTTCCGGCGCATTGAGGTTCTGACGGGGCCTGGCCGGCGCCGACGTTGGTCAGCGGAAGAGAAGGCTCAAATCGTCGCTGAGACATTGGAGCCTGGCGCGATTGCGACAATGTGCGGTGATCCGAGGACACAGACTATCGCACGCCGCGCGGCCTCGATCGCGCGTTGTTCCAAAAGCTCGCCACCTGCGAATGGATCCGCGCCAGCCAACACTTGGTGATCGGTCCGACCGGTATCGGGAAGTCGTGGCTAGCTTGCGCTTTGGGCCACAAGGCCTGCCGGGAAGGCTGGTCCGTGCTCTACCGGCGCGCCTCGCGGCTGTTTGCCGAACTCGCCACCGCCCGTGGCGAAGGACGCCTG
>JBKPOG010000087.1:0-41251 GCA_046732975.1 Pseudomonadota bacterium
ACTTGGCCTCGGTGTGCGAACCACAGTGGTTGGTCGCCGGCGACCTACGGAGCGGCACACTGCTTCTCAGCGGCACGCCGACACACGCGGCCGCAACTTCCGGCTTGTCTTCCCACGTTTTGATCCAGGTTCGAAGCCGAAGTCTACCCTCAAGCGCTGCGGAGTGGCATGCAGCGGGTCAAGCTACTGCAGCAGCCAAGCAGCTGCGGCCCACCCTGGCGCCAACACAACCGCCCCCTAGAGAGCGGCCGATGCGAAGTTCGCAACCTGGAACGGGATCTGCTTCATTTCACAAATCCCGCGACCAGCGGCACGATGCACCGAAGTGGCCGAAAACCGGCCAACGAACACACCTATCGTTCCCCATCGTGCGAAGAAGGCGGCAGCATCGGCTAAGCGCAAGCGGGCTTGAGGTTGCTCGGCCTCTTCCCAATGGTGAAGTCGGATTAGGCGACCGGCCTGTTCCTCACAAACGATGCAATAAACCTCAGCACCGTCGGCCACGTACCCGAGCTCGTAATCGCCCATGCCGCACTCAGGCATTGGAAGGGCAAGGTAGCCATAAGGGAGGTCCCTCCTACAAGCACTCCTGGGTCTTCTGATACGAGCTCATCGCCGAGTCGCAGAAGTGCAAACCAGACCACTTGCGGGCCTCCTTTTTGTTACCCGCTCCGTTACCCAGGTTGCAGATTCCACTTTAATAAACTGAAATTGTTCGCCCTAGATAGGACCAGATACCAGGTCCACCCGCTGCCTGAACCGAGATCGGCCGACGCGAGCCGCAACCCCTGATCCGGATCCAGTTGCGGCAGGCAATAGCCCGCCTGCGGCAGACCATTCGGCGGAACCACGGTGTTGAGCCCGACGCCGCCAAGCAGACCGTTCAAGCGTGGCGTCGCCTGGGGCGACGTGCTGCCGGTGACGCGATACGCGGCGAGCGCATTGCTGTTGCCGCTCTTGTCGGCAACGGTCGCCGCCATGCCGCTTGGCGCGACATCCCACGCCGGCAGCGGACGTGCACTGGCATCCAGCAAGCCGTCGAATGGACCTGCATCCCACCAGCCCGACAGGCCAGCGATGGCGTTCGGATGAGGGCCGGTGAAGGTGCCACCGCCACTACCGCCGCCGCTCGTCGCGTTGCGCAACGCCCGCCACAGCACGGTGCGCCCGTGCGCGGCCAGCATGGCGCGACCAGGCGCGACGAGTGCGATCCCCATGACCGATCAGATGTGGACGGTAAAGGCCGACGGCCAGACGTAGGTTGCGACGACACTGCCGCCCGCGTCCTTCGCAACAGCCCACAGGAAGTAATTGCCTGCTGTGCCCGGTGCACTGATGTATTGGACCCAGAGATTGTGCCCCGCATTGCTCCATTGCACGCAGGGCTGGGCGCCGGCCGTCGGAACTATGGTGTTGCTGTTCGACCAATAGAAAGCGACGCTCGCCGGCACCGTACGACTGCCATCGACCGATGCGCTGTCGTCGCTGATCTGGGCGATGATGCCGCTTTGGTTGATTGCGAAGGTCGAACCGTCAGCCGGGTTATGGTTGACGTTGCTGAGCTGGTAGTTGGCGCCGCTGGTGGTCGAGGCCGTGAGCGATGGGGACCATGCGCTGCTGCCGCCAGTGTTCGTTGCGCAGACTTGGAAATCGAACGACGTGTTGGCCGTTAGACCGCTGACCGTAGTGGACGTGCCGCTGATGTTGTCGAGTTGAGTCCAGATATTTGCGCCCGCTGGCGACCATCGCACGGAATAGCTGACCACCGCGCCGCCCCAACTGGGTGGAGTCCACGCGACAGTAATGGTGCTGGTCGTCGCATTGATTGAAACGAGCCCCGCCACCTGCCCGGGCACTTGCGCGGACGCGACCTGCGTCGCCGTGCCGGATAGTGACGCGAACACGACAGTGCCTCCCGAATAGGTGGCGACACTGATCGCCGCTGTTTGGCCGCTCGGTAACTGCTCCGAACCCGACGAGGTGCGGATGCCTGAACCCAATGTGACGTCTGTGCCGCTCAGGTTCAGTACGTCGCAGTAGAAGCCACTTCCCATATTGAGAGGCACTGGCGTGAGCGTGACCGGCTGGCTGCAGATCAACAGCCGGCCATTATGAATCGTGCCGTCCAGTGTGGTACTACTGGTGATTTCAATCACTGGCCGCTTGTATGACGGCAGCTTGGTGACAAGCCAGGTCCAGATTGCTGCAAAAGTCTGCCGCAGCATCGTGCTGCCGGTCTGCGCGACCCAAAGCGTGTCGGTATCTGTTGCAGGAGACGCTGGCTGCGCGTTGTCGATCGTCAAGCCGTCCAGCAGATTGGCGTAGCTGATGGTATGATCAGTGCCATTCTGGCTGATCGCGACCAGGTCGCTGCTTGCGATGGTGCCAACTGGCCCAAGTTGGGCGATGCCATAGCTGCCTGATGATCCAGTGCCCGTCACTGCGGCAGAGATTGTGCCGCTGGCATCTATGCTGATGTTCGAACCGGCCGAGAACAAACCGCGCAGCGCGGACAAGGGCATGAGTGTCATCGCCCCGCCGCTGTCCACAACGGCATTGTCATCGATCGATAATGTCGACTGCTGCGGCAGGCTGGTCACCTCGAACGACGACGCCATCAGCGTTCCAGACTTCAGCGACAGACCCTCGCCGATCGCGATAGCCTCCGGAGAACCCGCACCAAGACTGATGCGCCCAAGCAGGCTTCCTGTCTCGGCGATGATCGCGGGTTGAGTGCCTGCCAGCAACGTACCGATGCTGACGGAATGTGTCACGCCTTCCTGACTGATGGGCAATTCATCGGCCGGCGTAACTGACGTAGCAACCGGTAACTGAGAAATTGTCGGCATTGGCAAATCCTAGATGGCGGCTCGCATCAATCGTGGCTCAAGCAGTGGTTAGCCCACCGCTGGACGCCGATATCCAGCCCCGCCCATCGTAGTACACCTGAACACCGCTTCCCGCTCCGACCGCTTCGCCTGGCTTACGTCCATTGCTGGCGAAGGCAATCGCACCGACAGAGGCCGAAGTCGGCAGGGCTGCCACCGTGTATGAAGGCAATATTATCGGGCCAGTGGAGCGGGGATTGACGGAATTTGTCCGGAACACCTCGCGCCATGTGGAAGCGCCGTCGGACACAACATGGTAACGGTCATTAGGATACAGAGTCACCGGCCGGTTATCGATTGCATCGCTACCTGTTGTAGCAACGCTGACGTTCGCGGTTCCGACAACGGCGAGCGTGAAGCCAGTCCCAGCCGCGACAGTACTCGCCGAAGGCAGTGTTATGGTGTACGGCAAACTGCCCGAGAGCGTAACAATGTTCCCGGCAATGTAATTCGGCAGGGTGGCGCTGTTGGAATATGCGCTCTGCCACCCCACCGAAATTCCCTTGCCCACAGGATAGGATAAAGTGCCCTGATAGTATCGAAGCGTACTCGTGGTGCTGTCATAGGCCAGTCTGGAATTGGCGGTCGGTTCGAAAGCGATGGCGTGACCAGCAGCCATCCGTATGGCTGCAGCGCCGGAGAACTGCTGTGCCGAGGTCGTATCAAGGACTGACGTCGAAAAAGGCACGTTGATGTTGAAGACGGTATAGGCGCGGCCGCTGCTGCCTGCGGCCAGCCATACGCCCAGTATTGTCGAGACTTCGACGGGGGCTCCTGACGTGGTGTTCTGACCGATGACCAGGGACTGGATCTGGCGCCTTGAGCCGTCGTCTGGCCCATTGCCGAACCAGTCCATCTCCACGGTTATTGATGATGCCGCGGAACTGGAGGGTTGGCCAGTGGTGTCGCGGTATTCCAGGCAAGCTGCCCAAAGGTTCGGCTGCGGCAGTGGCTTGCCATTCGAGCCAGTGCCGATCGCCTGCCTGATCGTTTGCACATATCGCCCAACGTGCTCGGCTGTAGCGAAGCCGCTGGGCGTCTGTGTGCCACACCACAGAAGCCTGTCGACGCCTCCCCACACGTAGTTCGCTGGGCTATTGTAGATGATGGTGTCCGCTCGATTGTTAGCGATAACCGCGGCGCTGCCAGCCGAATGATTGACGACATAGGATGAGTGCATGACGGCGAAGTCGGTGGATTGCGATCCGTTCTGGGAGAACTCGGCGCTCTGTGCACTGTTTCCAGCGACAATTCCGGGGAGATAGTTGCTGGTGGGTCCTCCGCCTCCGGGGATCGTATCTGACAGCGGTGTTCCATCGGCAAGCGTCGTGCCGTCGACGATCCACTTGACGCGCTTGGTCACCGAAATGCCCCAGTTGGAGGGGGGTTGAAGGACCGTCACGCCATTTGGCACGTATATCACCGAACCCGCAGGGGCTGCCTGATATGCTGCCCTGAACGCGGCAGTGTCGTCCGTGGATCCATTCAGCAGAGCGTTGTACGGCGCTGCCCGCACGTTGATGACGCCCGTGCCTCCGCCTGTACAGCTGTCGACATATCGCTTATTGGCGGCCTGGAAGGGCGCGGTAGGGTCGCCTGCCAGGATCAAGGTTCCGGTGAGTGTTCCGCCGGTCGTGGGGAGAGCGCTAGCGACCTGGCCATCCACGTACTGCTTGCTTGCCGCGTGCAAGGCTGTCGTCGGATTGCCAAATAGCGTGACGGGACCGGTCATGGTGCCGCCCGCGATGGGTAATGAGGTCGCCACCTGTGTATCGACGTAGTGCTTGGTGGCTGCATGAAGTGATGCAGATGGGTCCCCAGCAAGGGTCAAGGCGCCCGAGAGCGTCCCGCCAGTCTTCGGCAATGCGCCTGCGATCTGGTTGTCGACGTAACCCTTCGTGGTCGCCTGCATCGCCGCCGTGGGATCGGCGGCAAGCACCAGTGGACCGGTCAGCGTATCGCCGGTTCGTAGGAGGCGGCTGTCGACGTACTGCTTAGTTGCGGCCTGCAGAGCAGTTATCGGATTCGCTGCCAGGGTCAAAGCTCCAGTGAGCGTTCCCCCGGCTTTCGGAACAGCGGTGGCAACTTGAGTATCAACGTATTGCTTGGTAGCGGCATGGAGATTCAGCGTTGGGTCGGCGGCCAGCGTGAGGCTGCCGGATAAACTGCCGCCAGTCTTCGGCAACACTGTCGTGATTTGCGAGTCGACATAACGTTTCGTTGCTGCTTGCAGGGACTGTGTCGGATCGGACGAGAGTGTCAGCGGGCCAGTCAGAGTGCCGCCTGTCGCTAGCACGATATTGGCTGCGACGTCACCAAGCTTGCTTGGGGTGTGCCCTCCGGTCGGCGTTACCAGGAATTGACTTATATCGATATTGGAGATGCCCGATAGGCCATTCATAAACTGGCTGTACGTGACAGCCAGATTACTGCCGTGCTGGCCTAACGGAACCAGGTCGCCACTGGCTGGAACTGTCCCCATGGACAAGTTGGCGATGTTGAATGGTGCGGCACTCGCCGACAGCGCTCCATTGGCCAACCGAAGATTGGCGCCAATACTGATCTGCTCCGGAATGCCTACGCCAGGGCCGGTGCGTCCAATCAGCTTCCCAGAACTGATAGCCAGCTCGGGTTGTACGCCAGCGAGGAATTGTGCTCGGGTGATCTTGCGCGCGATACCGCTTTGGCTGACCAAGAGTTCATCGGAATCCGAGGCCGCCGTCCCTGGCGCAAGCTGATCAATTGTCGGCATGGTAAGGTCGGCCTCTTGGGCTCTTGGCCCGGAAGTGTTGCAAGCGCGTCGGCAAAACCGTGAACTAGCTTTGCAGGCGCTACGAGATCAGAACCGGGTTGCCGTTCTGATCGATCAGCACTATTCCTGCATCAGTCACCAGAGCGTTCGACGGGACAGGTGGGACGGACAGGTAAAGGACCGGCAGGAGAATTGTACGGTTGATCGTACGCCCGTTCACAGTCCCGATTGTCAAGTTGATCGTATATACGGTGCCCGACTGTCCTCCTGACAGCCACAGCACCGCAACCGGCCCATCGGTCGTCGCGCTGTTCAATGTGAGGTCGCCGGGATTGGCCGGCTCGATCGAGACATCGAGGGTCTCAACGGCATCGCCGTCGTTCCCCACCAGCGCCGGTGATACGTCGAATTGATAATCCAATACATCAGCGGGATCCTTGGTCGGCCAGTTCAATGGCGGGGGTGCTATCGCGGTCGAACCGCGCGGGACCGGGATAAAGCAATCGAGCACGACTGTTCGAGCAGTGCTCGGCTTCCAAACATGACTTGCCGGAGTGGGCATGGCATTTACCTGATCTTGGCTGCTATCAGTCACGGCCGCTCAGCGCGGCAATCTGCGCGCTGAGCGCCGCGAGTTGCGCCTGCAACTCTGCGATGCTGGGCACGTGTGCAGAAGTGTGATGTGTCGCTGGCGCGGTGAAGTTTGTCCCGTCGAAATGCCATCCCTCTACGACGTCAGCCTGGGAGGAGATGTCCACCCAGACCAAGGCCGGATTGAACATGCGAGTGATGTCGCCGTCGGTCTTCAGTACTTCTGCGACAATGCCATTCTGCATCCGCGCATAGGTTCTCATTGCCGATCCTACCATCTGACACTATCAAGCCGGATGCGCCGGGCGCGCCGTTGTACGGAGTGGCACTGTTTGCCCCAGTGCCGGCACCGGAGGCGCCGCCGCCAGGGGAACTGCCTTGCACACCCCAGGTTCCGCTGTTTTGGCAGCCACCCATCGGAGCGCCGCCTCCAAGTCCGCCTTGGTTCAGCAGTGCTCCTTGGCCGGCAGATCCCGTGAGGTTGACGTCGCCGCCCACACCAAAGCCGCCAGGTGTTGCGCCGTTACGGGGGTCCTGCATGGTCGCCAAGATATTCAGGCTGCCGCCCGTGGCACTGACATAGGTGCCAAAGCTCGACGTTCCGCCAGCAGCCGGTGCGCCACCCGCCGTGGTGCCGGCTATACCGCCAAGGCCTACCGTTATGGGAATCGTTTGGCCGGTAATCAGGCCAGTGACGCGCTTGCGGGCATAGCCGCCCCCAGCTCCTCCGCCGCTGGCGTAGGTCAGGGTCGAAGCGTAGCTTCCAGATCCACCTCCCCACACCTCAACCTCCACTTGGCTGACGCCTGTTGGAACCGTGAACGTGCCGTTGCTTGTGTAGGTGCCAACGCCGGAAGCGAAGCCGGGGCGTAGTGCGGGAAGTTTCCAGCCCAGGAACGGCGCGGTCGAGAGTTTGGTGATATTCGTGCTGGTAATCGACGTTTGCCCATAGGAGAGCGTGATGGCGTAAAGACCCACCCATCCGTTATCCACAGGGGGCGTGACCTGGAAGCCGGAATTGGCAGCGGCGCCGGCCTTGAGCTGCAGCTGCACTCGCTGGACACGCAGAGTGTTTTGCTCAATCCCTGCGTTATTCGGTCCACTGTATGGTTGCGCTGGATTGGTCGCGTTGTAATAGGGTAGAACGACAGGATTGGCATCGCCTTCCAGCAACGCGGCCTGTATCAGATAGTTAATTGCCTGGCCGGAGGTCGTTGGCGCTGTCAACGTAAAGGAAGTCGAGGTAAGGTTAATTCCCTGTTTCACCAATGGATCAGTGGTGTCGGCTGGCAGGGATCCGTAGGCGAGTGTGTCGATCACGGACAACTGGATGATGCTGCCTGGTCCAACCGTGATTGAGAGCGAGGCTGGTGTCGTGGGTGAGCAGACCAGTCCATCAACGACGGTGTCAGTGCCAAGTATCGCCTGGGCGAGATAGCCCAACGCAATCATGCTGCTTCGGTTTGTGTTGAGCAGATCGGTATCGAGCGGAATGCTCCCGGGGTAGACCAGGATTCTGTCCATAAGGTCCTCTATCTGATCTCGCTAACCGGTTCAGTCGGTGATCCGGGTCCAACCGATCGTCGCTACGGGAAGCACACCCGCAACGGCGTTATAAATGTCACCGTCGGTTACCTGGGCCTGCACCATAGTGAGGCTCGCGTATTCGATCGCTCCCTGGCCATAAGCTCCGCCATTCGACGACCAGCCACTGATCATAGCTATCCCGGCACCGATTGGACGATAGGCAGTGATGAAGCACTGGAACGGCAGGGTCAGGCTTCCCCAGCCGCCGGCGCAACCATATCCGAGCCCCCCGCCATCGCCAGCCGCCGATCCGTACCCGCCGGTGTCCCCCGGTCGGGCAGGTTCGAAGATCTGCGGAGGACGTCCTGTGAGATCCTGCAGTACTGAGACAATAGCAGCACGAGTTCCGCGCTCGCGGAACAGTTCGCGTTGAATCGCCCCACGAAATGCCGCATCGCCTTGGCCGGTGCGTCGAACGAGACGGGAGCCGAGATAATCCTGTGCGACGACATCGAGCCAAATGTCAGTGGCTGTGGCAAGGCGCGTCTGCGCTCGCACATATTGCAGTTGTTGGAATACGGAACTCCAGCCAGAAGCAAGGCCGCTCAGAAGCGCATCCAGAACAGGAGCGCTGTCCGGGAACCACCTTACTGGCAACACCGCGCGCAGGCGCCCAACAATGTCAGCTTGATCGCCAATCACGTCAGTTCACCGCGACCGTTCCTGTCTTGATCACGCTTGTAGCCATAGCGCGCAAATCGTCAGACGCGCCATTTATCAGCAAGGCGGTCACGTTGATCACTGATGGGTTCGCCGAGTAGCCGATCTGCGCCAATCTTGTCAGCGCCAGTCCGGAGCCAATCGGCAAGTCATTGATGTAATTCCTGACCGCATTGCCCACCATCGCCTGGATCGGTGCCTTCGTGGCATCTCGTGCCACGGTGATCAGCATCGAAACATCGGCGGTAACGACACTCGGTGGACGAACGCTGAACAATGAGCCGACGGGTCGCACAGCCTCGATTGCAGTCTGCACAGTCGATAGTCTGCAATGTGACCTTCGCGGTCGCAGTCGCCGGGTCCACTGATGTCACCGTGCCGAAGCGCGGCTGGCTCCCTCCCTGGTCGAGCGCTCCCGCGTGCTGCTTGATGATATTCAGAAACCGTTCCACAGCTATGATACCGTCGCACCGGATCGTGGCGAGGAATTGTGAGCCAGGACGTGCTGGATCAGTCCGCTGTGCTGACCGAACCTTCGCTCGATGACGTCGATGTAATAGGTCTGGTCGAAGTCGCTACCTGTGCCCTGAATTTCGAGAACGCTGCGTGGCGTAAGTGCGAGTTCTCCCGGCATACTGATCCTGACGGTACGCTCGTGCCGTGCCAGCTCCGCGACTTTCTGCTGCGCAAACTTCAGCGCGTCATCCGGTGTCAGATTCGGTCGAACAAAGACGTAGCGTTGTGATGGCGTCCCGTCTCGTTCATCGCTTCCGGCGCCATTTGCGCTGAGCTGCTGAGAAAAAGCAGAATTGTGGCGTGAGTTCCAGCTCTTGACCACGACTTCAATGTTGCGCGCCAGGGTGAGCGATCTCGCCAGCTTGAGATCAAGCACGTCCTGGGCACTCAGCGCCAATGCGAGATTGGCTGATTGAGCAGCCGGTTGGAAGCAGAGCGCCTGTCCCTGGACGAACAGATCGAAGCCTTCCTGCTGTGCCAGGAAAGCTAGTAAGTCCCATTCGGTGGTTGCTCGGCTGAATTGGTTGAGGGTCGTACGATCGTGCTCGCCGTGGTAGTATCGGCCAACTGGCGTAGTGGTTGGCGACACACGGGGAGTTAAATTGTGACGTTGGGCGAGAAGGGACGCGATCTCACTTGAGGTCCGGTTAGCAAAGGTCTCCTGAGTCCGAGACTCGATCAAAGCGGCGGCAAGGTCACGCCCGTCGAATTGTACGAGGCCATAGGCGGGATCGATGCTTATGTTATCAACTACCCCCTGAACGAGGCTGGTGAAGGATGCGCCAGCATCGAGACTGAACTGCACGTCCACCAGTATGTCGGACGCACTCGCCCAAAACGCAGCACTGGCCCAGGGGTCAGCGCCAAGCGCGGCGGTCACGCTGAAGCGATCCGCCGCATAGTAGTTATTTGACAGGACCTCTGCCTGGGTAACCCCTGTAAGGACTTGGTCATTTGCGACGATGCGAGGTTGGGGAGCGCGAGAGGTTGGGATAAAGTCACTGAGCGGCAACTCCACCTCCCGCATTTGGATCAGAATCGGGAATCAGCAGCGTTGTCACACCAGTCAATACGGGGTCGGTTATCTGATTCAGCTCGGCGATCCGTATCCACTGAGTTGCATCCCCAAGTTCGACTGCAGCGATGCGAAAAAGATTGTCGCCCGCGACAGTCATTACTTTCATTTCAGCTGCTGGCGTTCGCATGGTTGGCTGCGGCTCGACGAGTATAGGCACTTGCAAGAACAAGCGAAGCGAGTTGGCCGCTGGTGTCCGTCGCGCTCAATAACGCGTCGACCCCGTCCTGCGCTGTGGCGGCTGGAGCACTGTTTGTGGCGGTAAGTCTGTCATCGGCGACAGTCGCTGCATTGGCAATCGAGGATGCAGCGCCCGTAAGGCTGGCCTGCGCGGACACAAAGGGTGCCGTACCGCGCGTCATCGCCCCTTGAGCAGCCAGCATGGGTTGCAGCCCAGCGAGGTCTATACCAGTTCCGTCGGCATAAGCGGCTGCACTGCTGACGTCGCCGATGACGGCTGAGGCGAGAGAGACGGCCACCTCTGTCAGCAGGGATGCCTCATCCTGCAGCACAGTACAGCGTATCCAATACGGGATCCACGATCCGCTACAGTAATCGGCGTAAAACTCAGCGATCAGAACAGTATAGAAGAAGACATCCCATGTCAGCGGCAGAGCGATGCCAGCCACGCGCATCTCATCGATACCACGTGCTCGCAACGTGGCATCCGGTCCCGTAAAGATCCCGGTGAAGCAGATGTCGGCTTCATCGCGGCCGAGCGTGTCAACAATGCGCCGACCTGAGGGCAGTCGGTGTACTGCCAATCGTTGCCTGCCACCGAAGTTGACGCCAGAAGGAACCTCGAAATCCTGAAAGGCAATCGGACCAAGGAGGAGTGCGACATCAGTCATCAGCATCGCCTCTCGTAAACGGTTGACTTGTGCTGTGCTGTGGGTAATCGCCGCTTCGAACAAGACCAGTGACCAAGCGCAGCACAAATGAGATGCTTATCCTGTGAATCCACTCAGCCACCAGTTGGTGCTCCTGGGAACGTTGCGGTCATTCTTGGGTCGATGCCGGTTGTCATTATTCCAGGCCGTAGGGCTTGGCTCTCAAGGTAGCTGATGACCCATCGGCCAAGCTCCGCGCCGTCGAACACGATCATGCCTTGGCGTGGTTCCTGATCGGTCTGCGTGGATCGGGACCGGTTGTCGGCGAGTGCTGCAGTGGTCGCATTTTGTGTCGGGTAAGCAAGTCTAAGATATTGCGGCGGAGTGGAACCCAGGGCAGCTCCGTTTCCTGGCGTGTTATCTTGTGAACCCGGCGTGCCAATCGGAGCTGCAGAGACATGCTCAAGGGCTTCCGCCCTGATTATGGCGGCTGCATGGTCGGTGACTCGCGCTGATCTGCCCGGTGGCCGAGTTGCGCGATGGGGACATGAGAGACTGGTGCTGACGGTATCGTTTGCATGATGCCGGAAACTACGCCGGTGTCTCTGAACTCCAGATTTGGTGATGGCAGACTGGCAACGGGTGCGAGCGAGGGTGTGTCAGCAGTAATGTTTGGTGAGGGTACGTTCACTGTAGGCACAGGTGAGGGGATGTCAGCGGGTGGTTGCATCGCGATCAGCGCGTGCGAGCCGCCTGCCGGCGGTGGTGTCATGCCCGCTTCGTGCGTTCGTTCGCCAGCGAACGGAATGGAATTCGAGGCATGCGCCGCCCTCCTCATGCTTGCTCGCCGTGGCGTGAAACGTGGCGTGGGTCGGCCGCCGTCACTAAGTTGGGCCGAACTTTCGACGGCTGACAAGCGCGTGTCGCGCGGCCTGTGCTCCTCCCGAGTGGGCGAGATCGCCGCTCGGTCAGCTGTTCCCGACGTCAATGCAGCTCGGTGAGTGGCCACACGGCGTGCTGTAGCGTCCAGCGGGTCTGATCTCCCAGCACTGAAGGAATCGGGCTCGAATGCATACGTAGCAGGCATTGTAGTCGCCCTCATCGGCGCCGCCGCCGCCAGCGGGACGGTCGAAAGAGTCAATCCAAGTCGTGTCAGCATAACAGCTGTTGCGGCGTCGGGCCCCGTGGCGATATCGAGCAAGGCCTGGCGCGAGCGAAGCAGCGCAATGCCACCAGATACGCCATGACCCAATGCCAATCTGGTTCCGATGGCCATCGCGTGATGACGGACGATGGTCACGGCTGTACCTTCCACTGCATGGCATGCCAGTCGAAAACGCCACCATCGAGCGACCCCAGCGCAACTACAAACGCCAGTCGCTCGTCAACAGGAAGGCTGAATGCAATGTCGAATGGCACCCCGTTCCGAACAAGATAGAGGCAGTCGATCAGTTCGGGGTGCCGACTCAGTTTCCCGCGTTGTCCAGAAGCTCTGCCGCGGTCAGCTCGGCAGATTGCTGCAGCGCCTGGGCAACGGCCGATATGCCTGGGTCGCCAAGCCGAGCGACCATCGCCTCGATTTGGGTTTCGTTAGCTGGTGTCGGTACGGGTACATCATCAATCGCATTCACCGAGCTTGCAATCAGCGCCATGCCTAGCCAAGGCTGGTTCTGAGCCAGGATTGGCCCGGCGGCCTTGAACAGTCGTAGCCGGTCAAGCGCGGTCAGTCGTCGCACCGTCAGACGCCGGCCGTCGTCGTCAGTAACTGTCTCCGTAGCGGAAGCAGTTGCCATGATAGATGTGGTTGGTGTCATCAGATCCGGCGCCTCCGTGCGGCGAAGAACTCCAATTTCTGCTTCACACTGCTGTCCCCCTTCCAGGTCCCCGCATTGCTGAGCCGGAATATCACCCCGTCGTACTGGTATGTGGACGTAGATCCGTCGGTCTCCGTCACATATTGGTACATCGTCCCTTGTGATACGTTGTTCCCATTGAAGTATTGCTGCTCCGCGGCGGCAATAAAGTCGTCTACTACAGAGTTGCCGCGCTCAAGTTCAAAGCTGCCCTCCCATCCCTTGGGAAGCTCAGTGCCCATATGTGTGCCGTCGAGGCGATCCACGCGCACCGAGCGGGTGATCTGCCGGCTATCAAAGGAGGTGACATGGGTCAAATCGATCCGGCCCGCCGAGCCGATGACCACAAGCTGCGTGTCACGGCCGATTGAGAACATGGTCAGAGACATTGCATCTGCTCCTTATGTTGCCATTTGGCCGATCGGTAGAGTCTGCCGAGACACCTGCACTGTCTGGCCGCCTTCCATGTTGATGATGAATTTTTCGTTGATCGCCTGGTATTGCACCTGAGCATCTGACTGAACGTAACCGAGATTGGTCCTGTCGGGAGGGTTGTTGGAGGTGTCGCAGACGACGCTGAATGGCAGGCTGCCGTCGGTCGTCCCGAGAAGGCCCTGCCCGAGCATATTCTGCAGGAAGGCGAGCTGCGTCGCCCGTATTCGGCGGAACAGATCCGAGGTAATTACCTGGCCAACATACTGGCCCATGCCTGCCGCGAGTGTCGCTGCTATGTAGTTGGTCAGGCGGGTATAGTTGTCGCCGTCGATTGCGACGTTGGAAGAAGAATTGTGGCCGCCGCGGACGCCCCAGAAACTGCCGCCGGGTTGGGGGTTACTAATGACGTCTATGCCGGAGCCGAGCAGCACCGCGAGATCGGCGGAAGAGTACGATGCGTTCTGACCGGTGCCAGGCGTGCCCGACTTTTCGCTGCCAATGATACTATAGAGCTGTTTGTTCAAGCTCGACTGTTCGGGGGACAGGTTGGCCAGTCGACCGGCGGCAAAGCCTTGCGGGGAGACCAGCCGAATGGTCGCGTTGACTTGGTCTGACCACCAGAGCCAATCCCCGAACATCAACTTGGCCGCGTAGCTGTCCAGGCCGGCTTGCTGCTTGACGATTACGGCGTTCTCAATCGTGTCGCTCGCCGGCCCGGTGAGGATCATGTAGATCCCTTCCTCGAGCCCGAACTCCGCCTGTGTGGTCCAGTAGTCCGGATCGTCGACATCTGCCAAGAGGGCAATGCCGCATCCTTGGCCACGGAGCGCATACATGCCTGAACGTGGCGGGATATCCATGCCGACCAGCGTCATTGCTGTCACATCCGCTGCGCCGTCCGTGCCAAAAGCCGTCACGCCGAGTGCGGTGGAAAACGCAGCGGGCGCAACGGTTGCTCCAGCCGCACTCGCAGCGATGAGTTGCGACGGGCCGCGTTGAGAACCTTGTCCCTGGTTGATCGCTTGTGCCATGGCCAGCCAGAAGTCAGCACCGCTGCCCGCGATGTTATCGTAAACCTCTGGCTGTAAACCCGGGAGCGAAACCGTCAGCCGCCAAGTGTTGGCCCTCGATCCTGTGGATAATGTCAGAGTAATCTGATTGCCGAGGGAACCAGTATAAAGCGCCGTGAAGGTTACGGTGGTCCCTGGCAATATTGTCTGTGCGGCCGTGTCCGTATTGTCAGAGACCCGAATGCAGCGAAAGTTTTGGGCGCCCTGCTGTATCGCCGTTGCGATCTGCGTCCCCATGTCGAATTTGCGGGCTATAATTGACCCGAAGTTCTGGGCGTAGTCCGCCATCGTGCCAACGATCACCGGATGATCGACTGGTCCCCAGGACGCAGTTCCGACGACGCCGACGACATTGGTCGGCACCCCATTGAGAACCAGGTTCTGTGGTGGAACTATCTGGACATAAAGGTCAGGTACTACGAGCGCGGTCGTATTTACGCTGCCCTGCTGCACAATCGGCATCGCACTTATGCTCCCTTATCCGCTGGGATAGCGACGCGCACGACATGTGGTGCATGCTCGCTCTTCAGGATCTCAGCAATGCGCACGGGATCAGTGATGATGTCACCGCGCGCGAGTGTCGCAAACGGCTTTACCACAACCAAGTGGACCTGCATGAGAACTCCGGTATCAAACTGTGAAGGATGCTGCGTTCAGTCCAAGAGTTCCGAACAGCATTGCTGGAAGTGTGTCCGACAGTACTGTCGCATACTCAACATTGTAGTTCAGATCACGGCGGTATAGCCTCGCATTCTGCGATTGGTCGAACTCGGTCGTACCGGCGTACGTAAGCCTGCCGCTCGTGGTGTCGTTAAGCGGAATAAAGCGTTGCGTGCTCAGCGCCAGGTCAACGGTGCTTGCTGTGGCGTCGCGAGTCACCGGGTCGGGGCACCAGCAAATCACGCGGAAGCCCTGCTCCTGCCGTCTGACCTCCTGTTTGACTGGCGCATCTGCCACCACCCTGGCCACCAGTCGTCGGGTGCCTGGGATCGTCAGATTTCCTTGTGACAGTTGCACAACCGAATTCGTTCGCACCATTGTCGCGAGATTGGCGGCAACTGACTGGTTTGTGTCGCCGATCTGGACCCTGTACGCGTAGGCTGCAGCGTCGACGAGAACGCCGGCAATTTGACCCGGCTCTGCTGTGCCACCAAACATCACCGTCGCGCCATCGATCACCGCCGTCAGGGTTGGCTGTGCGGGTGAACCAATCCATTGCTCGGCGTAGCGCGTCGTGGTCCGTGTTGAACCGCTTGTCGGGAATACTGTGACGTTGACGGTGCCTGCGGTCAGATCGGCGTCCAGGGCCGTGGGATTCGGCCAGCCTCGGTAGATTCGGCAATTTGGCCCGGGAACACTCGGTGCAGCGGTTCCGCGTGGATACAATGCGGCTGAAACGACGTTGACCAATGCCTCCTCTACGTCCGACTGGTCGGCCATCAGGTGGTTGCCTGGTTCACGATCACACGCCAGCCCAACTCCGTCAGTTCAGCCGCTCTCACCACTGCATTTCGTCCGAGATCATCACTCATCAGGTCGGAAGGAAGCAGAACCACGCCGGGCACCGCTGGGAGCAGAACCGTCTAACAAGGCACGGAGGTATCGCTTGGTAGGTCCGCACTGGGACGACCGCCGCCCGATACCCCGAGAATGCTGGCCGGCCAGTTCGTCATCAACGGCCGACTGGTCGTAGCGGTCGTGCCACCGTACCTATTCACACCGCTGCTGGCGGGAGCCGCTGGGCGCGCGAACGACACGATACGATTGGTCTTGACGCACAGAACCGGCAGCAGTCGCTGTTGAGCAGCGATGAACCAAGCGCCGTCCGCCTGCGTGAGATAGTCGCCAGGCCGAGTGTAGGCCGCATCGAAGATGCCATACCACAGTGCCTCACCGTATGCATTCGGGTGTGCGAATCGACCATCATGCGCAGTGAACGCAGCGCGTAGACGAAGAAACCGATTGGTCGGTGCCAGTGGGTTGCTCGCTCCCGAAGGACGATAAGCATCTGTGTCCGCGCCCACGGTTCGGGCGGTAGCATTCAGCCCCCGATGCACCCGGTCCGTGAGCCGTGCAGGATCCATGTCAAACAATCAAGATCTTGCTGCCGTCATGCAGCGCTGGTCCCGGCGGAATGCCGAAGAACCCACAGAGCCGATGTCGCCAGTCGTCAAGCAGCTTGGTGCGATCACGCGGTTCGTCTCTGTTGCGGGTCCAGACCGACGCCTGGTCAGTATCGAGGTTATCACCTGAACGTGGTACCGCGTGCTCGAGCACGAGCAGCGTACCAAGATAGCGTCTGACGACCATCTCTTCTGCAGACGATAAGTTGTTCATGCGGAATTCAAGGAGCCCGTAGGCCTGGAAGAACCGCCAGTTCGCGAATCCGGTGGCCGCCGAGCCGTAGGCGGGATATCCACAAAAACGCCGGATGTCGGTCTTCTCCGGTTCGCTGAACGCCATCAGATGAAGGATCCGTCACCGCGGGTGAATAGGACAGCACCGGTCCCGCTGACCAGCACGCCAGCAGCGAAGGTAACGAGACTGTTTGCCGACAGCATGACCCGCGAATTAGCCAGCACCGGCATGTCCGCATTTGTGGCCGAGACCGTGGGGTCGGCGCCAAAACGGATGTAGGCAAGAGACGTGGTGGTGTTCGTGATCACGATGGTTTCGCCGCCACCTGCGAGAGCCACCACAGTTGATGAAGTGCTCGCGCTGAGAGCCACCGTTCCCGTCGGGCGGAACGGTGTGATGGAGCCGATAGCCATGTTATGCTCCGTCGTTGCAGCAGTCAGCCGATGTGCTCTACCATGATTGCGCGTTTAAACGTCGCATTTGTGGCCGTGGGTACAGTCGTCGGGTTTGTTGTCGTGTCGGATGGTGCGCAAAATCCACCGATCCAATACCATGACTGCGCGATGATCTGCTGCAGGCGATCAATCGGCTCTCTGGTCACCATGGCCACGTCATCCACCACAGACACGATTGAATCTCTTGGAGCGACGTCTTCGGCCGCCATCCCGGCAAAATCACCCTCGATGAGGGCTCCTTGGCCGCAAACGATCGGTCGGCGAACCATCAACCCGGCCAGTGCGGGATGAGGCTGCACATACGCTTCAGTGGTGGGGATGAACCGCAAACCCAGAAAGTCATTTGTCATCCCCTGTCTAAATACCTGGTTGGCGGAGGTGGCTCCCTGAAACAGTTGCTTGAAGTCTGGATCCGCGAACAACTGTCGCGCCGATACCGGGTCCAGGTAGCAGTTGTAGACGCCATCGATTTCAGGCACGGCGTTCATCCGCAGCTTCGATACGGCATCCAGCAGACAGGACATCGTTAGCATGTCGGTCGCGGTCAAGGCCGAGGCCGTGCCCCGCTGTGCCGGACGTACAATCACGGCAGCATTCGCCGCAACGACCGCATTGCCTGCAGTGCCATCCGCAACGGCGACATTGCCAGAAAAGGTGAGGACGCCTGAAACACCATTGGGTGTAGTTGAAACATTGGTGATATCGGCTGCGACACCAACCAGCGTGTAGGCCGTCGCTCCGATTGTCGCTGTCAGCGGACTGGTCACACCCACCACCTGCTGCACGCCATTGATGAAGGCATATTGGAAACCACGAATATCATCGACGGAGACCGTCGTGCCCGGGCTTCCAAGTGTGGTACGCACGCGCGTGTTGCCACCGAAATAGGCATTAAAGAGGGCATTGCGTGCCAGTTCGTCCAGACTGCGTGCTGCCTGCTCTCCGTTTACGTAGGCATTCTGCAGGAATTGCGATGCGATGCCGACCCTGCTCGTGACCATGTTGAGGTCAGTTGTTGCAGCATAATGGTTGATCGAGATGGTATACTGCTCAATTCCCCAACCGGTCGGTGTCAGTCCGTTATCGAGGTTGGCGTTGGTGCTTGGCACAACCGGCGTGGTGACGCTGGGCTTCAATCCGGCGCGGGTCCTGGTCAGCGTTTCGCCGATGCCGACCGAAATTTTCACGCGATCGGCACAAGCCCGATAACCCAGCCGTGATGTGAGCGCCTGCTGGAATTCCCGCTCCAGAAAGCCTTGCTGTATTATCGGCTGCAAGGCTGGGGGGAAGTTCTGAATGCCCATTCGGGATATCCTTTACAACTGATGCCTGAGGATGGCAGCGCGGGCAGCACGATATTCAGCGTCGGTCATTTCAGTGGCTAGCTTTTGTCGGGGAGGTTGCGCTGGCGGGGGGTTCGCTGAGCTTGAGGACGACCCGCCACCGAACAACCAAGGCTTTGTGCGCCTGAGCTGTGTGATGACGTCCGCGGCGTTCTTGACGTCGCCGGCTTCACCAACTTCTACTGCTGACGGGTCGAGCAGCTTCAGGCCATCCAAATCAACGATCCCGGCGCGCAAGGCTTCGACCTTCAGTTCGGCTTGCACCAAGCGCGACCGAGCCTCCTGTTCTGCATTCGCCAGGCGGCGTTCGAGCATTTCGGCGCGTGCGCGTAGTTCGGCGACCGGATCCAAGTCCGGCGTCGAAGGCATCTCATGATCTGACATCAGTTGCTTTCGTTGGGGTGCTGGTCGCGGAATATCCGGGTGAGCTCGGCAGGGACATCTTCGATATCGTAGGTATCCGCGATCGCCTTGACGGCCGTCTCCCGGCTGATCTGGCCTGAATTGGCCAACGTGCTCAGTGTCTGCGCGTCCTTCTGCCGATCATCAGCGGTTGTTGGGTACTAGCGTGGCCATTTCAGCGAAAGCCGCGTCAGCGGATCCATGGCGCCAACTTCCCGCCCCATCACTCGTAGCGGATAGATTTGCGAAGCCTGCAGCACCATGCGCACCAGCGATAACAATGCGCCTTCGCCGTAGCTTATTCGCAAATTGTCTGCGAGCCACACCAGGCCCTGGTTCATCAATTCCAGGGCGCGACCCGATTGCGCCGCGGTTAGCCGGTCAGCATTCGCGCGATTGCCGTGTACGCTCTCCAGAGCGAACTCTCGCAACGTCCGCACGTATTCGATAACGGCGGCCGAAGCGGTGCCGCCGATTTCCAATAGCTTTGCATCACCTTTTTCAGTGACGACAAGAGCGTTGCCGGCGCCCTTGATGATCTCACTGTCCGTCGTGGCTGGTTCCTTGATCAATAGCGTGGGGTCGCTGCTGTATTTCAGGCCGCGGCCTGCTTGGCTCAACTGATAGTCGATTTCGATTTGCGTCTCGATCGCCGCGCGGAAGGTGCACGCACCGTCCGCAGGATCGCCGGTTGAGGATGGCCCCGGTAGGTTCCGAACCCAAACCATCGGCACGAAGCCGAGATTGTGCTGTACACTCCGTACTTCGTCGACAGCGGCAGTGTCCGCACTGTCGACAGGAAGAGGGTCAAACCAACGTTCAACCTTCACGTCCCATTCGCGCGTGAACCAGTATTCGCTGCTGGGATTGGCAACCTGATAACCATTTGAGACAAGAAGTTCGCCAGGCACTTTGTATTTCTCAGTCACCTGCAACAGCTTGTCCGGCTCTTCAGGATCCCAGTGCGGTGTCAGGTGGGTGGTTTCGAGAACGTCGAAGAATATCCGTCCCCGAAGCACGCGCATGAGGATAGCAACCGATCCAGTAGCGCCTCGCATCGCCGCTTCGGTCATTATCAGGTTGAGGCGGGACTCCTTGACGACATCGGCGAGCGTCGCGCGAACACCACGATCGACGCAGTCGATGGTTGGAAAGTGACCCTCGCTGAACAGGAGAGCCACGCTATCCTCGACGACGGTTCGACAGAGGGCGTAGCGAACACTCGGGCGACGGTTGCGCAGTGGAATATACTCGCCGCCGGGGCCTCGCTCTTCGTGGAACTGGTAAGGCAGAACATCGTACAGCTTGCCGTCAAGCACGCGTTTCAGAATGTCCAGCGTGCGTGCCCGCGATGAGTAAAGCGGATCCGCTGGGATGAGACGACAGATTGTTTCGAACATTCAGCTGAACAGGCTCTGGTGGCGTTGCTATCGCATCAACACGGGGAGGGTGACGCGACGCGCTGGGCGGCCCCTCTCGGTCAGCACGGTGAATGCGCGCGAGAGGGCATCCACCTGATCGTCCTTGCGGCCAAACGGGAAGTCGCGCAGTTCCTCGAGAAAAGCATGGTTCCAGGCGGCCCGAACGATTGCCAAATTGCCCGCTTCGACCTGCGACGCGACGGGTGTAGCGCGGGTCAGTTTGGAGCCGGTCTCACGCGACGTATCTACACGGTATCCCGCCAGTTGGCGGGTGAAATAATTCGTCTGGTGCTTGCCCGCCTGACCGGGATCTTCCGGCAGTCCGATTGTCACGGCTCTGCCGTCCACCCGTGCGGCTTCACCCACAGAATCCTCCACCTGGCGCGGCGTACCCCTGATCCGAACGACATCAAGCACAATGAACCGGCCGCGGTCGTCGCGTGCGAGCTTCACACCCGCCGTCCAGTCCGGGTCATGGCCGCCAACATCAGAAGTTGCGGCAAGGTCCCACCCGCGAACCACAACGTTGTTGTCTGGTGTCGGAACCATGTCCAGAATGTCGATGCATTCGGTCTTGAACAGACTTCCGACGATCGGCCTTGGTGACTGTTGAAACAGAGCTGACCATGCGCGCTCGCCGATCGTTTCGCGCTTTCTCTGCAGCGCGGCTTCGTCTTCCCACTCTGGCCAAAGTGCTGCGCCTGGCGGCCGCTCCAGCGGATCGTTCTCTTCCGCCAATGCGGGGAGCCGTAGCACTCGCCATTCAGCCGGATGTTGCGCAAGCAGGCGCCCGGCCAGATCGTCCATATGCCACCGCGTCATGATCAACACGACCCGACCACGCGGCTTAAGCCTGGTCGTCACGTCGAAGCGATACCAGTTCCACACGCGATCGCGGAGGAGAAGACTGTCCGCTTCGGCTTCCGACTTTACCGGATCGTCGATGATTACCAGGTCAGCCCGCCGTCCGATCAGCGGACCGCGGATGCCGGTTGCAAAATACTCGCCCCGTTCAGTTGTCTGCCACTGGCCGGCCGCATGCCGGTTGGCATTCAGGTGGTAGCCAAGCCTATCGCCGTACTCTCGGACCAACTCCCGCACCTGCCGTCCAAAGTGCTCGGCCAGGCTCGTCGTATGCGAGGTCGCTATAACGGAGCTTGTTGGATGTTGCGTGAACCACCAGGCAGGGAAGAGCAGAGATGTGTAGGTCGATTTCGCCGAACCGGGTGGCATCAGGACCATGAGTCGGTCGATGTCTCCTCGCGAGATCCGGTCGAGTTCGGCGATCAGCAGACGATGGTGCCTCGCGGGAACCTGTCCGTCCCTTTGCAGCACCATCATTGCCCAGCCGATCAGGCTCTCGATATACGAACTCGACTTGTTGGGCTGGTTCTGCGAATCGTGCGAGGAACCCGGCATCGATTGGTAGATGGAGTTCCTGTCGCTTGCTCAGGACGCGTGAAAGAACCACAAGAAGAAGCTTCATGCTGGCTGAAGTGGCAATTGAGTGGCAGGCGTCCCGCTTGCGCATCATGCCATCATGCCCAAACGACTACCAGAATTTGGGGAAAGTGGGCAAGAAGAATCAGAAAAAAATCCTAGCCTGTTCATTGCTGTCCCATCGCCCGACCTGCTGGCTTCTATGTCTGCTTCTCGTTGGCGGTTGTCGGGGCGGACTAAGCGAAGCGTTGCAGTCGGGTGGGGTTCTTCCGTGGAATGGCTTGGAAGGCCGTTGGGTGGGAGAGGTTACGCCGGCGGCTGCCTCGTGCGGCCCTGCGACGAAGGGGCTGATGACCATTGGCGAGCACGGCTTTGCCCTCGACCCATTCCAGGGAGCGGAGGTGGTCCGTGGGGACGTCACGAAGGACGGGCGCCTCGTCGGCAAACTCGTTCGGACCGGTGCCGGACACCAGGACCTCTCAGTGACCTTCGAGGGGACTGCCTCGAGGGCCAAAACGATCGACGGACTGCTGCAATCCGGCAGATGTCGCTGGACAGTGACGTTGCACCGAGGATGAACAATCGCGCATTGCGCTTTGACAGGAGTAGCTGCGGCATATGCGGTTCTGAGCGACAGGCGCCATGGCGTCGCACGGGCGTTGAACACAATACGACTAAACGGGGCGGTCAGCTTGGCCAAAACCGCAAGCCATCCAGGCACCGGCTGCGCATGTGCTTCACCAAATCACCTGGGCGCGAACACAGACGAGAACCTGTTGACGATGTAGGGAGCGAACAGAGTCATGCCGCCCAGCAGGTAGGTCGTCGCTTCACCCGAGCCCTCGGGTACCTTGCCTGTCTTGGCGAACCACCAGAGTGCGAAGGCGCCAAATCCCAGGAACAGCGCCAAGATGCCGACCATACCCATGAACGCGATGACCCGGCTGGAACTAGCCGTCAACTGCACTTTCTTAAGGGGAGCGTTGTTGACGATGACGGGGGTCCCGTGCTCGTCCAGCACGGTAACTTCAGTCTCTTCTGACAAAGCATTCGCCAGCGACCAATTTGTCTGAACCGCGCCAAGCCGCCGAGCGATAGTACCGAGTGCGATCACCAGGGCAAGGAAGACAATAAGGATAACTGTGTAGATGAACCAGTCGGCGGGTGGGGTCATGGTCGGTTCCGTCCTGTTCGACTGAGGTTGGGGGCTTTGTCTCACCGTTGCACGGAGAGACGCATCCCCTATGTGATCTGGTTCACGGATGCAGTCTCGCTGTCGTCTCATTGTCTCCGCAGCAAAAGACGAACGTGACCTGCATCCCGCTCAGTCAGATGTTCGCGCCGATGGTTTATGTCAGCGTAGCGGACACATCCGGCAGAGTCCGTTCGTCATTCCCGCGCAAGCGGGAATTCAGTGGCTCCTACAGTATCGGCCCCAAGATTGGATCCTCGATCCCGACTTGAACTCCGGCGACACCGGGCGTTAGTACGCGCCCGCCCAGCCGTCTCGCCGCGGATCGGACCCTGCCATCCTGACGCCGTTCTCCGCAATGCGGATGGCCTGCACGCTGCACGGCGCCTCCAACGATCCGACACGGTTCAGCCGATGTCCCAGCCGCTCGAGCCCACGCAGCACGTCGTCACCGAACTCCGGCTCGATAGTCAGGCGGCCATCGCCCTCGTGCGGCCAGTTGGCTCCTTGGCCTTGCTGGATCGATGTCCAGCGGGGTGCCTCAAGGGCAGTCTGAGGGTCGGCGCCAAGATCCATCATCGCGGTCAATACCTGTAGATTGACCTGCACCTGATTGTCCGCTCCCGGTGTGCCCTCGACCGCCCATAGGCGACCATCACGGAACACCAATGGCGCGTTCATCGTGTGACGGACGCGCTTGCCTGGCATCAACTGGTTCGCATGCCCCGGCTTAAGGTGCTAGTAAGCCATCCGATTGTTCAGCAGCACCCCTGTGTCGCCTGCGATCACACCGGAGCCGAAGCCGGAATTCAGGCTCTGAATGCCCGAGATCGCGTTGCCTTCCTGATCGACGACACAGAAATATGTCGTTTCCCCCGTCGCGACTTCAGGTTCCGCCAGCGCAGCATCGCTCGCTCGCGCCATATCGATCGACGCGGCGCATTCATCTGCATAGGCGTCCGACAGCAACCGATCCAGCGGAACATCGCCGAAGCGCGGATCTGTGCCGTAGCGCTCGCGATCGACGAACGCGCGCTTCTTGGCTTCCACCAGCACATGGATCCGTCGCACAGGATCGAGCGCGGCCAGATCGAATCGCTCGGCAATCCTCAGCATCTGCAGCATCGTGAAGCCGGTGGAATTTGGTGGGGTCTGCGTTACGTGAAATTCCCGATATGAGATGCCGATTGGCTCCTGCAGTTGCGGCTCAAACGCCTCCAGGTCGCGTTCGTCGACCAGCACACCGGCTTCGCGCATGCCGGCAGCGAGGCGCTTAGCCAATCGTCCGCGGTAGAATGTATTGGCACCGTCATCGGCGATTTCGTCCAGCGTGCGTGCCAGGTCCGGTTGACGGACCAGTGCGCCAGTCGGCGGCACTCCGACATCGAGATTGCCGAGGAAGACAGCGCGCGATCTTCGATCCGCTGCGAGCACCGGCCGCACGGCATCGGCGAAGTCACGATAATGATGCGTGACGGCAAAGCCCTCGCGTGCGTGCTCGATGGCTGGACCGCACAGCTGCCCCCACGGCAACCGCCCGTGTGCCGCGTGTATCGCGCCAATGCCTGCAAGCAGACCCGGCGTTGATACACTGCGCGGTCCACGCACTGCCATTCCAGCGGTGAAGCGGTCGGGGGCAGCGGCGAGCGGTGCCCCGCCAGTTGCGTTATAGCAGCGCGATGTCGCGTCTTTCGCGAGATACACGTGATAGAACCCATCACCGCCCAGGCCGGACATGCCTGGCTCCACGACACCCAATGTCAGCGAGATCGCCACCGCGGCGTCGACCGCATTGCCACCGGCACGCAGCATGTCGAGCCCCGCCTGGGTCGCCAGCGGATGGTTGGCTCCCACAGCGCCGTTGCGGCCCATGATGAGGACGCGATGGGTGCGTGACGGCAGGTACATCAGATCACTCCAAGTCTACAGATGAGCAGTGAAGAACTCGGCGACCGCGCGATAGATGCGACGACGGTCATCAGGACGGATGAAGCCATGGCCGGCATAGTCGAAGGTGATGTAGCTGACCTGCTTCTGTCGCTCGCGCAACGCCGCGACGTACTGCTCGCTTTCACCGATCGGCACGCGTGGATCGCGCGAACCGTGAGCGATCAGCACAGGCACACGAATGCGATCCACCCGATGGATCGGTGAGATGCGTGCAAACAATGCCGCATCACGCTCCGGGTCACCGTACTCGGCGGCGCGATGGCTGCGTCGCCAAGGCCCGGTGCCGGCCAGCAGCGTCACAAAATCGGCAATGCCATAGTAGTTCGCCGCCGCCCGCCACAGGTTAGGATACTCGGTGATCGCCGACATCACCATGAAGCCGCCGTACGATTGGCCCATGATGCCGATACGCGCGCCATCGATCGCAGGATGCGAGGCGAGCCATTCCCTGCCATGCGCCAGGTCGGCCACACTGTCGAGCCGGCGTTCCACGTCATCGCTGACTGTATAGGCGCGGCCATAGCCGGAACTGCCGCGCACATTCGGCATCAGCACGGCGAAGCCGTGCGACAGCAGCATCTGTATGTCGGACCTGAAGTTTGGTCGCGCCTGGCTGACCGGTCCGCCATGCACCCACATGATCGCGGGGTGGCCATTCTCTGGCCGTTGATGCCGCGGCACGGCAAGCCAGCCGGGAATGTCCGTCCCGTCGAAGCTCGTCCACGAGACCAGTTCAATGTTAGCCAACGAAAGCGCCGGCCGTTCCGGTTGCCATGCAATCTCAGCCGCACCGTCGCGCCAGATCCAGAGCGCCGGCGGATCGATCGGCGTTGCCAGGACAAATGCCAGGCTACTGCCGTCGGGTGACCAGGATAGATCGGTTACGATCCCACGCGGCAGTCCGCTGACGATGGAGCGCTCGCCATCCATCGGTCCGATCCGCAGCACTGAGTAACCGCAATCGTTCTCGACCGTGGCCAACAGGTCGGTATCGGCGGCGAGCGCCCACGCCTCGACGTCATGTTCGGGCGTTGCGTAAACAATTGCGATATCTCCGCTTGCCGGATCGAGCCGGCACAGCCGCATGAAATCACACCCGCCGAGATCGGTGAGCAGCAACAGCGTGTTGCCGTTGCGCGCCCAGCGCACGCTTTTGAAATTCGCCGGCGCGCCGACAACACGCGCCTCAGCGGACCCGAGATCGAGTAGCACGAGCGACATGTCACCAAAGCCGCGATCATGCAGCAGAGCGAGCGCATTCCCGTCTGGCTGGAAGCCAGAGACACTGATCAGATGGCTGCCCTGGTGAACGCACCGACGGGCACCGCTCGCAATCTCCTGCACGTAGACGTCGAAGTGGGCTTCGTCGCGATCGTTCGCGGCATAGGCAATATGTGTCGCATCGGGCGACCAGGCGCCAAAGTCGTGTATCACTCCCGGGTTGTCGGTGAGCGGCCAAGACTCCGCTTTGCCGGGATCGAGCATCACCAGTTGCTGCCTCTCGTCGCCGCCACGGTCGATCCCGTAGATCAACCTGTCGTCAAGTGGTGAGCGCCGCAGGAACGCGACGGCCTCTCCGTGCGACGTAAGCTGCCTCGCGTCGCCGCTGGCAAGATCCAGTGACCACACTTGCGGCAGCCCCGAACCGCGCAGATGGAACAGCGTTTGTCCGTCACGCGAGAACGCCGGCGCCGCGGCGGCGCTGATCGAGACGAAGGCTTCGGGATCATGCAACATGCTCCGAGCATAGCGGCGTCAAACCGATTGGATAAGGCGAAGGGAGGCTTGCCCGGATCATGAGGCGCGTTGTCCTGGCGAACGAGACCGACTGGGACGGATGGCGCAAGGCCACGCGTTCGCTGGTTCTTGCCGGTGTCCCGCCGCAGGAAGTGCGCTGGGCAGTCCGCTCGCATGACGAGGACGGCGATCCGTTGCGCGAGGAGCAAGGCAGCTTCGGCGTATCAAAGGCGCTGGTGTCGCTGGCGTCCCTCGCCATCCAGGCGCGCGAACCAGGCCGTTTCGAGTTGCTCTATCGACTGGTCTGGCGAGCCAATAACAACGAGCGTGTTCTGGAGATGGACGCAGATGAAGATGTCCGTCGCGCCAAAGGCCTGGCTTTCGCCGTGCGAGCGGAAGCGCACAGGATGCGCACGCAGGTCCGCTATCTCTCCATCGAAGGGCCCCATCCCCGTTTCCTCGGCTGGTACGAGCCTGCCCATTTCGTGCTTGAGGCGAATGCCCAGCTGATCGCCAAGCGCTTTCCGGATCGTGCCTTCTCGATCATGACGCCGGACGGCGGCGCGCATTGGGACGGCGAGGATTTACGCTTCTCGCCCGGCGTCAGCCGCGATGTCGTGCACGACGATGCAGGCTTGCGTTCATGGTGGCGAAAGCACCAGGCACAATTGCTAAAGGCTGCCCGCATCGGTTGCGCGATCCCACCAGCCGAGGAATTGGATGAGGAGCCGCGGCCGCCCGATCTGCCGCCGCTCGGTCCCGTGGTGTTGCCGCTCGCGCCCGACACCCCGCTGGAACAAGCTATGCACGAGGCGTCGGATTGCCGCCGCTGCCACCTCTGGGAGCCAGCGACGCAGACGGTATTCGGCGAGGGGCCAGCGCACGCCAAGGCGATCTTCGTCGGCGAGCAGCCGGGCGATCAGGAGGATGTCATCGGCCGGCCATTTGTCGGCCCAGCGGGTCAGATCATGGACCGGGCGATGGAGGAGGCCGGTCTCGACCGTCGTACCGTCTACATCACCAATGCAGTCAAGCACTTCAAATTCGAGCCGCGCGGCAAGCGGCGCATCCACAAGACCCCGGAGACGCCCGAGATCCGCGCCTGCCGCTTCTGGCTCGATGTCGAACTAGTCCGGCTACAGCCGAAGCTCGTGGTGGCGATGGGTGGCACGGCCGCACGCGCCGTCCTCGGGCGCGCCGTCACTATCACGCGAGAGCGCGGTCGGCCAATTGAGCTTGCCGACGGCCAATCCGCGTTCGTAACTGTGCACCCATCCTTCCTGCTTCGTCTCCCGGATGAAGCGGCAAAGGCGCGGGAGTACCGCGCCTTCGTTGCCGACTTACGGAAGATACTGGAGCTGATCGATTAGGCCAGCTCGGATGCGGGAACGCCCTCCGGATCCAGCCGATATCCGCCGCCTTCAGTGACCAGAAGACGGGCATTCGCTGGATCTGGCTCGATCTTTTGGCGTAGCCGATAGATGTGCGTCTCCAACGTGTGCGTTGTAACCGCCGCGTTGTAGCCCCACACCTCATTCAGCAGCACCTGCCGAGCCACCGACCGCGTGCCCGCTCGATATAGGAACTTGAGGATGGCCGCCTCCTTCTCCGTCAGTCGGATGCGGCGGTTCTTGGCTGTGTCCTGCAGCAGCTTCGCCGACGGGCGGAATGTGTACGGCCCAATGGAGAACACGGCATCCTCGCTGTTCTCGAAGATGCGCAGCTGTGCTCGCAGCCGTGCGAGCAGCTCGTTCAGCCGGAAAGGCTTGGCGATGTAGTCGTTGGCACCAGAATCGAGACCGCGCACGACATCAGTCTCGGTATCGGACCCGGTCAGCATGATGATCGGCATCTTCTGGCCCTGTTTGCGCAGCCGCGTGCACAGATCGCGTCCATCGCCATCCGGCAGGCTTACATCGAGGATCACGGCGTCAAATCTCGCATCCTTGGCGCTTAGCTTTTCCTCGGCTTCGGCGATCGTTGCCGCCGATATCGCCGTGAACTCGCCGTCGACCGCCAACTGATCGGCCAATGTATCGCGCAACACGGCATCGTCATCCACGATCAGGATCGGTCGCTCTGCCGACATTTCAGTTCACCTCTCCGTTGCTGGGCTCGGACAAGCCTCAGTTCGTTCGCGCGCTATTGCCGCGCGGCTGTGATAAGTGCCACGATGCGTACGGTGCCGGCCTTGGATTCCAACAACCATCATCCTGCACCCGCGATTCGGCGCCTCGCAAGCCGCTCACATTCCTGTGAGCCTAACCGAGACATTTGGAGCGCCCCGCCATATAGTCCTTCTGCCGAGCACAACAGGGCAGGATATCGCTCCGTCAGCCGGTCGAGAGATAGGCTTGTCGGCAATCGTGACAAAAGTTGGCCCTCTTTGTTCCATATTCATGCCCGCCGATGAAACCTGTCCTTCCGGTTGATCAAAACCCCATGACCCAACGCGTTGGCGCTGCGCCGGATCCCGAGGTTCTGCGGCTGCGTACAGTACACCGTGCGGCGGCCGACCTGCGCCGGGGCGCACCGGTGGTGCTCGCCGGTGAGGCGCCTCTCGTGCTCCTTGCGGCGGAGACTGCCGGGCCTCGCGGGCTCGTCGAGTTTGATCAGCTGGGTGGCGAGCCGCCCGTCCTGCTGCTCGCTGCGATGCGTGCCGCGGCCGTGCTGCACCGGCCAGTGGATCCAGGCACACGGATTGTCGCCCTGAAGCTCGGCAAGGATCTGTTGGCACCGCAGCCATTGCGCGGACTGGCTGACCCGACAGTCGAGGAACTGTTGCCCGGCCAGCCCGAAGAGGCAGCCGTGCCGGCGTTGGCTCCAGCGGCGCTGATCCTGGCCAAATTGGCTAGGCTGCTGCCGGCAATTCTTTCTGCCCCGCTCGGTCCAACAGGGGAAGACCATGCCAAGCGGCTCGACCTGCTGGCCGTGCCCGCCGCTGATCTGATGAGCTACCCGAACGCCGCTGCGGCTAGCCTGCGCCAAATTGCCTCGGCGCGCGTGCCGCTGGAGAACGCGCCGGACGCGCGGGTGATCGCGTTCCGCACCGAGGGCGCCGCGCTCGAGCATCTCGCCATCATGGTCGGGCGGCCCGAGGAGGCGGAGGCACCGCTCGTGCGCATTCATTCCGAATGCTTTACCGGTGACCTCCTCGGCAGCCTGCGCTGCGACTGTGGCTTGCAGTTGCGCGGAGCGGTCGCCCGGATGGCGGAGGAGGGCGCCGGCGTGTTGCTCTACCTCGCGCAGGAGGGCCGCAATATCGGTCTGGTGAACAAGCTACGGGCTTACACATTGCAGGACCGGGGGCTCGACACGCTCGATGCGAACAGGGCGCTGGGCTGGGGCGCCGATGAGCGCAACTTCCTGATTGCGGCCACGATGCTGCAGGCGCTCGGACTGCACCGGGTCAGGCTGTTGACCAACAACCCCGACAAGCTTGCGGCACTTGCCGAGTGCGGTGTCGAGGTTGTGGGCCGCGAAGCGCATGCCTTTGCGCCGAATGGTGTCAATGACTACTACCTGGCGACCAAGGCGGAACGCTTCGGCCACCTGCTCGACTGATATGCGCGCCATTGTGCATCCGCATGGCCGGCTGCTGACGGCGGCCGGCATGGTGTTCCGAGTGGCACTTGGACGTGGCGGTGTCCGCCCGGACAAGCAGGAGGGAGACGGCGCGACGCCGGTCGGGCTGATGCCGCTTCGACGGGTGCTGTACCGCGCCGATCGCGTCCGCGCCCCCGAATGCGTCGTGCCGACTGAACCGGTCGCGCCGGACGAAGCCTGGTGCGACGACAGCGATCGCCCAGAATACAACCAGATGATCCGGCTCCCACACGACGGACACTACGAGGAGTTGTGGCGACAGGATGGGCTGTACGATCTGATAGGCGTACTGGGATGGAACGACAGCCCGGTGCAGCGCGGCCGCGGTTCAGCGATTTTTCTGCATGTCGCGCGCAGCGATTATGCGCCGACCGAGGGGTGCATCGCTCTCGCACTCGGTGATCTGCGGCAACTGCTGGCGAGGGAACTGACCGAGGTCCTCGTGTTGAACGGCAGTTCCTAAGGGAAGGCTTTGCTTGACCCCGGTGCCGGCCGCTCCCCATAGTCGGACCTATGTCACAGGTGTATAGGCACGCGCGAATTACCCGCCCGGCGGCTCGCTGAGCCCCGGGATCTCAGACGCGACTGCCCACCCCTGAAGCGGCACGAGCCGCCGGATCCGCCATGAACGACGCCGCAAAACATGCCCCTGGCGACCCCGCCCAGCGCGATTATCGCAATACCGTCTTCCTGCCGCAGACCAGCTTCCCGATGCGCGGCGACCTGCCGAAGCGCGAGCCGCAGATCCTCGCCCGGTGGGAGAAGATGGAGCTGTGGTCGCGCATTCGCGCCGCCTCGCGGGGCCGGCCCAAATTCATCCTGCATGACGGGCCGCCCTATGCGAATGGCAACATCCATATCGGCACCGCGCTTAACAAGATCCACAAGGACGTCATCAACCGCACCCGGCAGATGGCTGGCTACGACGCCGACTACATCCCCGGCTGGGACTGCCACGGGCTGCCGATCGAATGGAAGATTGAGGAGCAGTATCGCGAGGCGAAGAAGGACAAGGACGCGGTTCCGGTGCTCGACTTCCGCGCCGAGTGTCGCACCTATGCCGAGCACTGGCTGGCGGTGCAGATGGCAGAGTTCCGCCGTCTCGGCGTCGAGGGCAACTGGCGCGAGCGCTATTCGACAATGGACTTCGGGTCCGAGGCAGCCATCGCCGCAGAGATCTGCAAGTTCCTGCTCAACGGTGCGCTGTATCGCGGGCTGCGTCCGGTGCTGTGGTCGCCAGTGGAGAAGACCGCGCTGGCGGAAGCCGAGGTCGAATACCATGACCACACTTCACACACGGTATGGGTGCGGTTCCCGGTGGTGCAGTCCCCGAAGCACGCGCTGAATGGCGCCTCGCTGGTGATTTGGACTACGACGCCCTGGACCATTCCCGGGAACCGGGCAATCGCGGCGGGCGCCGGCTTCGACTACGCCCTGCTGCATGTCGATGGTGTCGAGGACAGTTCGCGCGCAAAGGTCGGCGAGACGCTGGTCGTGGCGCTGGAGCTGCTGCCGCAATTCTGCAAGGAAGTCGGCATCGCTGCGCATCACGTCAAGCACGTGCTCAAAGGCGGCGAACTGGTCGACACCGTCTGCCATCATCCGCTGCATGGCCAGTGCTATGATTTCGACGTGCCGGTGCTGCTGGGTGACTTCGTCACCACCGAGGCTGGCACGGGCCTTGTACACATCGCACCGAATGCCGGCGCCGATGACTTCGACCTGGGACGCCAGCATGGGCTGGAGGTCGCGGATACCGTCGGCGATGACGGCACGTTCAACGCCTGGGTGCCCCTGTTCGCCGGCCTGCATGTCTACAAGGCGCATGATCGGGTTGCCGCCGCTCTGGATAAGGCGGGAACGTTGCTGGGGCGCGGCAAGCTTGTTCACTCTTACCCGCATTCCTGGCGGTCCAAGGCGCCGCTGATCTTCCGTGCCACGCCGAACTGGTTCATCCGGCTCGACGGCCCCGATGGCATTCGCAACAAAGCGCTCGACGCGATCGCGGCGACGCACTTCGTCCCCGAGCAGGGGCGCAACCGGCTGGGCTCGATGGTGGCCAGCCGTCCGGACTGGTGCATCAGCCGCCAGCGCGCCTGGGGCGTGCCCATCACCGTGTTCGTGGACAAGCGTACCGGCGAGCCGTTGCGCGACGAAGGTGTGGTGGCTCGTATCGCCGAGGCGTTCAAGGCGGAGGGTGCGGACAGCTGGTACTCGTCGCCGCCCTCGCGCTTCCTCGGCAACGACCATAATCCGGACGACTTCGAGCAGGTGATGGATATTGTCGATGTCTGGTTCGAGTCGGGTTCCACCCATGCGTTCACCCTGGAAGCCCGCAACCTGCCCTGGCCGGCGGACCTGTATTTGGAGGGATCGGACCAGCATCGCGGCTGGTTCCAGTCGTCGCTGCTGGAGGCCGTCGGCACCCGGGGTGTGGCGCCGTTCAAAGCGGTGGTGACCGATGGCTTCGTGATGGACGAGCAGGGACGCAAGATGTCGAAGTCCCTGGGCAACGTCACCGCGCCGCAGGAGGTCGCCGACAAGTTCGGTGTCGATATCCTGCGACTGTGGGTGATGATGTCCGATACGTCAGAGGACCTGCGCATCGGGCCCGAAATACTGAAGCAGCAGGTCGAGCTATATCGTCGGCTGCGTAACACGCTGCGCTGGCTGCTGGGCAGTCTCGCCGGCTTTACCGAGGCCGAGCGCGTGGATTACGCGGAGATGCCGGAGCTTGAGCAGTGGGTGTTGCACCGGTTGACCGAGCTGGATGCACGGATCCGCGCCTCGGTGCAGAGTTATGACTGGACCGGCGTGTATCCCGAGCTGCACAACTTCTGCGCCACGGATCTCTCGGCGTTCTACTTCGATATCCGCAAGGACGCGATCTACTGCGACCGGCCCGACAGCCCGCGCCGCCGCGGGGCCCGGACCGTGCTGGATCAACTGCATCGCTGCCTGACCGCCTGGCTTGCTCCCGTACTTTGCTTCACGGCCGAAGAGGCGTGGTGTGCACGGTTCGGCGAGGACGAGAGCGTGCATCTGCAGTTGTTTCCGCAACTGCCCCCCCCGTGGCGCAATGATGCGCTCGCCGCCCGATGGGAGACGATCCGCACGATCCGACGGCGGATCACCGTGCCGATCGAGGAGGCGCGCCGCGCCAACACGCTGGGGTCGTCGCTACAGGCCGCCGTCGTGCTGTCGTTGAAGCCCGAACAGGAAATGCTGCTGACTGAAGAGCAGTGGGCGGAAGTTGCCATAGTTTCGGACGTAACTATCAAGCCTGATCCGGAAGAGCCGGCGGCATCGATCAATCCGGCGCCAGGCAATAAGTGCGCTCGCTGCTGGCGCGTGCTGGTGGAGGTGGGAGCGCAGCCCGGCCATCCGACGCTTTGCGCACGCTGCACTGACGCCGTGGAGTCGGGCCTGGTCTGCCAGGCATAATGAGAGCCATCCCAACCTCCCCCTCCCCTCGCGGGAGGGGGCTGGGGGGAGGGAGCGCGTGACCCGCAACCGCCTGACCATGCTTGGTGCCTTCGCAGCCGTGGTCGTGCTTATCGCCGATCAGGTCAGCAAGTGGTGGGTCGTCGACGTGTTGCATTTGCCCCAGGTCGGCCAGATCGTCCTATTGCCGGTGCTGAACTTCACCATGGTCTGGAACCGCGGCGTTACCTTCGGCCTGCTGACCAGCTTCGGACGGTCGAGCTATCTGCTGCTCGCCGCGGTTGCCCTTGCAGTGGTCATCGCCCTGGTGGTGTGGCTGCGCCGGGCCGAATCGCTGCTGGTCGCGATTTCACTCGGTGCCATTGTCGGCGGTGCGCTCGCCAATGTCATCGACCGCCTTCGATTTGGCGCCGTGATCGACTTCATCCACGCCCATATCGGCGATTGGTCCTGGTACGTCTTCAACCTGGCCGATGCGGCAATCGTCTGCGGTGTTGCGGCGCTGGTGATCGATAGCCTGCTACCGCGTGCTCGCCGCGCCAGATCCACCAGTTGAGGGTGCTTGCGGCGCGCTTCGCTCTGCGGTTAGAAAAACCGTGATGCCGACTGCCTCGCGACAGTTTGCCCGGGTTCTTGCTCTGGCCGTTGCCGCTGCCCCACTGATGAGTTGCAGCGGCGACCAATTCGGCCGCACGTTCGGCTTTATCCGCGACGCTCCGGACGAGTTCACGGTGACCACGCGCGCGCCGCTGGCGATGCCGACCAACTTCAACCTCCCGCCACCGGTGCCTGGCGCAACCAGGCCGCAGGAGCAGTCGGAGCGGACCAAGGCCGAGTTGGCATTGGTTCCGCAGATGGCTCTCGGCGGCCAGACGGCCGGAGAAAGTCCGGGCCAAGCAGCTCTGGTGCAGGCGGCCGGGCCGCCCGCGTCGTCGGCTATCCGCGCCGAGGTTGATCAGGAGGCCGCGAAAGAACAGCCGAAGCAGAGCGTCGCCGACCATCTGATCTTCTGGCGCAAGCCACCGCCCCCGGGCATCGTGGTCGATCCACAGAAAGAGACGCAACGGCTGCGGGAGAACGCTGCACTGGGTCAGAACCAGAACAACGGCGAGACCCCGATCGTCCAACCGAAACAACGCGCTTGGCTGGAAGGCATCTTCTGACCAGCGCCGCGGACCACGACGCACCTCACGCCATCCAGACCGGTGCTTCGCCAGCCTTCATAGGTAATGGCACCGGCAGCCTGGTCTGCGCCTGCGGGGCTTCTGTGCTGATCCAGAATTACCAACCGGCGGAATTCATCGACATCCGGATCCGCTGCGCCCGCTGCGGGGCTGTCACCTGCACGCCAGGGCTCGGCGACGGCGAGATCCTGCCTCGAACCGCAGTGCCGGTGGCACCGGCCAGGGTGCCGGTGGTCACGGCCTCGCAAGTACCACGAGGCACCGTGCTGGTTTGCCAGGAGGCGCTAGAGCGCCGATATGCGACAGCACGTCCGCGTGCGGTGCCTGACGAACCGATCCTGCTGACGCGCTCGATGATTGAGGCGGCTGCGTCCGACTACGACCGGCTGAGCGGCGGCCGGTTCGCAGACCATGCGGCGGCTTCGCCGCCCGCAATGGGCGATGACCATGGCGAATACCCGTTTGCCTGGGCGGTGCTGCGATTGCGGGAGCAGATCGACAAGCCGGCATGGAGCTGGCTGCATCACAACGACGACGCCATGGCAGCGATGTACGTCACGGCTATGCACGATCTGATCCGGCGCTGGGGAGGCCATCCGCTGGTGGGTCGGCTGGCCGCGCCAATGTTCCAGCGAGGTCGCTTCCTGCGTAATGCCGGCGGGTTCGCGCTGGCTAGGCTGTTGTTCGACGCAGGCAATCGCGTGGTGTTCTCGCTGGCGGGCGGCAATGTCGATTTGCACATCACCACGGCCGATGGCGCCGCTTTGTCGGTTGCGCTGCTGGCGCCCGAGCGGCTGCAATGGCGCGAGCGGGATCGGCGCAGCCCGGACGCCTTTCGGCACTCGATCATGGACGCCATGGCAACCGCGCAGCCGCAGGTCAATCGCGGCACACCCGGCATCTTGGCGTTGACTGTTTCAATCCTGCAGCCTGACTTCGATCAGATGGTGGTGGATGCGATCCATGCGGCCTTCCACTCGGTTGGACGCCGGCACCGCGGGATCGCAGCGGTCGCCATCGTGATGCCGAAGGTTCTCCCGGCCGGACTGCCAGACCAGCTCGGGTTCGGCTACGCCTTCTACCCGATCGTCAACCCGAACTTCGCCGGCCAGAACCCAATCCGGCTGTACGCAGGGCCCTGACGGAGTACAATGTTCAAACCCACGTGCGGCACGGCCCTTTCACTTCGTTATCGGCGTCCTGCCGCCACATCGCCTGTATGCCTCACGTTGCCGCACCGCTTGCCGGAACCGACCCCGCGGAACTGAAGGCTGCTGCCAGCGCGGCCGGACTCCGCTACGTCAGCGATCGCACGCCCGGGATTCGCCGCGTCCGTACAGCCGATGGTTTCGAGTATCGTGCGCCCGATGGCGACAAGATCACCGAAGAAGAAACCCTGGCACGCATCCGCAAGCTGGCGATCCCGCCCGCCTATGAGGATGTATGGATCTGTCCGCGGCCCAATGGCCATCTGCAGGCGGTCGGCCGTGATGCACGCGGCAGGAAGCAGTATCGCTACCATCCGCGCTGGCGCGAAGTGCGCGACGAAGGCAAGTACGGCAAGCTGCTGGTGTTCGGCAAAGTGTTGCCGAAGATCCGGGCGAGGGTCGAGGATGACCTGGCACGCCGCGGGTTGCCGCGCGAGAAGGTGCTGGCCGCGATAGTTCGGCTGCTGGAAACGACCATGATGCGCATCGGCAACGAGGAATATGCCAAGACCAACAAGAGCTATGGCCTGACCACTCTGCGCAACCGGCATGTGAAGGTCGAAGGCGCCAGTCGCATCCGGCTCGACTTCAGGGGCAAGCGCGGCACGGAGTACCACATCGATCTCCGCAACAGACGGCTGGCCGGGATCGTGCGCCGCTGCCAGGAACTGCCGGGACAGGAACTGTTCCAGTATCTCGATGAGGACGGCACACCGCGCACAGTCGGATCCGACGATGTCAACGACTATCTTCGCGAGATCAGCGGCGAGGAAATCACGGCAAAGGACTTCCGCACCTGGGCCGCGACCAAGCTCGCTGCACTGGCGTTCCAGGAACTGGAGGCATTCGATACCCAGGCTGTGGCGAAGAAGAACGTGGTCCAGGCGGTCGAGGCGGTGTCGAAGATACTCGGCAATACGCCCGCGATCTGCCGCAAATGCTACATTCATCCGGCGGTCCTGGACGGTTACCTGGACGGATCGCTGCGCGAAGCGTTGAAGCGACGCGCCGATGCAAAGCTGACCAATCCGGATGCCGGACTGAAGGCAGAGGAGGTCACTGTGATGTCGTTCCTTAGCCGGACACTCGACCGGCAAGATGCACCGAAGCGGAGCAAGAAAGCGTCGCGCATGGCGGCTTAGCGCTGGTCTATCCTGGCCCAGAAGGTCCTGAGTTAATCGGCCTGGACCCTTAGCAAGCTTTGCCGCAGGCTACCGCAGTTCCCGCCGAGGAGACTGCGATGAGCCATCGTCCCACCGTCTATGGCACCCGCCACGCCGTGTCGGCCGGCCACTATTTGGCCGCCTCCGCGGCATTCTCGATTCTGGAGGCCGGCGGAAACGCCATTGATGCCGGTTGCGCTGCCGGCATGGCATTGGGCGTGCTGCAGCCGGACTTGGTGAACGTCGCCGGCGTGGCACCGATTATGATCCGGCTCGCCAACGGCCAGATTGAGAGCATCGCCGGCCTCGGCTGGTGGCCGAAGGCGCTGCCCGCGGATCTGTTCATGCGCGAGCACAACGGCACGATCCCGGATGGCGTGTTGCGCACCGTGGTTCCCGCCGCACCCGATGCCTGGATCACCGCACTCCGACGTCACGGCACGATGCGCTTCGCCGATGTCGCTGCCTACGCGATCCGCTACGCCGCCGAAGGCTTTGCAGTCTATCCGCTGCTCGCAACGTCGATCGCGGCGCACGAGCACGAGTACCGGCGGTGGCCTTCCAACACGGCAAACTTTCTGCCGAACAACCGCGTGCCGAAGAGCGGCGAAAAATTCGTCCAGTCCGACCTGGCGCGCACGCTGCAGTACATGGCGGATCAGGACCGCGCCGCAGGGAGCGACCGCGCTGCCGGTCTGCAGGCGGCGCACGATGCATTTTATCGCGGCGACATAGCGCGCGAAATCGTCCGCTTCCAGCATCGCGAGGGCGGCTATCTGTCGATGGACGACCTCGCCGAATACCACTCGCCCATCGAGCCGGTAGTGCGTCGGCCGTGGCGCGGCCACGAGGTGATCACCTGCGGGCCATGGTGCCAGGGACCCGCGCTGCTCGAGGTGCTCGCACTGTTGGAACGCGTCGGCATCGCCGATCTGCCGCATAACTCGGCGACGTATCTGCATCGCATCGCCGAGTGTGTGAACCTCGCGATGGCCGACCGCGAATACCACTTCGGTGATCCCGCGTTCGTCGATGTGCCGATCGACTATCTGCTCGATCCGGCGACCATCGCGCGTCGCGCCGCCGCGGTGCGCGACGACCAGGCATTCGGGGAAATGCCGGCACCGCTCGACCATGCGGCAGCGATGCATGCTGCCAGCTCGGCCGCGCTGCCAAAGGTGGAGGCGGACACCTCGTATTGCTGCGTGGTCGATCGCTGGGGCAACGCGTTCAGTGCTACGCCATCCGATGGCAGTGGTAATGTGCCGGTGGTGCCGGGCCTGGGGATCACGCCGTCCGGCCGCGGCTCGCAGAGCCGGCCCGATCCCTCTCACCCGGCCGGCGTCGCACCGGGCAAGCGACCGCGGCTCACGCCGAACCCTGCGATGGTAGTGACCGCGCAGGGAGGTGTGATGCCGTTCGGCACACCGGGAGGCGACGTGCAGACGCAGGCGATGCTGCAGGTCATGCTGAACATCTTCCAGCACGGCATGGAGGTGCAGGACGCGATCGAGGCGCCACGCATCGCCAGCTACTCATTCCCGTCGTCGTTTGCGCCGTTCGAGTATTTCCCTGGAAGGCTCGCAGCGGAGTCGCGGATCGACCCGGCGGTGCGGTCAGATCTCTCGGCACGGGGGCATGAGGTGAAGGAATGGCCGGAGTGGACGTGGCTGGCAGGCTCGGTCGAGGCGGTGCTGCGTGACCCGGTCAGCGGAATGATCGCGGCGGGCGCCGATCCGCGACGGCCGGCGTACGCGATCGCCATCTGACGCGAGGCGGCCGGACAATCTTCAGCGGCGGCGCGAGGGTGGGTTGCTTAACCCGCAGCACCCATGCGATCTCTCGGTGGTCGGTGCGTTTACGTGACGAATAGACTCCGACGATTGTGCCATATTGGCTTCCGGTAGGCCCATGTCCGCGATCCGCATTCTGCCGTCGCACACAGTCAATCGCATCGCTGCGGGCGAGGTGATCGAGCGGCCGGCCGCCGCGGTCAAAGAGTTGGTCGAGAACGCACTGGACGCCGGCGCCCGGCGCATCGCCGTCGCTCTGGACGGCGGTGGCATCGACCGGATCGAGGTCACCGACGATGGTTGTGGCATGGACTCCGACGGCCTGGGCCTCGCCGTGCTGCGCCACGCCACGTCAAAGCTGGCCGACGACGATCTGGTGCATATCGCCACGCTCGGATTTCGCGGCGAGGCGCTGCCGTCGATCGGTGCTGCAGCGCGCCTGGCGATCACATCGCGCACCCAGGACGGACCCCATGCGGCGGAGATCCGGGTGGAGGCTGGTCAGGTTTCCGAGGTCGCTCCCGCCGCAGGCCCATCAGGCACGCGTGTTGTGGTGCGGGACCTGTTCTTTGCCACGCCGGCGCGGCGCAAGTTCCTCAAGCACCCGCGCACCGAGGCGGAGCACGCCGAAGCGGCGGTTCGCCGGCTGGCACTCGCCGCACCTGGGGTGGCGTTTCGCCTGGAGGCCGACGGCCGCGTCATGTTCGACCTGCCGGCGCAGCACCGCCGTGATCGGGTCGCTGCCCTGTTCGGCGGCGAAGCCGCCTGCGCCATGGTGGAGGTCGACGGCGAGCGTGGGGTGCTGCGGATCGCTGGCTATGCCTGCTCGCCGGCGGTGACCCGCGCCACCGCAGTTGCACAGGCGCTTACGGTCAATGGCCGGCCAGTCACAGATCCAGTGCTGAAGACGGCGGTGCGGGTCGCCTATCGCGACGTCATCGCGGCCGGCCGCCACCCGCTGGTGGCGCTGTGGCTAGACCTGCCGTCGGAGGACCTCGACGTGAATGTGCATCCGGCAAAAATCGAGCTACGATTCCGCGACGCGGCTGCCGTGCGCGCCCTGGTGATCGGCAGTATCGGGCGTGCCCTCGCGGGCGGGGCGGGAACCGCGTTGCCGGCGCCCCGGCCTTCACTGCACCTGACGCATCCGCGCGCCCCGCCGGTTCCTTACCCGTCGATCCCATTGCCGGGGATGGCGGAGGCGCAGCTGGGCTTCGGCGCATCGCCGGCGACCCGCATGCTCGCCGCCACGGAGCCACGGGCCGAGCACCCCCTTGGCGCACCGGTGGCGCAGGTGCTCGACACCTATGTGATCGCGGTGGCGGCAGACGGCTCACTGGTGTTAGTTGACCAGCATGCCGCGCACGAGCGCCTGACCCATGAGGCATTGCGTGAGCAGATGCTCGATGGCGGCGTCCGAACGCAGGCCTTGCTGTTGCCGGCAGTGGTGGACCTGCCAATCGCGGACGCATCCAGGCTGCTGGCGCGCGCCGATGAGCTGGGCCGGCTCGGGTTGGAGATCGAAGCCTTCGGGGCCGGCGCGGTGATGGTGCGCGCCCTGCCGGCGGTATTGGGTGCGGCTGAGCCGGGAAGCCTTCTGCGCGACCTGGCCGATGAGCTCGCAGAACTCGACGAGGCGACGGCGCTGCACGCGCGGCTGGACGCAGTGATTGCACGCCTGGCGTGCCATGGATCGGTCCGCGCCGGCCGGCGGCTGAACGCCGCCGAAATGGATGCCCTGTTGCGGCAGATGGAGGCGACGCCGCGCGCCGCGACGTGCAGTCACGGCCGGCCGACATTCCTCAAGCTGACAAAGGGGGACCTCGAGCGTCTGTTCGGACGACGATAAGCCCTGCCCATTAGTGATAGTGGGTTGTCCCTTCCAGGAAATTCCGATGACACAACGATCACGGGAACGTGCGCGTTTGTCCACACTATGCACAGGGATACCCACAGCCTTGTCCCCTGGAATGTGAATGAGTCTGTGCAGGAACGATGCCTTGCCCGCCGCTCAAATCGATCGGCCTGGCTGTCTGCGACGCGGCGCCTTCTCACACAACAGTGAGTGCTTACTGCGCGCCGCCGACTGGTCAGTAAAGGCGGTCAGCGCTACTCGGATCGGTATGGGAGAACACATCGAACACCAGGGCGCCCGACAGGTTCGGATTGCCCGCAAAGGTCCAGGCAAGCAGACGGCGGAAACAATTGGTCGGCGCCTGCTGGCAATCATCGTCTATGGCAAATCCTGCCGGATCGGGGCGAAGCTCAGTCTGGACGAGCTGGCGGACAGTTCGGAAG
>JBKPOG010000088.1:0-13759 GCA_046732975.1 Pseudomonadota bacterium
GCAGTCCGACCAGGCGCAGCAACTCGTGCACGCGGCGTTCCACGGCCTCACCGCGCAGCAGCCGGTGCGTACGAATCGGCTCGGCGATCGAGAAGCCGATCGTCAGTCGCGGATCGAGCGACGCAAGCGGATCCTGGAACACATATTGCACACCGCGCCGCAGCTGCTCCTCCCGTTCGCGATCCAGTCGCGTAACATCGACCGCATTCAACCTGATCTCGCCTGCCTCTGGTCGCTCGAGCCGAATGATGCTGCGCCCGGTGGTCGACTTGCCGCAGCCTGACTCACCAACGAGGGCCAGCGTCTCGCCGTGCCGCACCGTCAAACTTACCTGCTCCACGGCATGGATGCGAAGCGTGGTGCGGAAGCGCCGCCGTATCTCGAATCGCGTCGTCAGCTTCGCAACCTCCAGCACCGGCGGCAGGTCGATGCGTACTGTCGCCTGGGGCTTCACTGCGCGCCCGTCTTCCGGAAAGGGCAGCGGCAGCATCTCGTCGCCGAGGCTTCCTAGGACCGGCACCGCATTCAACAGAGTCCGCGTATAGGGATGCTGTGGCGCGTCGAACACGCGCACCGCATCGCCTTCCTCTACCTTCTCGCCGTCGCGCATCACCAGCACGCGATCTGCCATCTCCGCCACCACGCCCATGTCGTGCGTGATAAAGATCAGCCCCATGCCGTATTCTCGCTGCAGGCTCCGCAGCAGCCGCAGCACCTGCGCCTGCACCGTCACGTCCAGCGCGGTCGTGGGCTCATCGGCAATCAGCAGGCGCGGCCGGCATGACAACGCGATCGCGATCATCACCCGTTGGCGCATGCCGCCGGACAATTGGAACGGATAGCGTTGCAGCTGCTGACGCGCCTCAGGGATCCGAACGTGCTCGAGCAGCCGCTGTGCCTCAACCAATGCGGCAGCCTGTCCGAGACCCTGATGCAACATGACCGCCTCGGCAATCTGGTCGCCGATCCGCAGCACCGGGTTCAGACTGCTCATCGGCTCCTGGAACACCATCGCCATCTCTGGACCACGCAACTGCCGCATCGCCTCCTGCGGTTCGGCCACTAGGTCGCGCTGCCGGCCGGTACGATCGGTGAACAGAATGCGTCCTGCGCTGATGTGGCCGCCGGTGTGATCGATCAGTCGTGTGATGCTGAGCGCGGTCACCGATTTGCCCGATCCTGATTCGCCGACCACAGCCAGCGTCTCGCCCTCCGCAACATGCAGATCGAGTCCGCGCACCACGGTCGCCGCGCCGCGGTCGGTGGCGAAGGCGACGCTCAGCCCTGTTACATCAAGCAGCTTTTCGATTTGTGCCATTGCGCCCGGATGTAAGCCGATTTTCACCGGGCCGTCATAGCCTGGTTGCCGCTGACCGGGAGAAACCACACTGCTGTCCTCAAGCATACGAAGTATGCTATGGACGCCAGGCGCACCACAGTTACGCCCGAGCACCACACCATTACGCCGCGCCGCGCGTTCATGCGCCACGGCCGCCGGAGAAGGCCATGGAGATCAATCTGCCGGACGTGCGTGCCGAGGTCGAGGCAGCTTTCGCGCGCTATGAGACCGCGCTGGTGACCAACGACGTTACCACGTTGCAGCAACTTTTCTGGCGCAGCGAGTACACCATCCGCTATGGCATCGCCGAAAACCTATATGGCAGCGAGGAGATATCCGCCTTCCGCGCCGCGCGTTTGCCGATTGGACTGGCGCGGCGTATCTCGCGTACAGTGATCACCACGTTCGGGCGTGACTTCGCCACCGCATCGACGCTGTTCGAACGAGACACGGTACCAGGCAAGATCGGTCGGCAGATGCAGACCTGGGCACGGCTGCCCGAAGGATGGCGCGTGGTCGCCGCGCATGTCAGCCTGATCGACACCTGACAACGCGGATCGCTGAAGCATGAACGAAGATATGGGGGACGCACGTCGGCCGCTGATCATTCGCGGCGGGCTGGTGTTGGACGCAGACCGGTTTCTCGGCGCTGCCGATGTGCTGGTGCAGGACGGCGTCGTGGTGGCAATCGGTGAGCCAGGCATGGCTGCGCCCGATGGCGCGCGGGCAATCGATGCGTCGCGATGTCTGCTGCACCCAGGGCTGGTGAATGCGCACACGCATGGCCACGGCAACCTGTCACGCTCGATGGGCGATCGTTGGACCCTGGAACTGCTCTTGGCCGCGGCGCCGCACATGTCGCCTTACGACAGCATCGAGGAGAAGCGGATCTCGGCGACGATCGGCGCGGCGGAAATGCTGCTGAAAGGCTGTACCGCTTGCTACGATCTGTTCGTCGAGTTCCCGCTGCCCACCGAAGATGGCATCGCTGCGGTCGCGGAGGCCTACGCACAGGCGGGAATGCGCGCGGTCATCGCGCCGATGATGGCCGACCTGACTTTGTACGAGGCGATCCCCGGGCTGATGGACGCTTTGCCGCAGCATCTGCGCGCCGCGGTAGCGCCGCTTGGGCTGCCACCATGGCAGGACACATTGCAGCGCATGCGCGCGATCCTGCGCAATTGGCGCGGCGATCGGGCGTTCGTGCGGCCGGCTGTCGCACCGACCATCCCGCTGCATTGCCGCGACGAGTTCATGGTGGCGTGCCGCGACCTTGCCTCAGAGTTCGATGTCGGCATCCACACGCACCTGGCGGAGTCGAAGGTGCAGGCGGTGGTGGGTGCCCGTCGCTATGGCCGATCGCTGACCGCACATATCGAGCAGCTTGGGCTGTTGGGGCCTCGCTTCGTTGCAGCCCATGGCGTCTGGCTCGACGACGAGGACATGCGGCTACTCGGTGCGCATGGCGCCTCGGTTGCGCACAACCCGGCGAGCAACATGCGGCTGGGCAGCGGGGTCGCCGATGCGGTTGGCCTGCTCGCTGCCGGCGTGAATCTGGCGATCGGTACAGATGCCGCGACGTGCAATGACAATCTCAACATGTACCAGTCACTGCATTTCGCCGCTGCTGCGTCGCATGCACGTGGGCCGGATCCGGCGCGCTGGATCACCGCACCACAGGTATTGGCGGCAGCGACCACCGGCAGTGCGCAGGCATTGGGGTTCGATCGCATCGGCCGGCTCGCACCGAGTTTCGCCGCTGACATCGTGTTCCTCGATCTCGATGCGCCGACGCTCATTCCGTTGAATGCGCCGGTGACACAGCTGGTGTTGGGTGAGGATGGTACCAGCGTGACGGACGTGATGGTGGGCGGTCGGTTCGTGGTGCGGAACAGGCGGCTGCTGACCGTGGACCTGCCCTCATTGGCGGCGCGTGCCGCAGACCTGCGAGCGGAGATCAATGCCAGGAGCGGGTCGAGCCGGCAACGTTTCGATGCGATTGCACCGATCCTAAGCGACTTCTGTCCGGCACTGGCGCGAACGGAGTGGCATGTCAACCGCTGGTGTGGCTGCGAGCCTGGTTAGATGCTGGTGTTGGTGGTTGGGCCCAGCGGCGCTGGGAAAGACACACTGCTTGCAGCAGCACGCGACGCTCTGCGGGACGATGCTCGATTCGGCTTCGCTCGGCGTGTGATAACGCGTCCGGTGGACGCAGGTGGCGAGGACCACGAAGCAATCACCGAACAGGAGTTCGCAGCGCGCAACTTCGCCTTGCAGTGGCAGGCACATGGATTGCGTTACGGAATTCCGGCTGAGGTCATCGACAATCGCGAGGTGGTGGTGGCCAACGTGTCACGGACTGTTGTTGCTGAAGCCGCAGAGCGATTTTCATTGCGGGTGATCGAGGTAACCGCGCCACCCGAGCTGCGCGCAGCGCGGCTGGCGGCACGCGGGCGCGAGGATGAAGCCGATGTTGCGGCACGACTGGCGCGCCCGGCTACACTGCCGAAGCACGTGCCCATCGAGACCGTGATAAATGACGGATTGCTGAGCGATGGAGTTGCGCGGTTTCTTGCTGCGCTCAGCCGCGCAGCTTCAGCCGCTCCTTGATAACGAACGGTGAAGCGGCGGCGGGCTGCACGAACAAACAGATGTCGCTGACCCGGCGTGACTTCGCTATCGACGCCGCAAAGTACGCCTCAGCCGCAGGCAAGTACACCTGCTTCTCGATTGCACTCAGTCGACGCGTCAGCGTCAAATGGAAGAACCAGGTACTGAATACATAGGGATAGCCCCAGCGCACCAGCATCGCGTCTTGCTCAGGCGTCAGTTTGGCGCGTCGCCGTCGGGCGAGTTCGGCTTCCGTTGCAGGTGCGCGAAAGCGATCAAGCTGTTCAACGCACGCATCGGCCAGCCCCTGCAACGGCGCACTTGGCCTGGTTTCCCGTAACGCGAGGAAGCCGAACAGATCCTGCACTGACAATGGTGGTAGATCGAATGGTGCGATGCTGTCAGCAAGCGTCCGGGTCGCCGAGACAAGATCGTTCCAGTGGTAACCAGTCGCCAGCCGCATTGGCGGCTTCAGCGTGGCGTGAAATCCGTACAGCCGTGGCTCGGCCGTCACCTCGGCGATATCGGGAATGGCAGGTTGCGGCGACGGGGCATTGCTTGCCGGATCCCGGCCGAGCCAGTTGGTCGCATCAGCGAACAGTGGATCGTCGGCCAACGGCGCATAGTAGACGGCAACCCGTGCGTCAGGCCCCATCAGGCAACGCGTTCGCCGGCACGCCACACCTGGCGCACCACCGGCAGGCCGTCATGCAGGCGAACGCGCACCAGGTCCGCGCGCTGCCCCGTTTGCAGCGTGCCGCGATCATCGAGTCCGGCCAGTCGGGCCGGGCGCTTGCTCACCAGGGCAATGGCCTGTGGCAGATCGATGCGCTGGGCGCATTGAAAGGCCGCCTCGACGAGGCTGTTCGGCACATAATCGGAGGCAAACGCATCGACGGCGCCGGTCTCGAGCAGATCGGCGGCGGACACATTGCCGGAGTGCGAGCCGCCGCGCACGATGTTCGGGGCACCTGCAATCACCTCCATGCCGTGTGCCTTTGCCGCCTGGGCTGCTGTCATGGTGACAGGGAATTCGCTGATACGGATGCCGTCGGCGGCGTTCTCGGCGACTTCGTCCTCGGTCCTGTCGTCGTGGCTTGCCAGCGCAATGGCACGACCAGCGACACGTTCGAGCAGCGCGCGGCGGTGCGGAATACGAGTCGCTTCGCGCTGTGCCTGCAGTTCCTTGATGCGCTGTTCGATATAGCTGTCGTCCAGGCCGCCTCGGCGGCGCAGCGCACGATAAAAATCGATGTTCGCATACTGTCCGACGCCTGGACTGTGATCCATCAGGCTGACGATGCGCACCAGCGGATGGTCGGCAACCGTGTCGAACAGTGGCAGCATGTCGAACGCCGGCACTTCGCAGCGCAGGTGCAGGAAGTGCTCTGCCTTCAACAGAGCAGCGTCGTTCAAGGCATCGAGATCGACCACGCCGTCCTGGAAGGTGCGGATCCGGTCCTTGTCGAACCCAAGATCGCCAAGACACAGGGCGTCGAACACAGTGGTAACGCCGGCAGCGGCGCATTGCGCATCATGCGCGACCATCGCGGACCGCGAAGGCCAACGCGCCAGCGAGCGCGGCTGCACCTGGCGTTCCAGGTTGTCTGTATGGGTATCCACGATACCTGGGATCAGGTAATCGCCATCGAGGTCGTGCGCGGGGAGTGCGGAGGACCGGCCCCGCTGCACGTCGGCGATCTGTCCGTCCCGAACGATCAGTGTCCCATGCAGCGTCGCATCGCCCAGGACCAGGACTGCATTGGTCAGGATCGTCTCGTTGGTCATGCGGCATCCTGCAAGGGGGCAAGTGCGAACAGCCGGTCGGCGATTCGATCCCGCACGTCCGTGTCGTGACAGATTGCAATGATGGCTGTGCCGCTCGCCTTCACCTCGTTGATCATTGCCACCACAACAGCACGATTTTCGGTGTCGAGCGATGCCGTCGGTTCGTCGAGCAGCAGCACTGGATGATTGCCGATGAAACCACGTGCGAGATTGACGCGCTGCTGCTCACCGCCCGAGAAGGTGGCGGGCGGCAGGGCGTGCAAGCGGCGCGGTATATTGAGTCGAAGCAGCAGGTTGGTTGAAATGTTTCTGGCTTCCTCTTGCGGCAAACCACGCCCGATCAGCACCTCTGCCACCACATCGACCGCTGCAACACGGGGGACGACACGGAGGAATTGGCTGACATAGCCGAGTGTCTCGTGACGCACGGCCAAAATGGTCCGCGGATCGGCGGTCGCCAGATCGACCATCTCGCCGCGATGACGGATGAAGATTTGGCCTGAGTCGGCGCGATAATTCCCATAAAGGCTGCGCATGAGCGTGGACTTGCCAACGCCAGACTGCCCTGAGAGTACGACACACTCGCCTTGGCACAGTGCCAGTTCCACGTCGGCCAGGACCGGGATATGAACGCCGCCTTGCAGGTGCAGTGTGAATCCTTTGGCGAGTGCGTTGGTTCGGAGCATCACCTCAGTCGTGCTGGCCCTCATGCCTGCAGCACCGAGCTGACCAGCAATTGTGTGTATGGATGCTGCGGATCGTCCAGCACCTGGTCGGTCAAGCCTGCCTCCACCACGCGACCGCGCTGCATCACCATGATGCGATGGGCGAGCAGACGCGCCACACCGATATCATGCGTCACCAGCACGACCGCAATCTTTAGCCGCGTCACGAGCGAACGGATCAGATCGAGCAAACGTGCCTGCACGGATACGTCCAAGGCGCCAGTTGGTTCATCCATGAACACCAGCCGTGGGTGGGTGACCAGCGTGCGTGCGATCTGCAGTCGCTGCAGCATACCGCCAGAGAAGGTACGTGGCATGTCATCGACGCGGTCGGCATCTATTTCGACCTGCGTCAACCACTCAATCGCCTGCTGACGAATATCGCCATAGTGGCGAGCACCCTGCGCCATCAGTCGTTCGCCCACGTTGCCGCCGGCCGTGACGTTCATGCGCAGGTTCTGCCGTGGATCCTGATGCACGAAGCCCCAGTCCGACCGGTGCAGCGTCCGGAGCTCCGGCGCGGGCATCGCGTGCACGTCGTGCAGATGTCCGGTCGGGTCGCGATACCAGACCGCGCCCGCTTCCGGCGTCAGGCGACCGGACAACACATTCAACAGCGTGGTCTTGCCGGAGCCGGACTCACCGACCACTGCCAGCATTTCACCGGGCCAGAGATCGACATCGACATCAGCGAGCGCGGCAATCGAACCGTAGGACAGCGACAACCCGCGTCCAGACAGGAGAGTATCGGCGGTCATTCCGCTGCCTCGCGCAGGCCTTCGGAACCGACATGGCCAGCGGCGCGCCGTTCCGCGCAGTGATCCGTATCAGAGCAAACAAACAGCCTGCCACCCTTATCATCGATCACCACTTCGTCCAGGTAGGAGTCAGTCGCGCCGCACAGGCCGCATGGGTGCGGTGCCCGGATCGGCCGGAACGGATGGTCCTCGAAGTCGAGGGACCGGACCTCCGTCCAGGGCGGAATTGCGTAGATGCGCTTCTCGCGACCGGCGCCGAACAACTGCAGCGCTGGCATCAGGTTCATCTTCGGGTTGTCGAAAGCCGGGATCGGACTCGGCGACATCAGATAGCGCTGGTTTACCAGCACGGGATAGTCATAGCAGATCGAGATCTGCCCGAAGCGGGAGACATCCTCATATAGCTTCACATGCATCAGCCCGTAATCGGCGAGCGCGTGCATTCGGCGTGTCTCCACCCGGGACGGCTCCAAGCGGGAAAGCGGTTCCGGCTGAGGCACCTGATAGACGATTATCTGGTCGTCGCGCAGTGCCGTCTCGGGGATCCGATGGCGGGTTTGAATCACCGTCGCTTCGCTGGTGTGGGTCGTCGTGCGCACGCCCGCTGTGCGGGCGAAGAAGCGGCGGATCGATACAGCGTTGGTGGTGTCATCCGCGCCTTGGTCGATCACCTTCAGCACGTCGCTGCGGCCAAGTACCGATGCGGTGACCTGAATCCCGCCGGTACCCCAGCCGTATGGCAGCGGCATCTCGCGCGAACCGAACGGTACCTGATGGCCGGGAATCGCCACCGCCTTCAACAGCGCGCGGCGGATCATACGTTTCGTCTGCTCGTCCAGGTAGGCGAAGTTATAGCCTTTCATCGGGTGATGAGGGTGCGCACGGCCCCCTCCCCCTGACCCCCTCCCGCAAGGGGAGGGGGAGATGTTTCATGTTCGCGGCGCATTCGTCGGACGTTCTCGAGCTCGCTCTGGAAATCCACGTAATGCGGCAGCTTGAGGTGCTCGACGAAGCCGGTCGCTTCGATGTTGTCCGAGTGATAAAGCACGAACTCAACGTTCTGTGCCGGCGCGGTCACCTCCTCACCCAGTTCTTCGGCGCGCATGGCGCGATCGACCAACGCCATCGCCATGGCTTTACGCTCGGAGAAGCCGAACACAAGGCCATATCCACGGGTGAATTGCGGCGGCACAGTCTTCGAGCCTTTGAACTGGTTCACCATCTGGCATTCGGTGACAACAACGTCGCCGATATCAATGGCGAATCCAAGTTCCGGAGGCTCAATCTCCACGGCAACCTCGCCCATACGAATTTCTCCAGCGAATGGGTGAGTGCCGCCGTAGCCACGTTGTGTGGAATAGCCAAGTGCCAGCAAAAATCCCTCATCACCGCGTGCCAGCGCCTGCAGCCGGACGTCGCGCGATGCGGGAAATGCCAATGGTTGACGTGTCAGGTCCCCAGGCTCGGCCGCGCCGTCGCCGTCGGACTCCATCAGGCCCTCTCTCCGCAGGATGTCAGGCACGCGCGGCATCGTCGTCATCGGATCATCGCGCTTCGGCGCGGCGCCCCCACTGCCACTGGCGAGTTCGAAATCGAGCAAGCGGTGCGTATAGTCGTAGGTCGGGCCGAGCACCTGCCCACCGGGCAGATCCTTGAACACGGCAGAGATACGCCGCTTGATCTGCATGTCGGATGTATCGACCGGCAATGAGTGAGCGAAGCGCGGCAATGTCGTGCGGTAGGCACGCAGCAGAAATGCCGCCTCGATCAGATCACCCTGTGCCTGCTTCACCGCGAGTGCGGCCAATTCGCGATCGTACAGCGAACCTTCACCCATTGCACGATCGACGCTGCGGCCAAGTTGTCCCTCGATCTGCGCCAGAGACACCTCAGGGATTGAGGTATCGCCGCGCCGCTCCTCGGCCAGCCAGGCATGCGCATTGTCGATCGCCTCCTCGCCGCCTTTGACCGCAACATAGGCCATCGTCAGCTCTCCTCGATCGTTATGCTGCGCGGTAGGGCGGTGAGCGCAGCTCCGGCGCACAGGATGATGTCCACGCCCCGCGGAAACAGGGCGCGATTCTGCTGCCACTGCGCGATGAACCGCGGCGGTAGGCCATTCACCGATAATAGCTCCGGTTCGCGCAGCCCGGGGCCGCTGAGTCGATAGCGCGTTCCGGACCCGAGCGCGGGGATTTGCAGGATGACAGTTGCCGAGCTTTCAGGCGCCTCGTGCGATCCGGCTGGGAACGCTGCCAAGTCGGGCAAGGACAGCATCACTGCAAAGCACGCGGCGTTCGGCTCTGGAACAAGCGCTGCGCCGCAATGGAAGGCAAGCCAGTCGCGTGCCGGAGCAGCGTCAACATCAAGCCAGAGCGGAGTCTCGTGGTCGACCAATGTAAGAAGCACTGCCGCTGTCGCCTGGTCTAGCGGTGCCGGCGGTGCGAGGTGCTCACCCACCTGATGTATTGTGCCTGGGCGCGCCATCGCATCCAGCACGGCCCGGAACGTAGCCTGCGCCCCGGTGACCGGATCGGCGAAACCCGGCAGATCGACGCTCGCGCTCATGCGCGCATGTTCCGCATGGCAAAGAACTGCACGCGCGTGGCAGACGCCTTCGCTGCCATCTCGGCGCGACGAGCCTCCTGAAGCTCGGCCAGCGGCTCAATAACTTGGCGCAGCAACGCTCGCTGCCGCGAAGGGTCCTGCAGCAGCGCATCAGCAAGTGCCGCGAGCTCCGCGAGGCGCTCATTGCGGCCAGCAACATAGGCGTGCCCGACCAGGCCGGTATCGGTTCGCACTGTGCAACGCGTAGCGGTCATCTCGCCCAGGTTGAACGGCGCACCGCCACCTCCGGTGCGACCGCGCACCATCACCAGCCCGGCTTCCGGTCCGCGCAGCACCGTATAGCGCGGCACGTCTCCTAGCCGCGCCTGCACGGCTTCAGCATCGGCGCGCGCCAGAACGGCCATCCAGCGTTGCCGGGGTGTCTTGGAGCGGTCCGGCGGCAAGGCATCGGGCATTGCGCACAACCTGCTGATATTCGGATGTCTAGACAGCTAGACTCCTGATCAGCTAGCGTCAAGCAGGAGTTGCACAGATGGACGGTCGAGTGGGTGATATTACGGTGACGCCGATCGAGCCAGTGCTGCGCCAGGAGGGCGTTGCCCTGTGGCGACAGATCGCGACACGGCTGCAGCACGACATCGGCGCTGGCGTTTACCCGCCCGGTGGGCGGCTACCGACCGAGGCCGAGCTGTCTCAACAATTCCGGGTCAACCGGCACACGGTGCGGCGCGCGCTGGACGAATTGTCTCGCGGCGGGCTCGTGCGGGTGGAACAGGGCCGCGGATCATTCGTTGCCGAGGATGTGCTGGCCTATGCGGTCGAGCCGCGCACGCGATTCTCCGCCTGGATCAGGCGGCACAATATGGAGCCGTCCGGCCGCGTGCTGCAGCTCAAGGAGACTGCTGCCGAGCCCCAGGTGGCTGCCGGTCTCCGTATGCGTGCCGGTAGCCGGGTTGTCCTGCTAGAGCGGCTGGGACTGGCCGATGAAAGACCGGTGAGCCTGTCGCAGCATTTCTTTCCGGTCGCACGGCTGCGCGGAATTTTCGACGCCTTGCAGGAAGCCCCAACTATCACCGAGGCGCTGAAGACCGTCGGCGTGTCCGATTACCTCCGCCAGGTCACCCGCGTCACCGCACGGCTGCCGAACGCGACGGAGGCGGATCTGCTGCGGATGCCACGCAACCGTCCGTTGCTGGTCACCGAGAACGTCAACGTCGATCGTGCCGGCATGGTGGTGGAGTTCGGAGTGTCGCGCTATCCAACGCCGCGGGTGCAAATAGTTTTCGAACCCTGAGAGCGAGAGAGATGGACCGGCTGACAATAACCGGCGGTCGCGTATTGCTGCCGAACGACGGCGAGCAGGTGGTGGACGTGTCGCTGGAGGACGGCTGCATCGCCGCGATCGGGCGAAGCGGACGAGGGCCACGGTTGGATGCGCGCGGGCTGTTGGTGCTGCCAGGCATTGTCGACATTCACGGCGACGCTTTCGAACGGCAGTTGCAGCCGCGGCCGGGTGTGGGCTTCAGCGCTGAGATCGCGTTGCAGGACACCGAGGCGCAATTGCTGGCGAATGGCATCACCACTGCGTTCCATGGGGTGACGCTGTCGTGGGAGCCGGGCCTTCGCAGCTTGAACGCCTGGCGCGCTCTGCTCGACGCGTTGGAAGCGCGGCGCTGGACCTGTGACATGCGCGTGCACTTGCGTTGGGAAGCCTACAACCTCGAAGCGCTGGATACGGCGCTGGCCGACATCGCCGCGGGACGCGTGCATCTGCTGGCATTCAACGACCACACGCCGCCGATCCTGAAAAAGATCAACGATCCAGTGGTTGGCGCAAAATACAGCGACCGCGCCGGCATGAAACTGGACGACTTTCGTGCCTTGGCCGCGGAGATTGGCGCGCGGGAACACGCTGTGCCTGCGGCGCTGGATTGCATCGGCGCGGCGGCACGTGAGGCCGGTCTGCCGATGGCCAGCCATGACGACGAGACGATCGCTACGCGTCGTGCCTTCCGCGCGCGGGGAGCGCGTATCTGCGAGTTCCCCATGGCGGAAGAGGTTGGTCAGGAGGCGCGCGATGCCGGCGACTGGGTGGTGATGGGCTGTCCAAATGTCGTGCGCGGCGGATCGCATCTGGGCTGGGCCTCCGCGGCGCGCATGGTCGAGGCGGGGATATGCCGCGTCCTGACGTCGGACTACTTCTATCCGGCGATGTTGCGCGCCGCGATGGCGTTGGCCGGGCGAGATACACTTAACCTGCAGAATTCCTGGAGGTTGATCTCCAGCAATCCCGCTTGTGCGGCTGGGCTGGACGACCGCGGCTCCATCGAAGAAGGGCTGCGTGCCGATCTTGTGCTGGTTGATCCGGCACGGCCGAACGTCGTCGCCACGATCGTCGAAGGACGCGTCGGGTATCTCACTGCGGAAGGTGCAGCGCGCCTGTCATTGGCCGTATCGTGCTGAAGTCGGGTTAGTTCGTGTTACATCAACGCACTCTCACTGTTGCTCAGTAACGGCAGGACTTGATGAGTGAAATTTTGCTGTGATTGGAGTTGGACATTGGCGGCTTGGACGTTGGCTATTGAATCTCGGATTGGCAGGTTTCGCGGTGAGCCTGATGATCTCCTTGGGGTCTCTAGCGTTACTGCCGCTGGAGCGTCGCTTTCCCCGTCCCCCAGAGCCATCACATATCGATGGGATCATCGTGCTGAGCGGAGGCCTGGAACCTACGGCCGAGCGCGTCGATGAGGCTATCGTTCTGGCAAGACGCCACCCGGAGGCCCACTTATTCTTCAGCGGCGCCTACAGTGATATACTCCCAGATTCGCCGGCTGCGCTCGGCCTTGATGGGAAGCGATTTGAGTTCGAGAGCGTATCGCACAACACTTACGAGAATGCCGTGCAAGCATGGCAACGCATTCACCCAGCGCCGGGCCAGCGTTGGCTCCTGATCACTTCTGCCAGTCATATGCCACGCGCAATGGGTGTATTTCGCCGAGTTGGCTGGGACGTAACAGCTTGGCCCGTGGTTGACCAGAACAGCATCTCGTGCCGCACCTGGATGACACAGTCTCTGAGCGGGCGACTTAGCGCGTTCGATGCAGCGACGCATGAATGGTTGGGACTGCTCGCCTACTGGCTAATGGGTCGAACGGATGCCATTCTTCCCGGCCGCTCATAAGCCACGAAAGGGGACAATTGTGTCAGTCATGACGATCTTCGATGCCAGCAGCTATACATGTTATGATAGTGACAGTTGACGAATCTCGGATGAGTCACGAAGGGTGCGGCACGCAGGACGTATGCCATCGCGGCCGCGAGAGTTGCAGGCCTCTCAAGCAACCAATGATTGCTGGGCTCTGAGAGCGAAGGTAGGGGATGCGGTTCCGGGCACATGGACCACTGCACACGAATGATCGAAGCTAGGATACCGAAGCGTTTGCATTACGTTTGGGTAGGCAGCAGCTTGCCCGACAAGCAGCGTCGACTGATTGATGGTTGGCGAGGTCTTCATCGCGACTTTGAGGTAGTAGGATGGAACGAATCCAACATCGATATGGACAACCCGCTCATCAAATCCGCCTATGCACGGAGGCGTTGGGCAACAGTGGCAGATGTCGTCAGGCTGTCTGCGGTATATGAGTACGGAGGAATTTATCTCGACACTGACATCCAGGTTCACCGATCACTCGACCAGCTACTGCAATACAACTGCTTCTTTGCGTTTCAACACGAAAATCATCCCACTGATTGGATTGCCAATTGTGTGTTCGGCGCCGTCCCCAAGCACCCCGTTATAGCTATAGCCTGGAAGAAGATCATGCGCCTTAAACCGAGTTGGCTTGGGTTGGATCGTCCCACTAAGTATGGGCCAAAGCTCTTCACCCGCGTGCTACGCGACAGCTGGGGTGTAGATCATTACTCGGCCAATGGCGTCACTATCGGTGACGTGTTCGTTTGCCCGACCACAT
>JBKPOG010000089.1:0-3700 GCA_046732975.1 Pseudomonadota bacterium
AGATCTTCGAGGAGCGGCGCAACCTGGTGGTGGAAATGCTGAACAAGGCGCCTGGACTTTACTGCCACAAGCCCGAGGGTGCGTTCTATGTGTACCCGTCGGTGCACGGCTGCATCGGCAAGACCTCGCGCGGCGGCAACAAGATCACCGACGATGAGAGTTTCGTCCTGGCGATGCTGGAGGAGACGGGGGTCGCCGTCGTGCACGGGTCGGCGTTCTGCTACCCGGGGCATTTCCGCATGGCGTACGCCAGTGCCACAGAGGAACTGCGTGACGCCTGCACGCGGATCCAGCAATTCTGCGCAGGCCTCCGCTGATGCCCGGCTTCTCCAACCGGCTTGGCCGCGTTCAGGTCGCGGCCAGTGTACAGATGTCGATCCGCGCGCGCGAACTGCGGGCGCAGGGCGTGGACATCATCTCGCTTACTCTCGGTGAACCCAACTTCGCCAGCCCACCGCACGCGATCGAGGCTGCGCATCAGGCAGCGCTGCGCGGCGACACCAAGTATCCGCCGCAGGACGGCACGCCAGCGTTGAAACAAGCGATCCAGCGCAAGTTCAAGCGCGACAGCGGGCTGGACTTCGCGCTCGATGAGATCTGCGTCAGCAACGGCGGCAAGCAGGCGATCTTCAACGCCTTGGGTGCGACGCTGAATCCAGGTGATGAATCGTTGATCCCGGTTCCGTCCTGGAGCGCCTATGCGCTGATGACCAAGCTGTTCGACGGCGAGCCGGTGTACGTCACCTGCCCTCAGAACAACGGCTTCAAGCCACGCGCCGAAGACATCGACGCGGCGATCACGCCATCGACCAAGTGGCTGATCCTCAATAATCCGAACAATCCATCGGGCGCCTGCTGCTCAGCTGCGGAGCTGCGCGCGATCGCGGATGTCATGGCGAAGCACCCGCATGTCTGGATCATGTCGGACGACATGTACGAACATCTGGTGTTTGACGGCTTCAAGCACGCCACGATCGCCTCAGTGGCTCCTGAGCTGCGCGATCGCACGGTGACGATCAGCGGGGCGTCGAAGGCTTATGCTATGACCGGTTGGCGGATCGGCTTCGCCGGCGGCCCGAAGAACCTGATCAAGGCAATGGTGAACATGCAGGGTCAGGCGACGGCCGGCGTTTCTACCGTTGGCCAGGCCGCCGCCGCTGCCGCATTGGACGGGCCGCAGGACGGCGTGGCCGAGCAGATCGTTGCGTATCGCAATCGGCGCGACATGGCGGTGGAAATGCTGAACGCCTGCAAGGGCATCAACTGCCACAAGCCCGAAGGCGCGTTCTATGTGTTCCCCAACGTCGCTGGCTGTCTCGGCAAGACGACGGCTCGAGGGCGGGCGCTGGAGACCGATCAGGACGTGTGCATGGCCCTGCTCGAAGAAGCGCACGTGGCGACGGTGCACGGGGCGGCGTATGGCATGAGCCCCTATCTGCGCGTCAGCACCGCAACCGACGATGCGTCGTTGGCCGAAGGATGCCGACGGATCGTAACTTTTTGCGAAGGCCTGCACTAACTGAATTGCCCGCAACAGCGTCCAAATTGCGGCGGTATAGACAAAGACATCCGGCGACAATTCCACATGCTGTATGCGGGATTGGCACAGGAGGTCACGATTGCAGCACTACGACGTCCTCATTCTTGGCAGCGGTGCCGGCGGCAAGCTCTTGGCATGGCATTTTGGGCAGTCTGGCTATCGAACGGCTGTGGTGGAGCGGCGCTGGATCGGCGGCTCCTGCCCTAATATCGCGTGCCTGCCCAGCAAGAACGAAGTCCGCAGCGCCGAGATAGCACATCTGGTGCGCAACGCGGCGCAATACGGCACGACGACGAGTGCCACCACGATCGATATGCGCGTCGTTCGCCAGCGCAAGCGGGCCATGGTCGACGATCTTGTCGCGCTGCATCTGCGGAACTACCAGGTGAGTGGCGCCGAATTGATCATGGGGACCGGACGGTTCGTCGCACCAAAGACGCTCGAAGTGACGCTCAATGACGGCGGCTCGCTTACGCTGACCGGCGATCGGGTTATCATCGATGTCGGGTCACGCGCAGCCATACCGAGTGTCCCTGGGCTGGAGGCGGCACAGCCACTCACCCATATCGAAGCCCTTGAGCTCGATCATCTACCGGCGCACCTGATCGTGCTTGGCGGTGGCTATGTCGGCTTGGAACTGGCGCAGGCGTATCGCCGGTTCGGCAGCCGTGTGACGATCATCGAGCAAGGGCCGCAGCTGATGGGTCGCGAGGATCCTGATGTTGCCGATGAGGTGCAGGCATTCCTGCGCGATGATGGCATCGAGGTCATGCTGAGTGCTGGCGTCGTCGGCGTGAGCGGCAGATCGGGCCAGACGGTCACCGTGACGGTGCGCACAAACACTGGCGAGCAACGCATCAAGGGAACTGACATATTGGTTGCAGCTGGTCGTGTCCCGAACACTGTTGATATCGGCCTTGAGACCACCGGGGTAGCCTTGGATGCGCGTGGCTATATCCGCGTCGATGACCGGCTGCAGACAGATGCCGCGGGCGTCTGGGCGGTCGGCGACTGCGCGGGCAGCCCGCAGTTCACCCACGTTGCGGAAGACGACTTCCGGGTCATCCGCGACAACCTGGCTGGGGGCAATCGCAGCACTCGCGACCGACTGGTCCCGTACTGCATGTTCACCGATCCGCCACTTGCACATGTCGGACTTAGCGAGACCGATGCGCAACGTCAGGGGGTTTCGGTCCGTGTGGCCCGGGTGCCGACGAGCGTGGTGCTGCGCACCTTTGCCACCGGCCAGAGGCGCGGCTTCATGAAGGCCCTGGTCGCCACGGGCGACGATCGCATCCTGGGCTTCACCATGGTCGGCGCTGACGCCGGCGAGGTGATGACTGTGGTTCAGACGGCAATGCTGGCGGACCTGCCCTATCAGCGGCTGCGCGACGCCGTACTGACACACCCGACAATGGCTGAGGGGCTTGGGCCGCTGCTAGCGAAAGTACCTGCGCGATAGGTGCTGGTGCCATAGTGTGATAATCGTTACACCATGTCAGTCATTATCCGCCATGGCCAAGACGGCGATGCCGCCGGCTTTATCACGATAATCGGCACCTGTTGGGCGCAGTATCCTGGCATTGTCTTCGATGTGGATGCCGAGATGCCGGAATTGCGCACGCTCGCCTCCTATTATGCAAACAGAGGTGGCGCGCTGTGGGCCGCTGAAAGCGAAGGGCAAATTGCCGGACTGGTCGCGACCGTGCCGCAGACGGCTGGGGCGTGGGAAATCTGCCGTGTCTATACGATGCCGGACACGCACGGCAGCGACCTCGGCCATCGTCTGCTGGCTACAGCCGAACAGCATGCGCGCGACGCTGGCGCTGAGCGACTGGTTCTGTGGAGTGATACCCGGTTTGATCGAGCCCATCGCTTCTACGAGAAGCACGGTTATGTTCGGCATGGTGCGATACGCGTGCTGCACGATCTATCTAACACTCTGGAGTTCGGCTACGCCAAGCAAGTTGCGGGCGTCGCGATGCTGGACGCGGCGGCCGCTGCATCGGCCGAGCGTCGGTTGGCCGAAATCCTATGTGCATGTGTCGAGGACGGCGCGTCCGTGTCGTATCTCCCGCCGCTGGCCGTCGAGATTGCGCGCGGCTTCTGGAAACAGGCCGCTGCCGACGTCGCCGCCGGCACGCGCATCCTGTTTGCGGC
>JBKPOG010000090.1:0-9349 GCA_046732975.1 Pseudomonadota bacterium
CCGCAGGACCATCAGCTTACGGCCATAACGATCGGCCAGGCCGCCTCAGATCGGTGCGGGTGAAGATGGCGATGAACGATGTGACCGCGCAAGCACGCCGGCCCAGATGTCCACCGCTTGCGCGGATGCGACGCCAAGTTCCAGCAGGAACAACGGCCTGATAGGGCTGAGGATGCTGAAGGCGATGCTCAGGACGAACTGGACCCCGCATCGTCCACAGCGTACGCTGCCAGTGCTGCGCCTGTTGGGGCGTCGCATTCATTCCATCCACTGCCTTCGCTCGAGACCGGCAGAATTCGTAAAATGCGCCAGCGTGTAAAGGCCAGCCGCCCGCCTCTTTGCCCTTTGGCCTCCTCGCGCTATCTCTATTTGCTGATTGGCGAGGTCAGCGAATGGCAGAGGACAAGGAGCAGCAGCCCGAGAGCCTGCTCCCCTACGAGGAGTGGGTGGAGGAGGCGATGCGCCAAGTGGTCGCGCGCGCGATCACCCATGTCGCTGCGAATGGGCTTCCGGGGGAGCATCATTTCTATGTGACGTTCCGCACCGATTATCCCGGCGTCGTCATGCCGCCGCGGCTGCGCACACGGTATCCGCAGGAAATGACGATCGTCTTGCAGCACCAATTCTGGGACCTAAAAATGGACCACGAGGCGGGGCTGATCAGCGTCGGCCTATCGTTTGGTGGCGTCCCGGCGTCGCTGGTGATTCCGCTTGGTGCGGTGACCGGATTTGCCGACCCTCATGTGCAGTACGGTCTGCGCTTCCGGCCGGTGCCGGTGGTCCAGGAGGAGCAACAGCCGGAACCGGAAGCCGCGCCTGCGCCCGAACCAGAAAAGTCGGGTGAGACTCCGCAGGTGGTGAGCCTCGACACGTTCCGTCGCCGGCCGCCGACAAAGAGCTGACCGCGAGCATCCGATGAACGCTCCCCTGCCCCGCCCGTCCAGTTTTTCCTATTCGCCGATGTTCCCGCTCGGGCCGGATCGCACGCCCTGGAAGCGACTGGCGATCGAAGGCGTGCGCACCGCGACATGTGATGGACAGACGGTGCTTCGCATCGCACCGGACGCATTGAGCGAGCTGGCCTTCCAGGCGTTTCGCGATGTGTCGCATCTGCTGCGGTCCGGACACCTGACGCAACTGCGCGCCATCCTCGATGACCCGGAGGCAAGCAGCAACGACCGATTCGTGGCCCTTGACCTGCTGAAGAATGCCAACATCGCCGCAGGCGGCGTTCTGCCGATGTGCCAGGACACCGGCACTGCGTTGGTGTTCGGCAAGAAGGGGCAGCGCATCTGGGTGGATGGCGACGAGGAAGAGGCACTGAGCTGGGGCGTGCACCGCACATACACGGAAACCAACCTGCGTTATTCGCAGATGGCACCGCTGTCGATGTTCGAGGAGGTGAACACCGGCAACAACCTTCCGGTGCAGTTCGACATCATGGCTGCACCTGGCGAGGCGCATGCCGATGAATTCCACCTGATGTTCGTCGCCAAGGGCGGCGGCAGCGCCAACAAGTCGTTTCTCTTCCAGGAAACCCGGGCAATCCTGTCGCCGGAGCGGCTGTTGAAGTACCTCGACGGCAAGATGCGATCGCTGGGGACGTCGGCATGTCCGCCATATCACCTGGCGATCGTGATCGGCGGGACCAGTGCCGAGTTGACGCTGAAGACGGTGAAGCTGGCGTCGACGCGCTGGCTGGACACGCTGCCGACCACCGGCAGCAAGGCGGGCCATGCGATCCGCGATGTGGAGATGGAGCAGCAGGTTCTGGAGCTGTCGCGCAAGCTGGGCATCGGCGCACAGTTCGGCGGTAAATACTTCTGTCACGACGTGCGCGTGATCCGACTGCCTCGGCACGGTGCGTCGCTGCCGGTCGGCATCGGTGTCTCGTGCAGCGCCGATCGACAGATCCTGGCGAAGATCACACCGGACGGCGTATTCCTGGAGCAGCTAGAGACCGACCCCGCCAAATATCTGCCGGAAGCGACAGACCAGAACTTGGGCGGCGATGCGGTCGCTATCGATCTGAACCGACCGATGGCGGAGATCAGACGGCAGCTCTCGGAATACCCGGTGAAGACGCGGCTGATGCTGACCGGCACGATGGTGGTGGCGCGCGATATCGCACATGCTAAACTGCAGGAGCGGCTGGATCGCGGCGAGGGCTTGCCCGGCTACATCAAGGACCATCCGGTGTATTATGCCGGTCCGGCCAAGACGCCGACCGGCTATGCCACCGGCAGCTTCGGTCCGACAACTGCGGGACGCATGGACAGTTATGTCGCGGCGTTCCAGGCGGCGGGCGGCTCGCTCGTGATGCTGGCGAAGGGCAACCGATCGAAAGCGGTGCGCGAAGCGTGCAAGGCGAATGGCGGGTTCTATCTGGGTAGTGTCGGGGGGCCCGCGGCCAGATTGGCGCAGGACTGCATCCGCAAGGTCGAGGTGCTGGAATATCCCGAACTCGGCATGGAAGCCGTGTGGCATATTGAAGTGGAGGACTTCCCCGCGTTCATCGTGATCGACGACAAGGGCAACGACTTTTACGAGGGGCTTGAGTAATGCGATTTACCGTCGATCGCATCGACCACATCGTGCTGAACGTAAAGGACGTGGAGATCACCGTCGCCTGGTATCTGCGAGTCCTCGGCATGGAGCGTGATGACTTCGGTCCGGAGAACCGCACGGCACTGAAATTCGGCGGCCAGAAAATCAACGTTCGGCCGTCGGATGCCGATCCGGGACGCTGGGTCACCGGCGTCAATACCGGGGCCGGCGCCGGCGATCTCTGCTTCATCACCGCCGTCCCCCCAGATGAGGTGATCGCGCATCTGCACGATTGCGGTGTGCCGATCCTCACCGGGCCGGTGCAGCGCGCCGGCGCTTTGGGACCGATTCGCTCGGTGTACTGTCGCGATCCGGACGGCAATCTGGTCGAGATCGCATCCTACCTGTCGGGCTGATGAACACCGACCTTCGACTGCGCGTTGGGCTCGCGGCGTTCGCATGTTTTCTGGCATCGATCCCGCTGGCAAACTGGATGGTGCTGCATGTCGGCACGGTCTGCGTGCCTCGAGGGCCATGCCTGGTCCCGGTCGCCCCTGGCCTGCTCGCCCCATCCGGCGTGCTCACCGTCGGTGCGGCGCTGGTGCTGCGCGACGTGGTACAGCGATGCCTGGGTCTAGCCAGTGGATTGGCAGCTGTTGCCGCCGGCACGCTGCTGTCGATGCTGGTCGCGCCCGGTCCGTTGGTGCTGGCGTCGGGTACGGCATTTGCGCTGAGCGAATTTGCCGATTTCGCGGTGTATACCCCGCTGCAGCGACGGCGCCTGACCACGGCCGTTGCGGCATCCTCCATCGTAGGACTGGTGGTGGATTCGATTGTGTTCCTGGCCCTTGCGTTCGGCAGCCTGGAATTCATCGGTGGTCAGATTGTCGGCAAGCTCTGGGCGGTGATGGTCGCCATTCCGCTGACACGCCTGCTACGCCGGGTCGCACCGACGCCCGCCTGATGCGGCTCGCCGAGTTCGACTTCGCCCTGCCGCCTGACCGTATTGCGCAGCATCCGGCCCGACCGCGCGATGCAGCGCGTCTGCTACATGTTTCGAGTGCGGGTGTGGCAGACCACGTGGTACGCGAATTGCCCGACCTGCTGCAGCCTGGCGACGTGTTGGTGGTCAACGACACGCGGGTGATCCCGGCGCAGCTTACCGCAAGACGTGGCGACGCGCGCATCGGCATTACCCTGGATCAGCCGCACGCCGATGGCGCATGGCATGCTTTGGCGCGCAATGCGCGACGGCTGCGTGTGGGCGATGAGCTGCACTTCGACGGCAGCGATGAATTGCGGGCGACAGTCGTGCAACGCGACGAGGACGGTGGCGTCGTGCTGGCGTTCAACCAGCAGAATGCCGCGTTCGCTACCGCGCTGCGGCAGGCGGGCGCATTGGCGTTGCCGCCATATATCGAGCGGCCATGTGGACCAGCGCAACAGGACGACAGCGACTATCAAACGATCTTTGCCGCACGGGACGGCGCCGTCGCGGCGCCCACCGCAGGGCTGCATTTTACAGCACCCCTGCTTAGGGCATTGGAGCTGCGTGGCGTGCAGCGCGTCGCTGTCACGCTGCATGTCGGCGCCGGCACATTCCTGCCCGTGCGGACCGAGGATGTGACACAGCACCGGATGCATGCCGAACGCGGGGAGATTACCCAGGCGGCCGCCGCTGTGATCAACGCTGCGCGGCGGGTGGTTGCGGTCGGCACAACAAGCTTGCGTCTCATCGAGACGGCGGCAGACGAGGATGGATGTGTACGGCCGTTCTCCGGTGACACGTCGCTGTTCATCGTGCCAGGTTATCGGTTTCGTATTGTCGACATGCTGTTGACCAACTTTCATTTGCCGCGGTCGACGCTGTTCATGTTGATCTGCGCGTTCGCAGGCGCCGAGCGGATGCGTGCTGCCTATGCGCATGCAATCGAACAGCGATACCGATTCTATTCGTACGGCGATGCGTGTCTGCTGGAGCGTGCGGCGTGACCGCTCTCGCCTACCGCATTGACGCGACTGATGGAGATGCGCGGGCTGGCGTGCTGCATACGGCGCATGGTGAGGTGCCCACGCCGGCCTTCATGCCCGTGGGGACCACGGGAACGGTGAAGGCGATGACCGCAGATGCCGTCCGCGCAACGGGCGCGAGCATCGTGCTGGGGAACACCTATCACCTGATGCTGCGCCCGGGCGCAGAGCGGGTTGCCAGACTCGGTGGACTGCACCACTTCATGGACTGGCCTGGCCCGATCCTCACTGATTCGGGCGGCTTCCAGGTGATGTCACTGGCGAAGCTTCGCAAGCTCGATGCTGATGGCGTGACGTTCCAGTCGCACCTGGATGGGTCGACACACCGGCTGACACCCGAATACTCGGTCGAGATCCAGCACCTGTTGGACGCTACGATCACAATGGTTCTGGACGAATGCACCCCCTTCCCCGCCTCGCCAGAGGAAGCACGCATGTCCATGCAACTGTCCATGCGCTGGGCACACCGGTCGCGCGAGGCATTCAAAGTGCGCGAAGGCTATGGGCTGTTCGGTATCGTGCAGGGCAGCGTGTACCCGGAACTGCGCGAGGAGTCGGCGCGCGCATTGATACGAATCGGCTTCGACGGATACGCAGTAGGTGGGTTGGCAATCGGCGAAGGCCAGGCCACGACATTCGCGGTGCTCGATGCCACAATCCCACATCTGCCCCAGGACAGGCCTCGGTATCTGATGGGTGTCGGCACGCCGGATGATCTCATCGGCGCGGTGCAGCGAGGGATCGATATGTTCGACTGCGTGATCCCAACGCGCGGTGGTCGCACGGCGCGTGCCTACACGTCACGCGGTGTGTTCAATCTGCGCAACGCACGGTTTGCCGACGATCCTGCACCACTGGATGCGTTGTGCAGATGCCCGGCTTGTGTCCGGCACAGCCGTGCTTACCTGCATCATCTGTTCAAGGCAGAGGAAATGCTCGGGCCGATGCTGCTGACCTGGCACAATGTCCAGTATTACCAGGAGCTGATGCGTGGGCTGAGGGCGGCGATAGCCGAGGGACGACTGGAAGCCTACGCCGCCGCAACGCGTGCCGGATGGCTGAGGAACGATAATGAGTGACGCCAATTATGCCGGTCTGACGCAGCTCGGTGATGATGTCGAGCAGCCGCTCAGTCCCGATGCGGCAAAGCTGGAGCGGGTGGCCAATCCATCGCAGGGGAAAAACTTCGTGGTGCGCTTCACCTGTCCGGAGTTCACCTCGCTCTGTCCGATCACTGGTCAGCCGGACTTTGCGCATATCGTCATCGACTACATCCCGTGCGACTGGATCGTCGAGAGCAAATCATTGAAGCTCTATCTCACCTCGTTCCGCAACCACGGCGCATTCCACGAGGCTTGCACAATGGCAATCACTGAGCGGCTGATGGCACTGCTCGATCCGATCTGGCTCCGTATTGGCGCTTACTGGTATCCGCGCGGTGGCATGCCGATCGATGTGTTCTGGCAGAGCGGTGCGGCACCCCAGGATGCGTGGATCCCCGCGCAGGACGTGGCACCTTACCGAGGACGCGGCTGACTGCTCAGAAGCGCTCCTGGCCGCGGTGCCTGAAGGCATCAGGAAAATCGCGATACAGCGCGAACTTCGCATTCTGCACCAGGGAATTCACTCCGAAGTGGAAGCCCTCAACCGGTTCTCCGCGCCCGGCGAGACGCTGAAACGCCCGTTCGAGTTGCGCCAGGTCCCTGAATTCAATCATCAGGTGGAACTCGCAAGGCTGGGCGGCGCCGACCAGCTTGCGACGGATGAGGCGCCAGGATTCGATCAGTTCTTGCTGCTTAAGGTGACCCATGTAGCTTGCAACGTTCTCGGCGAACGCTGTGTCGCTGACGCCAGGCTTCACATCGCAAAATGCGTGATAGATGTCCATACCGGGCATCGTCGCAACCACCATGCTCAATCGGCATTACGACAGCCACGAGAACTATCTGACGGCCCTGGCCGAGGCGCTCTCCAACGAATACTGCGCGATACATGATGCCGGCATGATCCTGCAGATCGATGCGCCGGACCTGGCGATGGAGCGACATCGATTTTTCGCGAGTCTCGACGAAGCTGATTTCATCAAGCAGCTCGAACTGCATATTGCGGCTATCAATCTCGGAATCGAAGGCATTCCCCGCCGACCGCATCCGCCTCCATGTGGGCTGGGGCAATAATGATGGGCCGCACGTCCATGACATCGCGATGGCACGTATTCTGCCCGAGCTGTACCGCGCCAATGTCGGGGCGCTCTCGATCGAGTTCGCTAATCCCAGGCGTCAGCACGAATATGGCGCACTGCGCGATAAGCCATTTCCGGCGCACATGCTGCTGATGCCCGGCGTTCTCGACATAACCGCCAATTTTGTCGAGCACCCAGAACTTGTCGCTCGGCGGCTCGAAAAAGCGGTGTCTGTGGTCGGTGCCCGGGACGGGTGATCGCTGGAACGGATTGCTTCGGGACGTTTGCGGGCGCGAATACGTAGCGGAAGAGATCGTCTGGGTAAAGCTTGCAGCAGCGGCCGCGGGCGCGTGGCTAGCATCAGCCGCCTGGCGCCACCCGGATGTGCCAGCCGATGGCACATCTGATTGTCTCATCCGCTACGCCGCCCTTGATTATCAAGGCCTACAAGGCCGTCGTGCAACGCATGCTGAAAATCGATAAGGAGATGATCGCGGGCCTCAGGCACATCGGCTTCAAGCACGACATCGGTGAAGACGAAACCGGTCACCAGATGAAGTACTTCCGGCGGGGCGGTGGCTATAACCTGGACGCGGCAGTTCCGCGCTCATGATCAAGGGTGAAATTGGCCTGCTGCAATATGAGAGGATCGAGCGCTTCACCGCCGATGGCGCGTTGTTGAAGGATGGATCGACGGTGCCGGCCGATCTGCTCGTTCTGGCGACCGGTTACTATCCGCAAATGGGAGCTGGTCCGCCGTGCGCTCGGCGAGGAGATGGTGGAGCGCATCGGCCCGGTCTGGGGCATCGGCGCGGATGGCGAGCTGGCGAACACGTATAAGCGCACGCCGCAGCAGGGCCTGTGGTTCATCGCTGGGGGTCTGGCGCAGTGCCGGATCAACTCGAAGTACCTGGCATTGCAGATCAAGGCCATGCAACTTGGAAAGCTCGAGCCGCTTGCAGCCACGTCTGATCTGTCGACAGTGTGAGCTGCCAAGTCCGACGTTCGTTCACTCGAAGACTCATCGCGCTGGCGCTCCCAGCTTCGCCATGCGTGGCACAGTCCGGAGCAGAAGGATCGCGACGGACGCGATGAGCGCGCAACCGGCGACATAGTAGAGGCCGCCAGAAAAACTGTTTGTGGTGGTTTTCAGCCAACCGATCATGACCGGACCGACGATCCCGCCGAAGTTGGCAAAGCAACTGATCAAAGCGATGGCCCCCGCCATCGCTGCACGGCTCAGGAACACTGGCGGAACGGTCCAAAACATCGGCCGCGCGATGCCGATACCAATCTCAACCAGTGCAACGGCGAACAACGCCCAGGCGGTCGTGGCGTAGAAACCCATGCCGGCCCATCCGACGGCGCACACCAACATGAGCACGGAGAGGCCCGGCCGCTTGTCGTCGATGCGGTCGGCGAAATAGCTTCCGGTGAGCATGGCCGCGATACCGACCACAGACGGAACAGCGACGACCCAGCCCACTGCGAAATTGCTCATGCCCCAGCCTTTGACGATCAGCGGCAGGAAGTAACCCATTGAATAGGAGATCGTGCCGAAGGCGAAATACGTGCAGCACAGCAACAGGACGCGCGGATCTGTCAGACCGCGCAGCACGCTGAGTTGGCTGTGCACCGCTTCGACCGAGGCGCGTTCCTGCTCCAACATCGATTGCAGCCATGCTCGGTTTTCATCCGGCAACCACGCAGCGTTTGCAGGTCGATCAGTCAGCAAACGCAAGACGATGAAGCCAAGGACGACGGTTGGCAGTCCCTCCAGGAGGAACATCCATTGCCATCCGGCCAAACCAAGCAGTCCGTTCAGTTCCAGCAAACTGGTTGCGATCGGTGCGCCGATAGCCCCGGACGCGGGAATCGCCAGCACAAGCGCCGCGTTGACCCGGGCGCGATAGGCGCTCGGGAACCAATAAGTCAGATAAAGCAACATACCCGGGAACAGTCCGGCTTCGGCTACACCCAACAGAAACCGTACCAGCAGGAAGCTGCGTTCGCCGGAAACCAGCGCCATTGCGCTCGCCGCCAGCCCCCAGGTGATGGCAATGCGCCCGATCCATCGCCGCGCGCCGATCCGCTCTAAAATAAGATTGCTCGGAATCTCGCACGGAATGTAGCCGAAGAAGAACGCGGCAACGCCCAGGCTGTAAGTATAGGGCGTAAGCCCAAGATCCTTGTTCATCTGCAGTGCGGCAAACCCGAGATTGACCCGGTCGATGAGGCTGAGGAGGTAGAGCAGGAAAACTAGCGGCAGGAGCCGCCAAGCCACCGTCCGGATTGTCGTGCGCTCGAGTTCGTCGGGCATCGTTCGTTCCCTGTTCGCCATGTTGGTCGCGCTAACCGAAATTCAGGCGCGACCGCTGACTTTGTTGTTCTCGCAGCTTGAAGATTATGCACCATGGGCGAGCGCTGGAAAGGCCGTGACAAGAGTAAACGTGGCATCCAACTCCGATCCCGCTTAGCGTCCGCATAGAAGCCGAAGTCACTGGAGGATCTGATGCCGCGCTTTGCGTTGCCAGAAGGAGTGTCGACCCCCGTGCGGTCGACGATTACCTATAGCCCTGGGATGAGAGC
>JBKPOG010000091.1:0-5471 GCA_046732975.1 Pseudomonadota bacterium
GGGCAGATCACCTGGATTCGCGTCGGACATGCCGGCAAGTACACGCCGCAGCGCGGCGGTGTTCTTCTGCACCATGTCGTGGCCGCTGCTCCAGGCATCCGATACGCCCTGCAGCACCTGACCAAACGAGGGACGGCCCCAGCGCGGCTCGGGCGGGAAATACGTGCCACCCCAGAACGGCGCCCCGTCGGGTGCGATGAACATGGTGAGAGGCCAGCCTCCCTGTTCGCCCATCGCGTGCAGTGCGGACATATAGAGGTGATCGATATCCGGCCGCTCTTCGCGATCGACTTTAATGTTGACGAAGCGATCGTTCATCAGCGCTGCGGTCTCGGGGCTCTCGAACGATTCGTGCGCCATGACATGGCACCAGTGGCAGGCCGCGTAGCCGATCGAGAGCAGGATCGGCTTGTTCCCCGCTTTTGCCTCCTCCAGGGCTGCAGGGCCCCAGGGCCGCCAGTGCACCGGGTTCTCGGCGTGTTGCAGCAGATAGGGCGATGTTTCGTGGCGCAGCAGGTTTTCCTGGACGGCCATGGTTGCGCTCCTTGGGCGTTGCGCCCCTTGTGTGTCGGCGTGACATAGGAAGGCATGAACGCGGACACCATCTTCGCGGTCGCGTCCGGAGCTGGCCAGGCCGCGCTCGCGGTGATGCGGGTGAGCGGGCCTGACAGCCGAAGTGTTCTCGCGGCGCTGTGTGGCCGTGTGCCGCCGCCGCGGCGGGCGTCGTTCCGCCGCCTACGGAATGCCGAAGGATCCGAGCTGGATCAAGGCATGGTGGTCTGGCTGCCGGGTCCCGGCAGCTACACTGGCGAGGATTCGGCGGAGCTTTATCTGCACGGCGGTCGGGCGGTGCTGACGGGGGTGGCCGATGCACTGGTCGCGCTTGGCGCTAGGCCAGCGGAGGCCGGAGAGTTCACGCGTCGCGCATTTCTGAACGGTCGGTTGGATTTGACCGCGGCAGAGGCGGTGCATGACCTTGTGGCGGCGGAAACGGAAGCGCAGCGGCGCCAGGCTCTGCGTCAGCTCGATGGTGCGTTGGGCACGCTGTATGGCGACTGGGCGAAGCGACTGCGCCTGTTGCTGGCGCAGCAGGAGGCCCTGATCGACTTCCCGGACGAGGATCTGCCGCCGGAGGTGGAAGATCAGACCATTGTTGAGCTAAACGCTCTGCGATGCGCGGTTGCGGCACATCTCGACGATAACCGGCGCGGCGAGCGGCTGCGCGAGGGGCTGGTGTTTGCCATCACCGGCGCGCCGAATGTCGGGAAGTCATCGCTGATCAACGCACTGGCCGAGCGTGATGTGGCCATAGTGTCGGCGACCCCGGGCACGACGCGCGATGCATTGGAGACGCGCGTCGTGTTGGGCGGCGTGCCGGTTACGCTGGTGGACACGGCGGGGCTGCGGGATACGGCGGACGAGATCGAAGCCGAGGGGGTCAGGAGGGCGCGCGCGCGAGCCGCAGCGGCAGATCTGGTCATCGTGGTAGTGGAGGCTGGCGACACTCCCCCTCGCCTTGGGGGAGGGAGGTGGGGGGAGGGGGTTGGTGCTGTTTCGACGCCCCCTCCCCCTGCCCCCCTCCCGCAAGGGGAGGGGGCGATTGTTGTGGTGGCCAACAAGATCGATCTCGGAGGCGCGGTACCAGCGGGTGCGATTGCGGTCAGTGTACTCACCGGAAGCGGCCTGCCAGCTCTGCGCGCGCGACTTGCGGCAGCGGCGCGGTCGCTGACTGAAGGTGCGGGACCGCCGCCGCTGACGCAGGCGCGGCATCGTGCCGCGTTGCAGGAAGCAGCGGCGCGTCTGGCCGGGGCACGCTGTGTCGATCTGCCGGAATTGCGCGCGGAGGACCTGCGACTTGCGTTGCGTGCGCTGGGGCGGATCACCGGCAGCGTGGGTGTCGAGGACATCCTTGATACGCTGTTCGCCCGCTTCTGCATCGGCAAGTGATTACGGGCTGATCCGCGTGTCCTTGCGGTTGATCACGAATGCCTCGTGCCGCTCCAGGAAATCTGCCGTCACATCGGCAAACGCCTCCGGACGATCGGTGCTGATCTCATGCCCCGCATCGTAAACGAACACGAGCTGGCAGTTTGGCAGCAGCGTTTTGTAGTGCCGTCCCATATCCGGCGGGATGACCCTCTCCAACGTGCCGAACAACACAAGTGTCGGTGTCGCCAGGTCACGCAGTCGCGCTTCCAGATCGGTGTCGCGATCCGGCCCGCGCAGTCGTCCGACAAGCGCACGCTGCTTCGCCTGCACGTCCGGATCGACGGGTGCCATCGGCGCGCGCTCTGGATGCGCGTAGAGCTGACGTGCGATCTGCTCCGGCGTACCCGATGGTGGTTGGTGACCCGCCGGACGGATTGCGGCCGGCGCCTCCAGCACCAGCGCCAATATCCGCTCGGGTCGTTGCAGCGCCATCCACAATGCCACTCGGGCACCGAACGACGTGGCAATCACATCGTATCGCTCGATGCCCAGGGCGAGCACCGCGCTGGCCATTGTCGCGCCGAGTTCGCGCACACTCTGGGTGCGATCATTCACCGGCGACACGCCGAACCCTGGCATCTCGAAGACGATGACCCGGAATTGCCGGCTGAGCAGCGTGTGCGCCTGCGTCAGCCGCATTCCACCGGCACCGTGCAGGTGTATCACCGGCGTCCCTTGCCCCGCTTCCATATAGCGGATGCGGAAGCCGTCCGCATCGACGAAGCCTTCGTTGAACGCCGCCTGCTGAACCGTCACCGTCAGATCTCCCGAATGCGCGGCAAAACCTTTCGCCCGAACAACTCGAGCGCGCGCAGCATCGCGTCAGTATCGCCGGTACCGGGATCTTGCAGCGACAGATCGAGCACGCCGGCGCCGACTTTCTCACGGCACTGGCGGATCTGCTCGACGATCCGGTCCGGCCCGCCGCAGAAGCTGACCGGCAACACGCCGCCGACGGGCTGAGCGCGCCGCTCGCCCGCCACGTTGCGCTTGATGTCGGCATCCAGCAGCGCGTCGCGCAGTGACGGCCGCACCGGAAATGCCCCTTGGCGATCGCGCCGCTGCAAGGTCGCTTCGGCTTCCTCGTCGGTTTCACCGAGGATCATGTTGGCGCGGTAGATGATATCGTCCGGTTCGGGCTGCCAACCGTACTCGGCACAACGTTCGCGGTAGTAGTTGGTCGCCCGTGCCATGATCTCGAACGTGCCGTATGACACGCCCAGCCCAAGATGATGACGCGCAGCGAACTCCCCGGCTTCAGCGCTGGTGCCCAAGGCGTAGGTCGGTGGTGGCGGATCCTGAAGGCGTGGCCAGATTGACACGGTGCGATACTGGAAGTGCCGGCCCTGCCAGCCGAAGGGCTGCGGTTCGGTCCAGGCCTTGAGGATCAGGTCCATCCCTTCGTCGGTGCGCTCGCGCGCCTCGGTCGGGTTCAGGTCGTAGCTGAGGTATTCGTTGGTGGTGCCGCGCAGCAGACCGATGACGATGCGACCTGGTGCCAGCGTGTCCAGCATCGCCATCTCCTCGGCGATCCGGATCGGATTGCTGACCGGCACGATCGGCCCGAGCATCGCGATCCTGATCCGCTCAGTGCGGGCAGCCAGCCAGGTGGCGGCGACAACCGGCGACGGCGTCAGAATGCGCGGCGAATAGTGGTGCTCGGACAGGCTGATCCAATCGAAGCCAAGGGATTCGACGAACTTCACGCGCTCGACCATGCCACGCAGCGCTTCCGTGCCGACGGCGGCATCGTAGTTGCCCGACGGCACCGGCCATTCGCGAGGCATATCCGGCGGCGGCACGTAGCGGCCGGTCTCGAAGTAGGAGACTTTCATGGTGCGCTCCTCCTCATGGCATTGTCGGCTCAGACATCGGTCGGTGACAAGAAAACACTCTCGCCGTCATGGCCGGCCATTTGTCTGAGCGCCATCAGAGCGGCGCGAAGATCGTATCCTTGAACCGCCGCATATTGGCGATCGTGGTGACTTCGTCATGCCCCTCGACCTCGACATCGATTGCCGTCACGCCGAGGTCGCGCAGTGCACGCAGGTCGGCAACAATGTTGGCATCGTCGCCGGAGAACAGTCGCCGTTCGCCATCCGAAGCGATCGGGGGAACCGCGTGTCCGTACCGCTTCACACGGTACACCACGGATACCTCCGCCGGCTCGCGGCCCGCCTCGGCCGTCAGCCGGCGCAGGCGGGCAATGCCGGCGGCAAGTCGTGGCAGCGTGTCGAGCAGGTGCTTGTTGTTGGAACCGATCGGATACCAGGCGTTGCCGAACCGCGCGGCGCGACGCATCGACGGTCCGCTCTCGCCGCCGACCCAGATCGGCGGATGCGGTTGCTGCACCGGGCGCGGTAGAAATACGAGGTCGGCAAACTTCGTGTAGCGGCCGTCGAAATGTGCGTGATCCTGAGTCCATAGGGCGCGGAACGCCTCCAGGTATTCGTCCGTCACGGCCCCACGTTCCTCAAATGGCGTGGTTACCACGGCATCGAATTCCGCCTTCAGCCAGCCGGCGCCGATGCCGATGACCAGGCGGCCCTCGGATAGCACGTCGATCGTCGACAGCATCTTGGCGGCCAGCACTGCGGGGCGATGCGGTACGACCAGAACTGCCAGCACCAACCGAATGCGCGAGGTCTTGGCGGCGATGAACGAAGTTGCCGTCAGCAGCTCATGCCGCTCGGTCGGCGCGTTGGCGATGAACTCGCCGGACTCAGAATACGGATAGCCGGGCGAACTTATGTCAGGCAGTACGACGTGATCGGTCAGGGTCAGGTAGTCGTAGCCCATTGCCTCGCCTTCCTGTGCAAGCCGGGCGAGGCGGCGTGGCGCGGAATTGGGGCCGCTGATCGGCAGATTGAAGCCGAGTTGCATGCAGCATTCTCCTGAAGTCAGTGCGCTAGAGCGCAGGCATGGTCCTGCAATGCCTCACCCCAGCCATGACCGGCAAGCAGCACGAAGCCGCCGGGTTGGCCAACAACCGCCAGCGTGTAGCTTCCCATGTCATCCCGCGCGCCAGGGATGCCATCGGCGAGCAGCAGGAATGGATTTGCCTGCGTCAGGTCCGGCTGACCGACGCGCATCGCCATGTAGTCGTGGCCGACCAGCTTTTCGGGGAATGGCGCCCAATGCGGGCTGATAGCGCTTGCGTTCTCGCGCAACGCTGCCTGTACGTCCTGTCGCACGCAGTCCACGTGAATGTGCAACTGATTCTGCGAACGGCGGCCCTTCGAATTGATCACAAGACTTAGGTCATCGCGCGGCAGTTCCTGATGTGCCCGCTCATCAACAAAATGTCGCGCCTGCCAAGCGGCTTCAAAATAGTTCGGAGCGCGGGGCGCCAATATCTCGGGGCTCTCGATGCCGGTGACACGCGTGGTCGGAATGAGCAGAAACTGCGTATCACCGACGATGTCCTTCAGCACCGCGTAGCCGCCCGAAAGATCGACTTCGGCGCACGGCTTCGGCGAGTG
>JBKPOG010000092.1:0-10830 GCA_046732975.1 Pseudomonadota bacterium
CACTCGGCAACGCGTCGAGCCAGGAAGCGCCACCAAACGTGAACACCGCTACCATTCTCGTTGCACGGAATAAGGCACCAGAACCTAGTGATGACGTATGTGTCGCAATGGAACCTGAGCTATGGACAGCCTTGTCCATTATTCTCGGCGTGTCGCCGGATGATTTGAAGGGGATCCAGGTCCTGGTCGATCAAAACGGCTGGTTGCGGGCAACATGGCGACCAGGCGACGGTGATAGCTGGGACGATCCGCGCGTTCTGGCAGCACGGGTGCGCGACGTTCTCGCGCATCCGCTCACTGTCTCAGCGCCGTCGGGACACCATCATTGATGCACCGCCAGCACGACGATGGATGCTCGGTTGCGTGATCTCGGCAGATGCCGGATACGACTTCGATCAGGCAGGGCGAGACGAGACCTCAGGAATGCCATCCCATATCGCCTGGATAGCAGCGTTGGCTCGTCGCCTGCCATTCTACTACGGTTGGGTCATCTTGTTTTGCGCCTGTTGCGCCGGGTTTTCTCGCCAAGGCGGCGCAGTCGCGTCCTTATCGATCTTTGTTGAGCCGATGACGCGCGAATTCGGCTGGTCGCGCACGGCGCTATCCGGCGCGGTGTCACTGGGTGGTTTGCTGGCGGCGCTGACGTCTCCGAGACTGGGGCGCCTGCTCGATCGGTCTGGAGCCCGCATCGTATTGTGCGTCGCTGTCTTGACGACTGGTATGGCCAATCTCCTGTTGTCTCTGACCGGTTCGCTTGCGACGTTCTACCTGCTATTCTGTGTCGCACGAACCAATTTTGCCGGCCCATTCGACCTCGGCATTTACGGCGCCGTCAACAACTGGTTCGTGTCGCGGCGAACTTTGGCCACTGGCATTGCGACTGTCGCGCAGATGTCAGGCTTGGTGATCCTGCCGTTAATCGCCCAGGCGGCGATCGTTCGCGCGGGCTGGCGCGACGGCTGGGTGGCTGTCGGCATCGCAGTACTGGCAGTCGGCCTTATTCCAAGTTTCGTCTTTGTGGTGCGCAGGCCTGAAGATCTGGGGTTTGTGCCGGATCGGTACATTTCCTCGAGCCGAAAACGGCAACAGGACGAACCCGAATTTTCCCGATCGCAGGCGTTGCGCACCCCATCGTTCTGGCTGCTCTGCCTGTTCACACTGTTCGCCTATCCGGTGCAGGCCGGCGTCAGCCTGCATCAGGCACCGTATCTGGTCGAATGCGGACTCTCCCCCACGATTGCCGCGCAAATCGTCAGCGTGTTCTCGCTGATGTCAGGCATCGCCAGTCTCGGCTTCGGCTTCTTCCCCCGTTCCGTTCCCATCCGCTATGCGTTGGTTCTGACAGGGATCGCCCTCAGCATCGGCACATCTTTCATGCTCGGCATCGCGTCAGCTCGCGACGGGTTTGTCGCAGCGTCGTTCTTTGGGATCGGTATCGGCGGGTTGCTGACATTGCTGCCGATTGCCTGGGCCGACTATTACGGCCGCGCCAGCTATGGTGCCATTCGCGGGATCGCTCTCTCGGTGCAGGTACTCGCACAGGCCTCTGGCCCGCTGCTATCCGGCATCCTGCGGGACTGGTCCGGCAATTATGCACTGTCGTTGCAATGCTTCGTCGCATTGTCCTGCCTGAGCATCGTCGCAGCGTTGCTGGCTCGCCAGCCGTGACGCTCGAGCCGAAACACTGTAGGCTGTCGACCCCGAGCGAAGAGGCTGAAATGTCACTCACCAACGCCCCCGATCCCGCGATTCGTCAGGCGGTCGTGCGACAGGATCTGGACAACGTTCTGCACCCGATTGTCCAGCACAGGGTGCTGGAAGCCAAGCAGATGGTCGTGACCGGAGCGCAGGGCTCAACGATCTACGATGCGGACGGGACGGAATACCTCGACGCCATGGCAGGGCTGTGGTGCGTGAACATTGGCTACGGCCGGACTGAACTGGCCGAAGTTGCAGCAGAGCAGGTCAGGCAACTGGCATATTATCCGCACACAGCGATGAACGTGCCCGCCTCGGCGCTGGCCGAGAAGATCAACGGTTTGATGGGCGGTGGGTATCATACCTACTTCGTCAACTCGGGCTCGGAGGCGAACGAGGCCGGGTTCAAGATCGCGCGCCAGTACATGAAGCACGAATACCCGCAGCAGTATCGATTCAAGACGATCAGCCGCTACTTCGCCTATCATGGCACCACGCTGGCGACTTTGGATGCTGGCGGCATGGGCGAACGTAAGGCGAAGTTCGAGCCGTACTCAGGCGATTTCGTGCATGTCGCGCCGCCATACTGCTACCGTTGTCCGTTCGGCCTGAGCTATCCAAGCTGCGCGCTTGCCTGCGTGAAGAACATGGAGACGACGATCCTTGGCGAAGGGCCTGAGACAGTTGCCGAGGTCATCGTGGAGCCGATCATGAGCGGTGTCGGCGTTGCTGTGCCGCCTGACGAATACCTGCCCGAAGTCGAAAAGCTGTGTCGCAAGTACGACATCCTGTTGCACGTCGATGAGGTGATCAACGGCTTCGGTCGCACCGGCAGGATGTTCGGACACCAGCACTACGGCGTATCGCCGGACATCGTTGCGATCGCCAAGGGCATTTCCAGCGCCTACCTGCCGATCGCGGCCACTGTGGTTAAGAACAGCGTGTTCGACAGCTTCCTGGGCGAAGCATCCGAGAACCGGCAGGTCGGGCAGGTGAATACATATGGCGGCCACCCGGTTTCTGCCGCTGTCGCTTTGCGCAACATCGAGATCATGCAAGCCGAGAAGCTGGTGGAGCACTCGGCAGAGATGGGGTCATATCTGCTGGAGGGTCTGCGCAGCCTGATGCGCCACGCCGTCGTGGGCGATGTGCGTGGCAAGGGGCTGCTCCTGGGAGTCGAGCTGGTGAAAGATCGCGCGACGAAGGAGCCGGTGGGAGCCGAGCAGATCACGGCTGTCGCTGACTTCTGCCGCGACAACGGCGTCTTGGTTGGGCGCGGAGGTGGCGGACGCCGCTACGGCAATACGATCACGCTGTCACCGCCGTTGGTGATCACACGCGCGGAGTGTGACCGCATCGTCGAGACGCTGGATCGCGCGCTGTCGGGCATCCGCTTCGATTGACCTGGGCGGGTCAAAGCGGAGCGGCCGGAGGGTCGGAGCAACCAGCGGATGGCAAGGACTACCGGCGACGCCCACTATCTGGGTATGAAAGACACCCACACCATCGATCGTCTGTCGGACGAGCAGCTCTGGAACCAGGTCATCCGCCGGGAGCCCGGGAACTTTCTGTACGCCGTGACCACCATGGGCGTGTTCTGCCAGCCGGGCTGCCCTTCGCCACCCCCGCTGCGAAAGAATGTGCGGTTTTTTCGCACCGTGGCGGAGGCAGAGGGTGCCGGATTCCGAGCCTGCAAGCGCTGCGATCCAAAAGGCGAGCGCGCCAGACTGGCGCAGGCGGTTGTAGAGGATGCCTGCGCCTTCATTGAGGCGGCAGAATCCATCCCGTCGCTTGATCAGTTGGCGAAGCGTTCCGGCTACTCACGCTTCCACTTCCTGCGCATGTTCCGCGACCACACAGGGCTGACGCCACGCAGCTACGCCGAAGGCGTCCGGGCGAAACGCCTGAATGCCGCACTCAGGAGTGGGGCTAGAGTCGCCGATGCTGTCGCGGACGCCGGCTATGGTTCGGAGAGCCGCGTTTACGAAAAGACCGGCGAACTGCTGGGTATGACCCCGGGCGCATTGCGGCGCGGCGGCGAAGGCGAGATCATTCGCACCGTCTTTGCCGACTCCTTGTTCGGACGGCTGCTGATCGGCGCGACTGACCGCGGAGTGTGCTTCATCGGCTTCGCGGAGCCCGATGATGCGTTGCTTGGAGATCTCCGCCACCGCTTCCCTCGTGCTCAATTCGTTGCAGATGATGCCGGGTTGGCAAGTGCGGTGCAGGCCGTATTGGACTTCCTCGAGGAGCCCAAGCAAGCGCTGGACCTGCCGCTTGACCTGCGGGGCACCGCATTTCAGCAGCGCGTCTGGCGCACGCTGTGCCGGATCCCCATCGGCGAGACGCGGAGCTATGCCGAGTTGGCACGCATGGTCGGCAATCCTAGCGCAGTGCGGGCGGTGGCGCGCTCCTGTGCCCGCAACCCGGTGTCGCTGGCGGTACCATGCCACCGCGTGGTTGGCAGTGATGGAAACCTCACGGGCTATCGATGGGGCGTGGCCCGCAAGCGCGCGCTTCTGGAGAAGGAGCGTGCGTCCGATATCGGCGACCGATAGCTTCACCGATTCGGCGCAAGCATATCGTCAGCCGTCGTTGTCGTCCCGCTGCTAATGGCGTTCGTAAGGTATGCACGAGATGTGTGCATGCCATTTGGCATGCAACAGTTGACCAAGGGCGGACACTCTCCTAACTGCAACTGCGAACGTGTCGCATCCAGGGACGCTGATGCTCGCGAGCCTGATCATCGTCTTCCGTGAGGTCATCGAGGCAGGGCTGATTGTCGGCATTGTCCTGGCGGCAACGCGGTCGGTGCCCCAGCGCGGGTGGTGGGTCGCGGGTGGGATCGCCGGAGGGTTCATAGGCGCCTGTGTGGTCGCCGCTTTCGCCAGCGAGCTCGGCGCCTTGTTCAGCGGCTCCGGCCAGGAACTCTTCAACGCCGCTATCCTGTTGACCGCGGTTGCCATGCTGACCTGGCACAATACCTGGATGGCGAGCCATGGGCGCGAATTGGCACGTGAAGTCCGCGCCGTGGGCAGTGCTGTCGCCGCGGGGGAGCGACCGCTGACCGCGCTCGCGATCGTGGTCGGGATCGCGGTACTGCGCGAGGGCTCAGAGGTGGTGCTGTTCCTCTATGGCGTGTCCGCTGCCGGAGGGACCACAATCGCTGGCATGCTGAGCGGGGGCGCCCTTGGCATTGCCATCGGCGCCGCGCTGTCGGCCCTGATCTATCTGGGCTTGCTGGCGGTTCCGGCACATCGTTTGTTCGCGGTCACGACAGGGCTGATCACGCTGCTGGCCGCCGGCCTGGCTGCCCAGGCAGTCTTCTTTCTGCAGCAGGCGGACTACCTGCAGGGCCTGGCCACGCCGGTTTGGGATACTACCTGGCTGCTCGGCGACGATAGCGTGCCCGGCCGGTTGCTGCACACGCTCATCGGATACACCGCGACGCCGGACGCGGCGCAATTGCTCGCATATGGCCTGGTCATTGCGATGATGTTGGCGCTGATGCGGGTTGCTCGCGACCGAACGGCAGCATCCCATCGGGCGGTCCGCTCGCCCTCCTGATTTCTTGCCGCCGGTGCGGCTCCTGATCACCTGTCGTCTATCACCGGGGTGGCCGCGACCGACGGTCGTGCATTGAACGTGGCGTGCCACGACGCCAGACGGTTACGTCCTTCCCGCCAGCGCAAATCGTCGAAGCGGAAATCCAGATATGACAGTGCGACGCCGATGCCGATATGACCGATCGTCAGCGCCCCGGCGCCAAGCGCATCGGCCTCGGTCTCGAGCGCGTCGATACAGGCGCGCATTTTCGCCTGCCACAGCGCAATGTGGGGCGCGCTCTGCCGCTCCGCTGGTCGGAAGCGCTCGCCGACCCAGGCCAGCGCGATATCCAGCATGCCGTCCCCCAATGCCAGCCGCCGCAGTGCAGTCAATCGTTCGGGCCAAGGCGGAAACAGCTTCGGTCTGTCATGCAGCGTATCGAGATACTCGCAGATGACCGGTGAATCGTACAACACCGTGTCATCTTCCAGCACCAAGGTCGGTATCTTTCCCAGCGGGTTGTCGCGCATCAGCGCAAGGTGCGAGGTCGTCCCTCCCACCACCGTGCGCACCGTCTCGATCCGATCCGCCAGCCCGAGTTCGTGTGCAACAATCATCACCTTGCGCACATAGGGCGAGCGCGGTGACCAGTGCAGCTTCATCATGTTCCCTGCTCTATCGCCATGTCCTCCATCACCGCACTGTGGCATCCTGCGACAGTGGAGGGAACGCGATGAATTGGATCGAGGTGAACGGCACCAGTCTGCGCTACGAGCTCTCCGGGAGTGGCAGCACCACTTTGGTGTTGGTGCACGAGATGGGCGGAACGCTGGACAGTTGGGACCTGGTGTTGCCGGCGCTGAACAACACGCGTCGGGTGCTGCGTTACGACACGCGCGGTGCTGGGCTGTCGGAGAAAATCCATGGGCGCGTGACCTTCGATGACATGGCCGACGACCTCGCGGCCCTGCTGGATGCGGCGCGCCTTGAGGGCAAGGTGGCGGTCGCCGGCACTGCGGTCGGTGGCGCAATCGCGATCCACTTCGCCGTCCGCCACGCCGCACGCACCGCCGCCCTGGTCGTGACCAGCCCTGCGACCGGTGTCGCGGCGGATCGCCGCCAGTCCACGCTGGATCGCGCCACCGCTGCCGAGACGGCCGGTATGCGCGGCATCGCCGAAGCAAGCCTCGCTGCTTCCTACCCGCCCGAGGTGCGCCACAACGCCGATGAGTTCCGCAAGTTCCGCGCGCGCTGGCTCGCCAACGATCCGCAGAGCTTCGCCGCGATCAACCGCATGCTGGCCGATTCCACCGTGACCGAAGAACTGCCGCGCATCGACTGCCCCACTTTGGTGATCGGCTGCCGGCACGACAAGCTACGCCCGCCAGCGGCAGTCAAGGCGTTGGCGGACCAGATCCCCGGCGCCGAATATCTCGAGATCAATTCCGGCCATTTCGCCGGCATCCAGACACCGGGTCTCGTATCGCAGGCGTTCCACGGTTTTCTGTTCGCGCTCGGGTACTGACGCCTGGGCGCGCACATCGATCCGGGGCTGTTCAAGCCGGCCCTGATCATCCTGGCTGCCGCCGCCCTCGTCATACCCGTGTTCCACCGATTGCGGCTGAGTCCGGTGCTTGGCTTTATTTTGGTCGGCATCGCGGTCGGTCCGTTCGGCATTGCGATGCTGGCCGATCGTCTGCCGTTGGTGGCAACGATCAGCCTGAACACGCCTGAGACGATCGCACCGATCGCCGAACTCGGCATCAGCACGATGATGTTCATGATCGGCCTGGAAATGTCGCTGGAGCGGCTGCGCCTGTTGCGGCGCCTGGTGTTCGGCTTGGGCCTGCTTCAGTTCGTGTTGTGCGCCGCGGCAATCAGCGCGATCGCGTACATGCTGCAGGCCCCAGCCGTATTTGCCGTCATCGTCGGGCCGGCCTTGGCGATGTCCTCTACCGCCGTGGTCGTGCAAGTGCTGTCACAGGAGGAGCGGCTCGCGGCGCCGGTCGGCCGCGCCTCGCTTGCCATACTGCTGCTGCAGGATCTCGCTGCCGTGCCGGTGCTGTTCCTGCTCAGCGTATTCGGCGCAAGCGGTGGTTCGTTCACCTGGTCGATCGCCGAGGCCGTCGTGGTGGTGCTCGGACTGATTATCGCCGGCCGCCTGGTGCTGCGTCCGTTGTTCCGCAGCGTCGCACGCACCGGCAGCCCAGAACTGTTCGTTGCCGCCTGTCTTTTGGCGATCCTCGCCACCGGTCTTGCCACCGCGATCATCGACCTGCCGATGGAACTCGGCTCGCTGATCGCCGGTCTGCTGCTGGCGGAGACCGAATTCCGCCGGCAGATCGAGGTGACGATCGAGCCATTCAAAGGTCTGCTCCTCGGCGTCTTTCTTATTTCCGTAGGAATGAGCCTTGATCTCGGTGACGTTGCTACAGAAGCGTCGCATGTTTTGATCGGCAGCGTCGTGCTGGTGACGATCAAGGCCTGCGTCATCACCGGTCTCGCGCGTGCCTTTGGACTGCGCTGGCTTACCGGCGTGCAGGCGGGCCTGTTGCTGGGTCCGGGCGGCGAGTTCGGCTTCGTGATCCTGGGGCTCGCGCGCGTTGAAGGCCTGATCGATACCAATGCCGCGCGCTTCCCCCTGTTGCTCGCGGCCGTCACCATGGCCTGCATTCCAGTGCTGTCTGCGCTCGGTAGGCGCATCTCCCGCCGCCCTGCTGGCGAGGCGATCGATCCCGCGCTGTTGGCCGCACCCGAGGATGGCACACCACGCGTCATCATCGCCGGCTTCGGTCGCGTCGGTGCGACCGTCGCCTCGATGCTTGAAGCGCACGACGTGCCCTATGTCGCGGTGGACAGCGACACGGATCAGGTGGCAGCGCAGCGCAAACTACGCCGACCGGTATACTGGGGCGACATCGCTCAGCCCGAACTGCTGCGTCGCCTGCACATTGATACCGCCCGCGCCCTCGTCGCGACGATGAGCGATCACGCGGCGACCGATCGGCTGGTTGCCGTGGCCCGAGCCGAGCGCGACGACGTGCTGATCGTCGTGCGTGCGCGCGATGCGGGCCACGCGGCGCATCTCTATAGTATCGGCGCCACCGATGCGGTGCCTGAAACCATCGAAGCGAGCCTGCAGCTATCGGAGGCCGTGTTGATCGACCTCGGCGTGCCGATGGGGCCAGTGATCGCCAGCATTCATGAGCGGCGCGCGCAGTTGCAGGCCGAGATCAAGGCGATGGCACCACACGCCGATATCCGCCCGCTCGGTCGCCGCCGTCTGCGCGATATGCTGACGCGACCTGGCTGACGCCGTGCAATCCTTCAAGCGGATTTACCGCGTAGGCTCCATCAACTCGATCCTATTGCCGAAAGGGTCGTCAACGTAGATCCGATCGTAGCCTTCGAGCGGCTGGTCCTCCCATACGCGATACCCTGCACGGTCCAGGCGGGCCACCAGTTCGCACAGGCCATCAACAACGAAGGCAGGATGAGCTTTGCGCGCCGCCACGAAGTCTCGCTCTATGCCCAAATGAACTTTAAGCGCACCTCTTTCGAACCAGCACCCTCCACGAGCGGCGAGGTGTGGGGGCTTGTCGACTTCGGGGGATCCCGAGCGCTTCCTTATAGAACGCTCTGGCCTCGTCCTCACGCCCGACAGGCATCGCAAGCTGGACGTGATCCAGGAGAAGGACCTGCATGAATGCTCACACTTCTCTACCGATTGGCGACACGCACCTGGGCCAGATTATCCGGTACCGTCAGTTTGCAGCCGACAGTCGCATGTACCTCATCGAGGGTGATGCCGGGGGCGATCTCGCGCAGACTGAACCCGTCGCCCATCGGCTCGAACAAGCCGTAGTTGGTTGCTACCAGCTTCACCACACCGCGCGCCGTCACCGGCAACGCACATTGCGAAACGAGGCGCGGCGACCCACTGCGCGTGATCTGTTCCATGATGATGAAGACGCGCTTGGCGCAAGCCGCAAGGTCCATCGCACCGCCAATGCCACCGCCCTTCTGTCCGGTGATCTTCCAGTTGGCGAAGTCGCCGTTGCAGGCGACCTCGTAGGCGCCCATCACCGTGACATCAATCCGTCCGCCGCGGATGATCGCGAACGAGTCCGCGTGGTGTACCACGGCCGCACCCGGCTTCAGCGTTACATTCTGTCCGCCGGCGTTGACGAGGTTCAGATCCTCCTGGCCTGTTGGCGCGATAGGCCCGTAGCCGATCACGCCATTCTCTGAATGATAGGTGATGTCGCGATCACCGATATCAGTGTTCGAGCACATGGTCGGAATGCCGACGCCCAGGTTGACGATCCAGCCATCCTGGAATTCAAACGCGATACGATCCGCCATCTGCTGGCGCGTTAGGCCCTTGCTGGTTCCGCTCATCGGCGACGCTCCTGGCGGCGAGTTGGCCATAATCCTTCAGGCGGCGGCGGCACTTTCACCACTCGATGCACAAAGATGCCGGGCGTATGCACCTGGTCCGGATCGATTGCACCCGCCGGCAAAAGATCTTCGTCCACCTCGGCGATTGTGACCCGTGCCGCGGTCGCCATCACTGGGCAAAAGTTCCGCTGCGAGCGGTGGAATTGCAGGTTGCCGAAAGTATCTGCGCGCGTTGCACGAAGGAACGCGTAGTCAAGTGGCAGCGCATATTCCAGCAGGTATTCGCGGCCGTCGATCACCCGGGTCTCGCGCCCATCGGCGAGTTCCGTCCCGACGGCAGTCGGTGTGTAGAATGCCGGGATGCCCGCCCCGGCGGCACGCAATCGTTCGGCCAATGTACCTTGCGGGACCAGCTCCGCATCGACTTCACCCGACTCATAGTACTTTGTGAAGGGCAGCACGTCCGTGGGACGCGTCGCGGCGGTGAAGGCGCAGATGACCTTCTTGACCTGCCCATTCTCCACCAGCATGCCCATGTCGGGCATGCGAGGCTGTTGCGCGCCGCCGGTGGTATTGCCGACCAACGTGAGCTGCCGGGCACCATGTTCCAGAAGCGCTTTAATCAGGTTGAACGGCACGCCCGGCATCGCAAAGCCGCCGAATGCAATCGTGGCGCCATCCGGAATGTCCTGCACCGCTTCGCGGAAGCTGCCGACCTGCTTGGATCTTTGCGTCATTTCCCCTCGCCACGTCGTCCCGGGGGATGGAGGAACATGCACTGAAGTGAGTCAAGGCGCTGGCTTGTGGGAAGCAACTGAGCTCCCAGCCTAGCGGCGGCTGCGCAAGTGGCGCGGCGCTTCTCCTTGCTGCATGATCACCACTCCTCTGCCGATAAGATGCATGATGCCGTGCGGATAAGGGATGTGATTGATTGGCGTTGGGCAGTCGCCTTCGTCGCTGCGCAGTTCTGCGGAGCCGCATCGGCCGCTGAGGTGTGCCGGTTCACGGGCAGGACGGATTACGCCGGCCAGGTGGCTGTCACCACAACGGTGACCGCAACGGGCGATCGCACAATTGTCGACGTCGCTACGACCTTCAATTCCACTTCAATGTTCCTGTTCGGCGTTCACTACCTGCTCTGGCAGGGCAGTCAGCTTGAGAATGTTGCCGTGAACAGTCGTTACC
>JBKPOG010000093.1:0-5834 GCA_046732975.1 Pseudomonadota bacterium
GACAGATCGTGCCGGATGGTATGGGCGGCTACGATCCATCGCTGCAGCCGATGGGCTTCGACCTTGAAGGTGCGAAGAAGCTGCTGGCCGAAGCCGGCTATCCGAACGGGTTCGGGCTGACGCTGCATGGTTCTAATAATCGGTTCCCTAACGACTCGCAGCTGACGCAGGCGATCGGGCAGATGTTCTCGCGCGGCGGATTGCGGGTGAACGGTGTCGAGGTGTTGCCCTACAACGTCTATGCGCCTGGTGCCACGGCCCGCAAGTACAGCCTGTTCATCTTCAGCTATGGCAGCGTGGCGAGCAGTTCGCTGAACGGGTTGTCGGGTGTGCTGGCGACCTACGACAAGGACGCCGGCACCGGATCGTTGAACCGCGCCCGCTATTCGAACCCGCAATTCGATGCATTGCTGAGACAGGCCGCGAGCGAGTTCGACGAGACGAAGCGCAACAAACTGCTGGCGAATGCGACACGGGTTGCGATGGAGGACGCTGGCATTCTGCCGATCTATTGGCAGAAGCTGTACTGGGCGGCGCGCAAGGCCTTCGTCGTCGATCCTGACAGAGGCGAGTCCACCGCCGCAAGGTTCGTCTCGCTGGCCAAGTAACAGCCGCCGCCGTAAGCTGCCGGTCAGGCGCTCCATCGGCGGAGAACACCATGCTGTCCATCGAACCTACCGGCGCGATCCTCGGCGCAACGATCCGCGGCATCGACGCAAAAGAGATCGGCGACGAACAGTTCGCGCGCATCCTGCTCGCGCTCGGCCGGCATGGCGTGCTGCGCTTCCCGGACCAACAGCTCGACATGAACGATCTGCGCCGCTTCTCCGAACGGTTCGGCGACATTCAGGGCCCCAGCATCGCCGAGAGCGACGTTGGGCACGTCGGGACTCTGTCGAACCTGAAGGAGGGCGGCAAATACGTCGGTTCACCCGATGCCGGCCAGGACTGGCACACCGACATGTCGTACCGCGATGTGATGGGCTTCGTGAACGTGCTCTACGGCATCCGTATTCCCCGCCGTAACGGCGTGCCGCTTGGCGGCACCGAGTTTTCCAATATGCACGCGGTCTATGATGCGCTGCCTGCTGACATAAAGACACGGCTAGCCGATACGACGGCCACCCACGACTTCGAAAAATTCTGGGAGAACATGCGGCAGAACCATGCCAGCCAGCGCCCGCCGATGACCGATGAACAGCGGCGGAGACGCCCGCCGGTGGTGCATCCGCTGTTCCTCACCCATCCGATCACCGGGCGGAAGGTGCTGTACGCCAACCCTGGCTATACGGTCCGGATCAACGAACTGCCGGAAGGCGAAAGCGATGAGATGCTGGAGTATCTGTTCGCGTTCCAGCTCGAGCCGCGCTTTCGCCACATCCACACCTGGACCGAGAACGACCTGCTGGTGTGGGATCATCTCGGCACCATTCATCGCGCCATCGCCGACTATGGTCCTGACGAGATCAGGCTCATGCGTCGCTGTCAGGTGATGGCCACCAAGGTGTTCGATCCCGGGTTCCTGCGCCCGGTCCACGCTCTGATGACGGAGACTGTGTGATGCGCTGGATCCGCTTTACCACGCAGGGTCGTACATCGTATGGCTCGCTCGACGGGACGACAGTGCGAGAAGTTAGCGGTGCCCCTTGGGCTGCGCACGAACCGACCGGCAAGACCTATGCGTTGAACGAGGTGACGCTGGAAGTGCCGGTGATTCCGCCAACCTTCTATGCCGCCGGCATCAACTATGCGGCGCATATCCGCGAGATGGCGGAGAAGCGCGGTGTGCAGCCGGTGTTTCCGGAGAAGGCTGACATCGGCTACCGCGCCAACAATGCGCTGATCGCGCATGACCGGGACGTGGTGATCCCTAAGGACGCCACGGAGAAGATCAATTACGAAGGTGAACTCGTTGTGGTGATCGGCAAGCAGGCGAAGCACCTGTCGAAGGCCGACGCGATGTCCTGCATCTTCGGCTACACGATCGGCAACGACGTCAGCGAGCGCACCTGGCAGCGTGGCGACCGCACCTTTTGGCGCGGCAAGAACACGGACACGTTCAAGCCGATGGGCCCGTGGATCGACACCGACGTGGACCTCGACGGGATGCAGACCAGCGTGCGGGTCAACGGCTGCGAAGACCTGCGCTTCAAGACCAATGACATGATCTTCGACATTCCGACCTACATCGAGGCGATGACCCGCTATCTCACCCTGTATCCAGGCGATGTGATCTGGATGGGCACCGATGGTACATCGCCCGACCTTAAGCATGGTGATGTCGTCGAAGTCGAGCTGACCGGTCTCGGCGTTCTGCGCAACCGATTTGTCCGGGCGACCTGATCGTGCGCTGCATACACTTGACCGGCTGTCGCAGGAGGTGAGATTGCGTTGTGCGCGATGAGAGCGCTAATTGCTGGACAGGTGGAACCCGATTGCGCAATCTCGCGCTGACAGCCTGAACAGGCCTCGGGGGGGCCATGGAGCTGGCAGCTTGGCTGCGTGCGTTGAATCTCAGTCAGTATGAGACGGTATTCGAAGAGAATTCCGTCACCGTTGATCTGCTTCCAAGTCTGACGGCCGAAGACCTTAGGGACCTCGGGATCACCGCCGTTGGTCATCGCCGCCGCCTGCTGGATGCCATCGCTGCACTACGGACGGATGTCGCGCCCGCGGCGGCCACGAATGCTAACGTGCAGAACGACGGCGATCGCTACCATCAGGCGAACTCGACCGCGGAGCGACGCCATATAAGCGTGATGTTCTGCGACATGGTCGACTTCACCCGGCTATCCGCGCGCCTGGATCCAGAAGATCTGAGTACGGTGATCCGTCGTTATCAGGCCTGCGTCGCACGAACCATTGAGCGTTTCGGTGGTTTCATCGCGCGCTATGTCGGCGATGGCGTGCTGATATACTTCGGCTGGCCGGTTGCCCGCGAAGATGACGCAGAACGCGCGGTTCGTGCCGCACTGGCGGTCATTACTGAGATCGCACACACCTTGTTTGCCGAAAAACTGCGGGTTCGCATCGGCATCGCAACCGGTCTGGTGGTGATCGGTGAGCAGATCGGCACCGGCGAGGCACGACAGCAGACAGCGATCGGTGAGACCCCGAATCTCGCCGCCCGTCTCCAGGCGCTGGCCGGCGACGATGGCATCGTCATCGACACGACCACTCGCAACCAGCTTGGTGGCTTGTTCGACTGTGCTGACCTCGGATTTGTCGATTTGAAGGGCATACCCGGACCGGTGCAGGTCTGGCAGGTGGTGAAAGAGGCGGCCGTCAGCAGCCGATTTGAGGCGTTGCACACCGCGGCGCTGACACCTCTGGTGGGCCGCGACGAAGAGCTTGAGTTGCTGCTGCGACGCTGGACGCAGGCGAAGAGTGGCGTCGGCCGCGTCGTGATGGTCGCGGGCGAGTCCGGCATTGGCAAGTCCCGTCTGGTGGCTGAATTCGAGGAGCGCCTGAAGAGCGAGAGCCACTCCCGGCTACGCTACTTTTGTGCGCCTGATCATGCCGATAGTCCGCTGTACCCGATCATCAGGCAATTGATCTTCGCCGCCGGTTTCGATCGGCAGGATTCAGAGCCGACCAAATGGCAGAAGCTGCGAACCTTTCTCGGTCCTGACGCCGCGTCGCAGGATCTCAATCTCCTCGGCGATCTGCTCGGTCTGGCCTCTGATATGCCGTCGGCGATCGAGACAAGTTCCCGCATGCAGCGCGAGCGAACCTTCGCCGCGCTGTTGCGCCTGATGGAGAGACTGTGCCGCGATCAGCCCTTGCTGATCGTGGTCGAGGATATTCACTCCGCAGATCCCACCACCCGTGACCTCGTCGATCTCGCGATCAGTCGCCTGGCAGAATTGCCGGTCCTGCTGGTCATGACCTTTCGTCCCGACGTTCAGCTGCCATGGATCGGGCATGCCGGCGTGACCTTGATCACCCTGAGCCGTCTCGACCGCAAAGACAGCGCACATCTCGCGGGCTTGTTTGCGAACGAGCTACCACCGGTGCTGCTCAATCGCATCGCCATGCAGGCCGATGGAGTGCCCCTGTTCGTCGAGGAACTGGCCAAGGACTGGTCGGAGCGGGCCCAGGACCCCGACAGCGCCCTGCAAACAATCGGCGTGCCGACCACGTTGCGCGGATCATTGCTGGCGCGCCTCGATCGGCTGACTGATGCAAAGCAGGCGGCGCAGATTGGAGCGGTGATCGGGCGCGAGTTCTCCTACGAGATGATCGCCTCGATTGCCGATCTGCCGGAGCCTGTACTTCTCGCAGGCTTGGAACAGCTGGTGTCAGCCGGATTGGCGCACTGCCGCGGCGAACCTCCTGCCGCCGTGTATCGGTTCAAGCATACGCTGGTGCAGCGCGCGGTATATGCAACGCTGCTGCGGCCGCATCGCCAACAGGCACATAGTCGGATCGCCGACGTCCTTTCGGCTCGGTCCGCTGTCGACCCGCAGATCCTTGCACATCACCTGACAGAGGCGGGTCGGGTTGAAGAGGCTTTGCCGTATTGGTTGCAGGCGGGGCACCGTGTGGCCGGGCGATCGGCGGAGCGCGAGGCTGTCAATCTCTTCCGGCGTGGCCTGGCGGCACTGTTGACTTTACCGGAAAGCGACGAACGGAACCGACGCGAACTTGAGTTTCAGCAGGCCCTGCAAACGCCATTGGTTGCAACTGAGACCGAAGGCGCGGACGTCGTCCGGTCGGTCCGCCAACGCATCGAGGAGCTCGACCGAGCAACTGGGTAATTGCGACAGCCAGTCTTGCGCGGCGACAGCAACAAGGCCATCAGGGCTGCCTCATGCTGACCACTCTCGTCATCCTGCTATGCGGCGCCGCGATCGCCGTGCCGCTGACGCGCCGCGCCGGTTTCGGCAGCGTACTCGGCTATCTGATCGCCGGCATTGCCATCGGCCCTGCGGGGATGGGTCTGATCACCAATGTCGATGCGATCGCATCGATCGCCAGCCTTGGCGTGGTGATGCTGCTGTTCCTGATCGGACTCGAGGTCCGACCACAACGGCTTTGGGTGATGCGACGCGCTGTCTTCGGGCTGGGCACGGCACAGGTGGTGATCTCCGCCGCGGCAATCGCTGGCTTGGCATATTTGGCAGGCGTGTCATGGCAAGGTGCGATCGCGCTGGGTGCCGGGCTCGCCATGTCATCCACTGCGATCGTGCTTCCACTCTTGGGGGAACGCGATCTGCTGAGAGGCCGCGCCGGTCGCGACGCATTCGCGGTGCTGCTGTTCCAGGACCTGGCATTCATTCCACTCGTCGCGCTGCTGCCGCTGCTGGCTAACAACACCATTCCCGATCAGGTGCCATGGCACGATGTGGCGCGTGCGATCGCCGCCATCGTAGTGATCCTTATCGGTGGCCGCTTTTTGCTGCCGCCCCTGTTCCGCGCCGTCGGCGGCACCAAGACGCCCGAGCTGTTCACCACTGTCGCGCTGCTGATCGTCACCGGCGCAGCACTGCTCGCCAGCGTTGCCGGGCTGTCACCCTCCCTCGGCGCGTTCATGGCCGGCGTACTGCTGTCAGAATCGGAATACCGTCACGAGTTGCAGGCGGACATCGAACCCTTCGAGGGCCTGCTCCTCGGCTTCTTCTTTATCTCGGTCGGCATGTCGGCCGATCTGCCTTTGGCCGGCACGCAGCCTGGCCTGCTGGCGCTGGCGACGGTGACGCTGCTCGCAGCGAAAGCGATCATCTGCTTCGTGCTCGCCCGTGTGTCTGGCGAAGACACGCCGAACGCACTGCGCTTCAGCCTCGCCTTGCCGCAGGCCAGTGAATTCAGCTTTGTGTTGTTCGGCTCTGCTG
>JBKPOG010000094.1:0-4239 GCA_046732975.1 Pseudomonadota bacterium
AGCATCGGCGTGATCAAGCGGGTGTTCGGCTTCACCAAGACGCGTTACCGAGGCCTGGCGAAGAACACCCAGCGTCTCTGGGTGAGCTGCGGTCTCGCCAATCTGTTCATCGCCCGCCATCAACTGCTGCGCGCGTGACACGAGTACTGTGTACGGCGCCTTGCCGCCGAGCCTCGAACCAGACGATTTCTCTGTTACGACTCTCCGCGCCCGCGCTCAGTCTTACCTTGTGAGCCAGCGATAAGCAGGCGACACCGCTCACCCCGCCAGCCCCTTCAAAGCCTGGCCTTTTTCAGACCTTCCTTAATCACGGGCGACGGTTAACCACGCGCGAGATTCCGTTTGGGTATCACGACGCCACAATCCAGGTCCCCCAGCCAGCTAGAACTTCCTAACGAGCGCAGCGAGTTTAGAAGTTCTGCTGTCCCCGCGGATTCGGGGACCCATGGCCTGCCGGATCATATGGCAATGCGCACTTACTGCGCCGTCATGCCACCATCGATCACCAGTTCCGAGCCGGTGACCCAGGACGATTCGTCGGACGCCAGGAACAGCACGCCATTGGCGATATCCTGAGCGGTGCCGAGCCGGCCCATCGGCGTGCGATCGAGCAGCGCCTGGCGCACGGCCGGATCGCTGAAGCGCTGCTCGGTCAGCGGCGTATCCGCATAGCCCGGATGCACCGAATTGATGCGGATTTTTTCCCGCGCATATTGCAGCGCCGCCGACTTGGTGAAGATTGCGATGGCGCCCTTGGCGGCCGAATAGGCGGGCGAGGTGGGACTGCCGACAATGCCCATGACCGAGGACGTATTGATGATCGATCCGCCACCGCCTTTGCGCATAGCGGGAATCGCTGTACGTGTGCCCAGGAAAACCCCCTTGGCGTGAACGCCAAGCTCACGTTCCCAGACCTCCACGGTGATGTCCTCGACCTTGCCGGGAAAGGAGACACCGGCATTGTTGAACAGGACATCAAGTCTGTTGTGTGCCGCCATAACCGCGTCCACGACCTGGCCCCAGTTCTGTTCCGAGGTGACGTCGAGGTGCATATAACGCGCGTCATGGCCATCGGCGCGCAGGGCAGCCGCCGCGCGCTCGCCCAGCTCATCGCGGATGTCGGTCAGCACCACTTTCGCACCCTCGCGCACGAACAGATGCGCCGTCGCACCGCCGAAACCCATGAGTTCGCCCTTGATCGCGGCCGCCGCACCGGTCAGCAGCGCCACTTTGCCCTGCAGTCGCATTGTTTCCTCCTGTCTTCCCGTCGATTGCCGGCAGGATGAGCCATTTGCCTCTCTGCCTCCATAGCTGCAGCGTGATTCAAGTTGAGGCGCCCGCAGTCTGAGGCTGTCTCGGAATATCGCGGGCAACGACGCAGCAACCAACTGTCAATTGGAGGATCGTCATGAACCCGCCGTTACGGATCGTCACGGTTTTTCTTTTACGGCGCGATGTTGTTCCACAAGTAACCTCGGCTGACACCCTTGTAGATACCACCGCCCGATTGAGCGACTGTCACCACTATCACACCGCCTCCCCAATGATATTTAGCTGGCGTGTTCTTCGGGACCACAATACAGCCATAGGCTTCCGGTGCCGGTCCGATGGGCGGATCGTGGGAAGATTCATAATTCTCTCGTTGATCGGGCGACAGGCTTTTTAGCCTCTCTACCTGATACCCCCACTCGCGCATGTCGCCGATATACCGCACCAAGCCATCGATGGTCTTGCAAATCGGAACACCGTCCACAGCGGCCGTGGTCGGAAGTTCCGGCTGCTGTCCGTACGCCGGCAACGCCATGACTGCCACCGCAAGTAGGATGAGGATGCTGTCATGGCGATGTGATGCTGCACGGCGGGCTCCCGTCACATCAAACACGACGAAGACAATATCGCGTAGATCCATCCTCACCTGCCCTTCAGCCGAATGCGGATCCCAGTTCTCCGGCAGCACCCCTCCCTCCCAAATCAGGGCTCGTTTCCTGTGAAGTGATCAAATTATGCGGCTGGTTCAACTGCGCTGTGATGCTCCCTTTTGCTGACGTGCTAACTACGCCGCTCGTTACCGGACCCTTGCCCGTATAGGGCTGCTCGAATTGGCGGAAAAATACGAGGCGCTCGCCAGGGAATTGCGGGCCAACGACCCCTCCCCAGACTGAGTGAAGGGTCGGGAGGCCGTCAGTCACCGTCGCTCGATCATCCGCCGGCGAGGACCCTGGCGCTCGCTGGAGGCTGTTGAGTTCGCTGTCCTCGAATGGGTCGACTGGTTCAACCATCGCCGCCCTCTTGAGCCAATCGGCAATATGCCGCCAGCTGAAGCTGAACAGCGATACTATGCCCAATCGCAGGAGATAGCTTTGGCGGCGTGACTCAATCCAACCCGCCGCCGGCAAATCGGGAGCGGTTCATTCCTCCCAAACGGGCCTGGTCAGAAGCAGCACAAAGAAGCCAAGGTTGCGCGGAGACCAGTGCAGCAACACCGGCAATGGCTTGAGCCGCCCGTAGGCGAAGAGAAATCGCTTCCGAGCGCCACGGTCGCTGAGTGGTCCGGCGAAGAGTGTCAGGACAACGCCAATCATTAGCGCCGCACTCAGCAGGACTGATCGCCACCGCCGACCAGTCGAGCGCACGCAGATACAGCGCAAAGTCTACCGCCAGCGCACCCTGCCCGATGCTGTGCACAAACCGCGTCGCCATTGAGCAGGAAGATTGGCAGCATCATAATCCCGGCCCGGTCGCCTCCCGAGCGACATCCTGATTGCTGGCACCAAATCGCACCTCCGCAAGGTGTGCTGGTGTTGCCTTAACCCGGAGCCGGGCAGGCAGCCCAGGTGATCACGATCTTCGCGTGGGACGAAAACACCTACTAAAGAGGTATTTCCGTCCGCACACTCCGATCGCCACACGGCGTCTGACCGTCACTCCCCGGCCGACTGTGCGGCTCGTGCTGGCGCCGCAGGCAATACCCGTCCGGTTGGAATATGAAGGAAAAAGGCGCAGACGATTGCAGAAATTAACCCGAGCAACGCCAGACCGTACAGACCTCCGGAGAAGCTCCCAGTCACGTCCTTCATTACCCCAACATACCAGGGACCGAAGAAGCCACCGAGATTGCCGATCGAATTGATCCATGCAATCGCGGCAGCGGCAGCCGTACCAGTGAGAAACATCGGCGGCATCGCCCAGAACGGTCCTTTGGAACCGTAGAACCCGACCGCCGCGATCGACATACCTACAAGTGCCCACCATGTGCCGATCGTCATGCCAGCCATGACAAGTCCAGCCGTGGAAACAATGCAGGCGAACAGCAGATTCCAACGTCGTTCATTCATGCGATCGGAGACAAAGCCCCAAACGACGAGGCCGATGCCACCGCAGATATAGGGCACCATCGTCAACCAACCGACCGTCATGTTGCTAGTGACGCCGATGGACTTGATAATCTGCGGAATGAAGAACAACATCCCGAGGCTAGCGGTGACTATGCCCAGATAGTTGAGCGACAGCAGAAGCACCTTGGGATCGATCATGCTCTGCCACAAGGTGAAGGTCCGCACAGATTCCTTGGCCGTACGCTCCGCATCGAGCCTCGCTCGTAGCCAAGCCTTTTCGTCTTGTGTCAGGAACTTCGCCTGCTCAGGCTTATCGGTGAGGACGAAGAACGTCGCGATGCCGATCAGTAGCGTCGGGACTCCTTCGGCCAGATACATGATCTGCCAACCCCTGAGACCGAACAAACCATCGAGTCCCAGCAAGGCTGTTGAAAGCGGAGCACCAGCCGCCACCGCAATCGGTAGTCCGATCAGAAATCCCGACACGATCCGAGCATGGTGGTAGGATGGAAACCAGTAGGTGAAATACAGAATGATACCCGGAAAGAACCCCGCTTCGGCCGCGCCCAACAGGAACCGCACGATGCCAAAGCTTGTTGCGCCAGTGACATAGGCGGTTGCACACGCAAGCAGTCCCCAAGTGATCATGATGCGGGCGATCCACAATCGCGCCCCGACTTTCTCCATGGCGATATTGCTGGGAACCTCGAAAATGAAATAAGCCCAATAAAATGTGCCCAGGGCGAACCCATAGGCTGAGGCCGACATCTGGAGATCGTCACGCATAGTAAGCGCGGCGAAGCTGACGTTGATACGATCGACATAGGCAAGGAAGTAGCTGAGAATGGCAAATGGCAGCAGGCGCATGTAGATTTTCGTCATGGCCGACTTTTCAATCGCTTGA
>JBKPOG010000095.1:0-10730 GCA_046732975.1 Pseudomonadota bacterium
GAACTGACATTGGACCTGCCTGAAGGAGCCAGTGCCGGACCGATCGCCTGGCCGACACCCGCGCGTGTGGCCGAGGGACCGTTGATGACCTACGCCTACGCCGGGGAGGTGCTGCTGCCGGTGACTATCACGCCGCCTCCGTCCGGGGGTGCTCTCAGCGTCAAGGCGCATGCCGCCTGGCTGGTCTGCCGGGAGATCTGCGTCCCGGAGGAGGCCGACTTCCAGCTCGACATGCCTGCCGGTGCTGCTGGGGCCTCCGGTCAGGCACCACTGTTCGCCGCCAGTGAGCGGCGGATGCCGCGAGCATCTCCGTGGACCGCTATTGTAAATCGCGACGGGACGCTGTGGCTGCGGGGGCCGGAATTGACTCCGAGCACGGTGGTGGATGCCTGGTTCATCCCCGATACCCCCGGTTCGATCCGCGACAGCTCGGCCCAGCCGCTGACTGTCTGGGAGGGTGGCTTCACCCTCGCTCTGCGTCCCGGCAAGGCATTCAAATCGGAGCAGGGGCTTTCGGGTCTCGTTTCGATCCGCGACCGAAGCGGAATCGAGACCGATGTCGAGGTGCATGCCGCGCCCGGTTCAGTGCCCCCGCCGGCTACAATGCGGCTCAGCCGGATCGTGGGCCTTGCGTTTCTCGGCGGACTGATCCTGAACCTGATGCCCTGTGTGTTTCCGATTCTCGCTCTGAAGGTGGTGGGCCTGGCGGGAATCGCGCGTGGGAAGGCGCGTTGGCAGGCGATCGCCTACACCGCGGGCGTGCTGGTCGCTTTTGCCGGGCTGGGGGGCGCCCTGCTTGCCGCCCGCGCGGCGGGCACAGCCGCCGGCTGGGGATTTCAATTCCAATCGCCAGTGTTCGTGACAGCAATGGCGTGGCTGTTATTCGGCATCGGCCTGAACCTATCCGGCGTTTACCAAGTGGGGACGGGACTGGTGCACGCTGGCCAAGGTCTGAACCTGCGTTCCGTGCAGCTTGGTAGCTTCCTCACCGGCCTTCTGGCTGTCGTTGTGGCGACGCCGTGTACAGCTCCGTTCATGGGCGTGGCCATCGCCGCCGGGCTGGCTGCTCCGGCCGCAGTGACGATGCTCGTCTTCCTCGCCATGGGGCTTGGGCTGGCAGCACCCTACGCCGTGCTGGCCATGGCGCCGGCACTTTGGCGGGCGGCGCCGAAACCTGGGCGCTGGATGGAAGTGCTGCGCCAGGTGCTCGCCTTTCCAATGTATGCCGCGAGTGCCTGGCTGGTGTGGGTGGTAAGCCAGGAGGCGGGATCGTCCGGCATTCTTGCGGCCGTTGCAGGGCTGGTGCTGTTGGGCTTTGCCGGCTGGGTACTTGGGGTCACGCAAACGGGCAGTAACCGAATCCGCCGCACGGGTCAGACCGCAACCGCGGTGGCCCTGCTTGCCGCGCTGACGGTGCTGAGCGGTATCGCCCCAAGCGCCGATACGGGCGCGCGGGCGGCCGAGGCAGGAGCCGAGCCGTTCAGTCCCGCGCGGCTCGCCAGCTTGCGCGCTGAACAGCGGCCGGTCTTCGTCAATATGACCGCCGCCTGGTGCGTCACTTGTCTGGTGAACGAGCGGGTGGCGATCGGCACCGATGCAGTGCGTCGAGCCTTCGTCGAACACAACATAACCTACCTGAAGGGCGACTGGACGCGACAGGATCCGCAGATCAGTGCGTACTTGCGCGAGAATGGCCGGGATGGCGTGCCGCTGTACGTCTATTACCCATCGCACGGTCCGCCGGAAGTGCTGCCGCAGATTCTGACCGAGAACGCCGTGCTGGACGAACTGAACCGGGGTTAGTCGCACAGGCGAGGCTGTACCATCAGGTTTCCGTCGTATCAGAATTAAAGCGCGGCAATGGTAATTTGCGATTTTTGAAGTGGCGCAGCCCTGCGCTTTGACCCAAAGCAAACATAACACGGGCAGCACTGATCGTTCTTGTTGACCCGTCGCCTTCGATCATTGACTGTTGCGATCGCATCAACTTGAGGCGCAGGGCTTTTCGTGCAGACGGCGACGTTCGCTGACCGACGAGCCGAAGCGGTGCGCGCTGCCCAGGTGCGGTCGTCATTCGAGCACTTGCCGCTCACGTTGACCGTATCGGTGATCAACAGCCTGCTGCTTGGATTTGTCGAGGCGTCGGTGGTCCCGCCGCCGATCGTTGCGTCCTGGATCGGTCTTGTGATTGCACTTTCGGCGCTACGTGTTGGCCTGTGGTACGCGCATCGGCGGACGCATGTGGGCGTTCCGAGCAAAGTTGCATGGGCTACCCTGGCGACCACCGGCACACTGATTTCCGGGGTGCTGTGGGGTTCCACGCCGTTGCTGTTTGCGCCTTTGGATGAAGCGCATCTTCTATTCCTGGCTTTCGTACTCGCGGGAATGTCCGCAGGAGCCGCGACCGTGCATGCGGCGCATTTTCCTTCTTCCACTGCATTCATCGTTCCAGCGATTGCGCCACTCGCCGCTACGTTTTTTGTCCTGGGTGGCCGCCTGCAAACCGTCTCGGGTGCGATGACGGTCGTCTTCGGCATCTCGTTGTGCGTGGCGAGTGCGCGATTTGCCCAGTGGTTTCGCGCCACAACTGAAGCGCAGCTGAGCCTTGCGGCCAGGACCCAGGAACTCGACCAGACAAACATGCGACTTACTGCTGAGATTTCCAGCCACCGCTCGACGCAGGCGAAATTCCTGCAGGCACAGAAGCTGGAGGCGATAGGTCGCCTGACGGCAGGGATTGCACATGACTTCAACAATCTGCTGATGGCGATCAGCGGTGCCGGCGGCTTGATCGCGATGAAGTCCGGTGGTGAGGACGCGTATGCGCCGTATCTCGCCACGATCATGCAATCGATTGAAAGAGGAACCACGCTGACCCGTCGGCTGCTCGCGTTTGGCCGCCAGCAGGCACTGACTCCGCGGACCGCGGACATAAACGGTGTACTGTCCGGTTTGAAGGATCTGCTGCTTGCCACACTCGCGGGATATGGCCGGCTGGACCTGCAGCCTGCCTCGACCCGGGTCACCGCATTTGTTGACGTAAATCAACTGGAGCAAGCGGTTCTCAACCTGGTCATAAATGCACGAGATGCGATGCCGGATGGCGGGCTTGTCACGATCAGGACCGGCAACGTCGATCTTTCCGGCAACGAGGTCGGCGCCGAAGGGCTGGTCGGTCGGTTCGCGCTCATAGCCGTTTCCGACACCGGAACAGGAATGCCCGAACACGTGCGGTTGCGGGCATTTGATCCATTCTTTACGACCAAGGGAGTGGGAGAGGGGTCTGGTCTCGGCTTGAGCCAGGTCTATGGCCTGGTGCAGCAATCGGGTGGCGCCACCAAGATTGACTCGGAACCAGGAAAAGGCACCACGGTCAGCATTTATCTACCCGCAGGGGAAAGAGACACGTACAGCGATCCGGGGACCCCTCGCGCGGTTCCCGCCCTCCGCGCTGATGCGCGCCATGTAGGGTGCCGTATCGTTCTGGTGGATGACGATGAGGAGGTGCGCAACACGTTGTCAGCGATGCTGGATGAGGCCGGCTATGTCGTCATGTCGTTCCGCAGTCCGTCGAAGGCGCTCGAGGAGCTCAGGAGCGCCCGCCCGGCACACCTTGTGATCGTAGACTTCGCCATGCCTGAACTGCGCGGTGACGACTTTGCTGCCCAGGCGCGTCGCTTGCGTGGTGGCATTCCAGTTGTTTTTGTCACTGGTTATGCGGCGCCGGCAGCGATTCGTTCCGAACGGTGGGTGTTGGAAAAGCCATTCGGGACATCGTCACTGCTGGACATCGTCGAGCAGGCAATTTCTGATGCCGAGGCGCTGACGTCCAGAGTTTGACTGCACAGAGCACGATGGGAGGGGGATGTATCCATCCCCTCCCATCGCGGTCGCCTCCGGCATCAGTTCACGCCGGATAAGACACGAAGCACTTCTCCGACATGAAGATGTGCGTCTCGGCGTAGTCGTGCACCACTGGCTGCGTGCGACCGAGCCCTTCCATCGCACCGGCCAAAGCCATCCAGTTCAGCATCTCGTGCTGCCCGGCCTGCTCCATCGCCTTCAACGGCCGCTGCCGCCAATAAGCATAGTCACCACTGGACAGCGCATCGAACATCAACCGGTCGGCCTTGTGGTCCGGCCACAGATAGCCGTTTGTCGGCGACAGGAAGCAGTGCGACCAGCTCGAGGACGCAATCAATGCGACGCGCCACGGCGATTCGGCCAGGACCTCGGCCACTGCCTTGCCAACATCCATGCACCGCCACGGCTGCGGCGCGGGTGGATCGGGCAATTCCCGTTCATCGCGCGGCGGAACGAACAGCGCCGCCATGCCACCTTTGGCGTGGATCAAGTTCCGGCCATAGCAGTTGATCGCGAACGGCAGCACCGGCCAGGGGAAGCCACGCCGGTCCCAATCGAGATATAGCAGCGTGTTGGTGAACGCGTGCGCCAAGCCGTCCACGTGCAACGGCTTGTAGGCATACGCCATGTCGATGCCGCGCTCGATCAGTGCGCTTGCCAGATGCTTTGCCGCATCGCGCGCGCCGGTCAGTTTCATCGTCCAGTCGCCGGGCTCTCCCCACCGGTTCGGCTTGCCGCTGTTGCCATTATGCCACGGCTTCAACGCGAATTCCTTATCCAGGCCAAGAACGCAGAACGCCGGGATGATGTCTTCGCGGAAGTTCTCGTACTGATCGTCGCCCCAGATCAGCACGAGATCCGGGTCGAAGTCGTCAAGCGCCTTGCGGACGGCACGGAAGTCATCTGCCATACGTGCGCCGTAATGTCGCGCCGAGGAAATCCCCGCGTCATTGCCCAACTCGGCGAGCAACTCCGAGGGCCAGTTGGCGCGGTCCTTGTACTGCGCGGGAACATTTGGTGCCGTGAGCAAATGATGAAAGCCGCCAGGAAGCTTGTCATCAGGCTGCAACAGGCCAGGGTAATGCGTGCAGCCCAGTCCGATGATCTCGGCCATGTGTTTTGCTCCTCGTTTTCTTGTCGTTTGCGCCTCCGTGGTCGCAAGGCTAGGCGGGATCAGGCCGGGTTGCCAAGTCAGCGTGCGGCTACGATGCTGACGACCTGGAGGACATTGCCATGCTCAAGCAGTTCGACAGCTCGTACGCCGGTCACATCGATTTGGAGAATGTCGGCTACGCCGGCACGCCGATCAATGACCGACGTTATCCGAACGAAAAGCTTGCGACCGCACTGCACAAGGCGCAGGCGATGGCAGTGCTGATGGATCGGCTGGGCTACGGCACCTTCTGGATGGCGGAGCACCACTTCCAGCCTGAGGGCACCGAGTGCATCCCGAACGTGCTGATGATGGCACTGCACCTCACACACGTGACCCAGAAGCTCAAAATCGGCTGCGGCTTCAACATCACGCCGATGTGGCATCCGTTGCGTCTGGCGGAAGACTACGCGATGGCGGACATCCTGTCCGGTGGGCGGGTCATCTTCGGCGTCGGGCGTGGCTATCACACGCGCGAGGTGGAATCTTTCGGCACGCCGTTGCTGGACCAGGCAGCCAACCGGGAACTGTTCGAGGAACAGGTCGACATCATCTTCAAGGCGTTTAACCACGAATCGTTCAGCCACAAAGGCAAGCACTACACGCTGCCTCCGGAAGTGCCATATCGCGGCTATACGCTGAAGGAGCTGACATTGGTGCCACGGCCGGCGCGCCTGCCGGTGGAATGCTGGCAGCCGATCCAGGGCGGCACTCAGCGCGCGCTCGACTTCATGGCCAAGCACGACATTCGCGGTGTGATTGGTGGCGGCTCGGCTGAAGGTGGCGCTGTACACAAATCGATGGTGGACTTCCAGGCGGCCTATGCGCGTGCTGGCAAACACATCGAACTGGGTGAACGTATGGCGCTCGGCTTCCAGTTCTATCTGGCGGACAGCGTCGAAAAGGGCGTGAAGCTCGCCGCTAAGTACTACGAAGAGAATATGAAGATGTTCGGCGAGTTGCGTCTGGTGCGCGCGCTGACCGATGAGCAGATCGAAATCATGCGCGATCCAAAGCGGGCGCCGACGGCAAAGCTGCCGCGCATCGAGGATGCGGTGAAGGCGGGCGGTTTCCTCACCGGCACGCCGGCTGACGTTATCGAGTCGCTGAAGAAGCTCGAAGAGCGCTATCCTGGCCTGGATCGCGTCACCGTCAGTCTCTCGGTCGGCGTGCCGTTGTCCGAGGCGCTGGAACAGCTCGAGTGGTTCGCGCGGGATGTCATGCCGGCGTTCAAGGGGGTCAAGGTTGCGGCCCCTGTAATGGCGAATTGACCGGAGCCCGCATTATACCTTTTCAGTGGGCGTGACACCGGCGATCTCAACCAGCAGTTTGCGTAAGATTGCCGAGCCGAATGACGAGCTATCGCGCGCGACCACGACAAAGGAATCGGGGCCGCCTATGACGTTCTCCCGATAGTATTTCTCCAGGCCTGGCTCGACCTCGGTGATCGGCAACCCGTTGATGGTGATGCCCGCTGCCACTGCGGCATCGCGCGCCTCGGTTACCGGGCGGCCATCGTTGTTGGCGCCGTCGCCGGAGATGTCGATCACCCTCCGCGCCGCGCTGTAGCCGCTGGTCAGCAGCAGCCTGGCGCAGAAGTCGATCGCGCCGCTGATCGAGGTCCAGCCGGGGACCGGCCTCAGTGCGCCTTGCACGCCCTGGCAGAACCGACGTGTGCCTGCCTCGTCCTCGATCACCTGCCAGGGCACCGTCTGGTCCTGCCGTCGCGCATCCGTCCACGTGACAAAGGTCAGCCCGATGCGGCCGTGCCGTCCGCCGCGAACCGCCTCGAGAAAGGATGGGTGGCTGATCGCGTCCAGGTAACCCTGGATCTGCATCCTGAGTCGGTCCTCGCTGATACTGCCGGAACTGTCCACCGCCAGCACCAGCGCAACGTCGACGGTGGCGCGCGGTCCCACGACATCCGCCGGCATCGTCCAATTTGTCCAACGCTGTCGTCGGCTCGCCATCGTGACCTGCGCGCAGCTTCCCCGAAGTCAGACCCGTGCGATGGAGTGTGGCTGCGATTGTCATTTACACCAAGCCACCGGCTGGACTAGAGGCAGTGCTGTCCGCGTAGCCGATGCATTACCGCGAGATTCGGACGTGCGGCCGGGCCCCCAATCGACCACCTTGATTGGAAGGCTGACGCCGCCTCTGGTTTTCACGCATTGGGAGCCGAGTGACGCCTTGCAGTCGACCCATCCGCCGCACCTGAAGGCGCTCGAAGCCGAAAGCATTTATATCTTCCGTGAAGTTGTTGCCCAAGCGGATCGTCCCGTCCTCTTGTATTCGATTGGCAAGGACTCGTCGGTGCTGCTGCACCTGGCTCGCAAGGCCTTCTTCCCTGCCCGCGTAGCGTTTCCGCTGCTGCACATCGATACGACATGGAAGTTTCGGGACATGATCTCGTTTCGCGACTCCACCGCGAAACGATACGGCCTGGACCTGCGGGTGCATACCAATCCGGAAGGTCGACGGCAGAACATCAACCCGTTCGACCACGGCAGCAACATCTACACCCAGGTCATGAAGACCGATGCACTGAAGCAGGCACTGACCGAGGGGCGTTATGACGTCGCGATTGGCGGTGCGCGGCGTGACGAGGAGCGGTCGCGCGCCAAGGAACGTGTGTTCTCGGTTCGCGGGCCGGGACACAGCTGGGATCCGAAGCGGCAACGGCCCGAGCTGTGGCACCTCTACAACGGCAATCTGGCGCCTGGCGAGACGCTGCGTGTGTTCCCACTGTCGAATTGGACCGAGCTCGACGTCTGGACTTACATCCTGGCCGAGGGCATCGACGTGGTGCCGCTGTATTTCGCCGCACCTCGTCCGACGGTGGAACGCGACGGGCTGATCATCGTCGTCGATGACGACCGGATGCGATTCAAGCCGGGCGAACGCCCGGTGCAGCGCGTGGTGCGATTCCGCTCACTCGGCTGCTATCCGCTGTCCGCGGCAGTCGAATCGGAGGCATCCGACCTCAAGGAGGTCGTCGCCGAAATGCATACAACACGGGTCTCTGAGCGCGCGGGGCGGCTGATCGATCAGGATCAGGACGCCTCCATGGAGAGGAAGAAGCGCGAGGGCTATTTCTGATGCCCGACTCGCTGCTTCGCGTGCTCGCCTGTGGCTCGGTCGATGATGGCAAATCGACGCTTATCGGCCGCCTGCTGTTCGAATGCGGCACGATCCCCGATGACGTGATGATGGCGCTGAAGCGCGACAGCAAGCGCTTCGGCACCGTGGAAGGCGGGATCGACTACGCGTTGCTGGTCGATGGCCTCTCGGCCGAACGCGACCAGGGCATCACCATCGATGTCGCCTACCGATTCTTCGAAACGCCACGTCGACGCTTCATCCTCGCCGATGCGCCAGGCCACGAGCAGTACACCCGCAATATGGTCACCGGTGCTTCAGGATCGGACCTGGCGGTGCTGCTGGTGGATGCACGCAAAGGCCTTCTGGTGCAGACGCGCCGGCATGCCGCCATCGCATCGCTGTTGGGTATTCGCCAGCTGGTGCTGGCGGTGAACAAGATGGACCTGGTTGGCTTCGGTCAGGATGTGTTCAACAAGATTGTCGCCGATTTCTACCGATTGTCGGGCAAGCTAGGCCCGTTGCAGGTCACCGAAATTCCGGTCTGCGCGCGCGACGGCGACAATGTGACGTCACCCAGTACGCAGATGCCGTGGTACTCGGGAACCACGCTGCTGACGGCACTGGAAAGTGCCGAACCCACCTCGCACGTGGCCGAACGGGCGTTCCGCATGCCAGTGCAGCTGGTTGCTCGGCCGGACCATACGTTTCGCGGCTATGCGGGTACGGTGGCCACAGGCGTGATCTCTCCCGGGGCTGCGGTAATGAACGCCGTCTCGGGAACCGAGGCCAAGGTCGCGCGGATCGTCACCATGGATGGCGACCTCAAGGAAGCGGTGCCAGGTGATGCGATCACCTTGGTGCTCGACCGCGAGATCGATGTATCGCGCGGTGATGTGCTTGCAGTCGCACCGCCGCCACCGCTCGCTGATCAGGTGACCGCCTGGGTGGTGTGGATGGACGAGACGCCGCTGTTCCGCGGCCGCGCCTATCTCTTCATGCTCGGTTCGCGAAGCGTCGTCGGCACCATCACCGACATCGCCAACCGGCTGGATGTGAACTCGCTCACCGAGGAACCGGTGCGCGAACTCGGGTTGAACGAGATCGGCCGGGTGACGATTTCGCTGGCGCAGCGCGTCGCCTGCGAGCGCTATGCGGTCAGCCGGGAGCTGGGCGGCTTCATTCTGATCGACCGGTTGACCCGCGGCACTGTGGGCGCGGGGATGATCACCGATCTGCGCGCCGGGGCGGGCAACGTCTACTGGCACCGGCTTGATGTGGACAAGCGTGCGCGGTCGGGGCTGATGGGCCAGAAGCCGGCCGTGCTGTGGTTCACCGGCCTGTCGGCGTCGGGCAAGTCGACCATCGCCAACCTCGTCGAGAAGCGCCTGCACGCCCAGGGTCGCCACACGATGAGCCTGGATGGCGACAACGTTCGCCATGGCCTGAACCGCGACCTTGGCTTCTCCGAGGCCGATCGGGTGGAGAACATCCGCCGCGTCGCGGAAGTATCCAGGCTGTTCGTCGATGCCGGACTGATCGTACTGGTGTCGTTCATTTCGCCATATCGCGCCGAACGTATGCTGGCGCGCGACTGTGTGGAGGAGAGCGAATTCCTCGAGATCTTCGTCGACACCCCGGTGGAAGAGTGCCGCCGCCGCGATCCGAAAGGCCTGTATGCCAGGGCCGATGCCGGGCAGATCCGCAATTTCACCGGGGTCGATGCGCCTTATGAGGAACCGCTCGATCCGGAAATCCGCTTGCCTACTCTGGAAGCACCCCCCGAGGTGCTGGCTGAGCGCGTGGTCGATGAACTGATGCGTCGTGGCATCGTCGGCTGAGGCCAAGTTCAAGCCCAGCACTCCCCCTCCCCTCGCGGGAGGGGGGCGGGGGGAGGGGGCCTCTCCGCTCGAACACCTCGTCGCTGAAATCCGCGCCTGTCAGGTCTGTGCCCCTCACCTGCCCCTCGGCCCGCGTCCCGTGTTCCGCGTCTCCGCCACGGCCCGCCTGCTGATTGCCAGCCAGGCGCCAGGAACTGCGGTGCACGAAACAGGCCTCTCCTTCAACGACCCCTCGGGTGACCGCCTGCGTGAGTGGCTGCAGATGGATCGCGGCACGTTCTACGACGAGAGCCGCGTCGCCATTGTGCCGATGGGCTTTTGCTATCCCGGGCGTCTTCCGAATGGCGGCGATGCCCCCCCGCGGCCGGAATGTGCACCGCTATGGCGCAAACAGTTACTGGCGCTGATGCCGGAAATTCGTCTCACGCTGCTGGTCGGGACCTATGCGCTGACCCATGTGCTCGGGCGCGGCGCGATGACCGAGCAGGTACGCGCGTTTCGTCAGCACTTGCCACATTATTTTGCGTTGCCGCATCCATCCTGGCGCACCACCGCCTGGGAGCGACGCAATCCGTGGTTCGGTGTGGACGTCCTGCCGGCATTGCGCGCTTCAGTGCGCAATGCCCTGAATGCCACTGCCATCGAGGCATAATGATTCGGCGCCAACGGCATAGCTTTCGTCTGTCACACTCTGTTACATAGCGAGACCAAACAACCGCCAACGACCCAGGGGGGGACAGCACTATGGCCGCCACGATCCGCCAGCCGGAAAT
>JBKPOG010000096.1:0-7127 GCA_046732975.1 Pseudomonadota bacterium
CGGCAACGTGCTGCGCGACTACCTGACCGATCTGTTCCCGATCATGGAGCTGGGCACCTCGGCCAAGATGCTGTCGATCGTTCCGCTGATGGCGGGCGGCGGATTGTTCGAGACCGGTGCCGGCGGCTCGGCGCCCAAGCATGTAGAGCAGTTCCACGAGGAAGGCTATCTACGCTGGGATTCGCTGGGCGAGTTCCTGGCACTTGGCGCATCACTGGAACATCTGGCGCAGAGCCATAAGAATGCCGATGTGCAGGTTCTCGCCGACACACTCGATGTGGCCAATGGCAAGATCTTGGAGTTCAACCGCTCGCCTGCCCGCCGCGTCGGCGAAATCGACAATCGTGGCAGCCATTTCTACCTGGCGCTCTACTGGGCGCAGGCGCTGGCCGCGCAGGACAAAAGCGCGGCGTTGCAAGCACGCTTCAAGAAGCTGGCCGAGACGCTGACGGCCAACGAGGCCAAGATCAATGCCGAACTGATTGCCGCGCAGGGCAAGCCGATGGACACTGGCGGTTACTACCTGCCCGATCCGGCCAAGACATCGGCGGCAATGCGACCGAGTGCGACGCTGAACGCCGCGATCGCCGCGATCTAAGGCGGAGGTGGGCGAAGGATTGTCGGCTCTCGGCTGCAAAGCAGACTCTTGGCGTTGCAAGCCGGAGATGCGGCTTTTGCCGGCTAACGTCCGCAGCTTTCCTGCACCGAGGCAGAAAGCGGGCGTGGATTTGTCGGTCGCGGATCAGCTCCTGCCTCGTGGGCTGGCGGCACGTAATTCGCCCCCTGCCGGGATAGCGGTCGCTAGAGATTGAACCGGCGCTTCGCCGCGGCCATGTTTGAGGCGTAGTCAATCATGAGTGGCGCAAAGTCGTTCTCAATCTCGGTCTTCAGCACATTGCTGTCGGTCAGATATTCGCGGGTGTTGGAGGAGAGAAAAACGATTGGGGCGGTCAGAGCTTCGGCTCGCGTCCTGGGGCACCCAAGATCGCAGACAGTTGGTTCACGCGGTCGATCTGACCTCGAAGCCTTTTGAGCGCGCGCTCAGCTTCGTCCTGCACCGACTGGTCATGCTCCGCGAACTCAAGGGCCACCTGGTGCGCGACAACGCCCGCACCGCCTTCGGCAGCCGCCAGCAAATCGAGGCCAGCTCGGCGCTCATGAATTCGCAGCGTCTCGCGTGTCGGATCCCGCATGACATCGAGAATTGAGCAGGTGTCTAACAGGAGGACCGGCACGCCGGTCGCAGCGGCCGATCGCTGCGGCGCGATCGGGATCATCATACCAGGGATCCTCGGCAGCAGCGATCAGGGCTTGACGGAGGTCAGAGCGCCTCGCGAATGAGCCACGCAGATATAGATCGCGAAAAACCTCCATCGATTTGGCCATGATCATCCTCGCACTGAAAGTGTTACGGCTGTGTCGTGTTGCTCGGCTTGTTAAGCGCAGCAACCATCGATGGCCACGGAAGCCGGGCGCGGCTTGCCTCGCAGCGCCAGTTGCGTCCCTTCAGCTCAAGAGCTGCGCGGCTTCGCCCTGCGTAGACACCAGAGAGACGGCCTGCTTGTCGAAGGACACGAATGCTTCGCCGCCCAGCCAGGTCCCCTCATAGGCGATCACGCCATCGGCAAAATCGCCGCCGGCATCAAGGACGGCAAGGCCAAGCTCGGTAGCCGGCCTGTTGACTACCACGTTGCTCACATTCAGCAGACTGCGAATGACCGTCGCCACGTCATCCTTTGCCAGTTTAGCACCTTGCCGCAGCACCCACACCAATTCGCACAGACACGGCAGAGGCACGGCGATCAGTGATGCCTCTTTCAGCAGTTTTCTGGCCGCGCGCGACTGCGCGGGATCATCGTTCAAGACTGCCCGCGCGAGCACGTTGGTATCAACGGAGATCTTCATGTCTGATCCAAATCGCCCGCCCAGCCCGCAGCCGCAATCCGGTTGATGTTCTCGATCGACAGCGGCTTCTTGCGCTTCACCTTGCCGTCGAGGCTGTGCAGGAAACTATCGATCGTTCCGGTCGGCCGCGCCGCACGCACGCGCAGTTCCCCGCCCGGCAGCTTTTCGAAGTCCACCCGTTCACCGGGCTTGATGCCCAGGTGCTGCAGCAAGTCGCGCTTGAGCGTGACCTGACCTTTCGCAGTGACGGTGAGGGAAGCCACGAGGTCCTCCTTTGGCGTCACCATAACGTAATGTAAATCATCATTACTGTCAATCTTCCTGGCGCCTTTCACGGCTCGACATCCGCATCCGGGCGCGGCCAAGGCTGCGATACATCGGCTCTGGCGTGCTGCGTGCCCGCGTCCACCGTCATCTGGTCATCGGTCTTGCCGCGATATTCGACGCCGAGGTCATAATACTTAAGACCAGTGTCCCGGTGGGGCGGGATCAGCTTATCCTTGATAAACCTAAGATGATGCGGGTCATCTCGTCGCCGTCCAGTTCCACGACGGGTTTTTACTTTGATTTTCGCCATCCTCTTCTCGTCTCAGAGAAAATGCGGGACGCATGATTCCCGGCCGACCCGCGGTTGTGTCCGCGGTCCTGAAATGCTTATGCAGCGGATACGGTGCTACGCTGCAACGCACCGGTGCAGCGGGACTAAAATGGCCTCACGTCTGGTGGCGCGATGAATCCGAGGACCACCAGCCAGCGGCTCGGTTTGGCGGCGATCGTCGTTGCCTGCCTGGTGCTGATTTCGCTCACCTGGTTCGGCACGTTGAGTGCCGTCCACAACCAGCAGGCCACGGCGATGGCCCGTGTTGAGATCAGCGTTGCGAGCCAGGCCACGCTGTTTGCACAACAGGTCAGGGTGAGCCTGTTGGAAGTCGACGAGGAGCTCCGTACCCTCGCCCATGCCTGGGAAAGCAACCACGAGCAGTTCCGGCTCCTGCCCTGGCGCAATCAGCTCGTGCTGCTGAACGAGATCAGCCCGGACCTGATCCTCGCCGACCGGCGTGGCCGCATCATCGACGGCACGGCACCTGACACGATCGGTAGCGACGTTGCCGATCAGGACTACTTCCGTGCGCTCAGCAGGCAGCCTCCCGAGGATGGCGCCATGTTCGTCGGTCCCAGCACGACCGACAGGCTGATGCCGTCATGGCACATGAGCCTCGCTCGACCGCTGCGTAATCGCGACGGCTCCTTCGCCGGCGCGGTCGTCGCCATGCTGCGGACCGCCTCACTCGGCAGCTTCTACAACGTGGGCAATATCGGAGCGCATGGCCTGGTTGCCATCGTCGGTATGGAGCAAGGCGTCCTTCGGTTTGTCGTGGGGGAGACCTCGGCCGATCCGGGAACCAGCATCGCCGGCAGCGACATGTTCAAGGCGATGCAGGCCTATCCCAATTCCGTCTGGGTCGGCCGGACGGCACCCGACGGCATCGAACGCGTCCACGGCTTTCGCCAGATCGGGGGCCACGGGCTCGGGGTGATCTTCGCGATCGACCGCACTGATGCGATGAGTGCGACCAAGACCTGGGCCGATGACGCCTACATGTTCGCAGGCGGCATCACGCTGCTGCTGCTGCTGCTGGCGTCGACCCTCATCTATGCCGCCCACCACGCTCGCCGGCGCGAGGCCGCGCTGGACCATGAGCGACGCGTCCTCGCCGGGGCGAACACCGAATTGGCGCTTGCCAAGGCAAGCGCTGATGCCCGCACCGATCTGCTGCAAGCGACCATTGCCGGCATGTCGGATGGCGTCGCGATGACCGACGCCAATATGCAGCTGGTTGCGTGGAATGACCGCTTTCCCGAGATCGCCAGCGTGCCGAAGGACCTTCTACGCGTTGGGCTCCCGATGGAGGACATCCTCCGCGCGCAAGCGGCGGTCGGCATCTTCGGAGATGTCGATGTCGAGGCGGAAGTGGCGCGCCGCATGGCCATTCTGCGGGCCGGCACCTATCCACGTGCCATCGAGCGGGCCGCCCCGGACGGCCGCGTCGTTGAGTTACGGCGCAACGGGCTGCCGGACGGCGGGTTTGTGACGCTCTATTCGGATATCACAGCGCACCGCGAATCGGTGAACGCCCTGCGGCAGGCCAACGCACTGGCGGCCGCGGCCACCAAGGCGATGTCGCGTTTCGTTGCGATCGTGTCGCACGAGATCCGTACGCCACTCGGCGCGCTGCTCAACAGCCTCCATCTCCTCGCGGATGGCGAAGTGGCGGGGACCCACCGTGTTCTGGCGGAGACCGCACAACGCGCCGGCGAGGCGCTGTCAGCCTTGATCAATGACATCCTGGAGATGTCGCGGATGGAGTCCGGCCAGCTGGCGCTGCGTCCTGGTCTTTTTGAGCTACGCCCGTTGATCGAAAGCGCGATGGAGATATTCCGCTCTCAGGCGGCGGAACGCCGGATGGCGCTGCGGCTGAGTGTCGCGCGTGGGGTACCGACGGAGCTGTACGAGGATCCTGGTCGCTTGCGGCAGGTCCTGATCAACCTGCTGTCGAATGCCCTTAAGTTTGCCGATCCCGGTGAAGTGCGGGTGATCGCCGAGGTTCTGCCCAATGGTTCGGAACCGCAGCTCCGGCTGGCGGTGCGCGACCGCGGGCCCGTCATCCCACCGGCGAGCCGTGTTCATCTGTTCGAGGCCTTCTACCAATTGCAGGATGGCAAGGATGCGGCGTCTGCCGGGACGGGCCTCGGCCTGACGATATGCCGCCATCTCGTGACCCTGATGGGCGGCGAGATTGGCTGTCAGGCATGGCAGCTTGGCAGCCGCGCTGCCGGGAACGAGTTCTGGTTGACCTTGCCGATCAAGCCGATCCCGAGCGGCGCAGTGACCGTCTGGCCGCAAACTGTGGCCGCACCACCGCGATGGATGCCGCGCACGCGGATCCTGCTGGTCGAGGACATCCTGGCGAATCAGATGGTCACCGCGACGCTGCTTCGTCGCGAGGGGCATCAGGTCGACGTTGCGAGCAACGGACAGGCGGCGGTCAGTGCCGTGGCAACATCGCCTTACGATCTGGTGCTGATGGACATCTTCATGCCGGGGATGAGCGGCCTGGAGGCGGTGCGGCAGATCCGCGCCCTGGGCGGGCCGGCCGCAAGCATGCCAATCGTGGCACTGACCGCAAATATCTGTCCCGAAGATCAGGCGGCCTGCGCGGCAGCAGGAATGAACGATATGCTGGCCAAGCCAGCCACGTTGCGTGATCTGCTGGAGGTCATCGCCCGCTACGTATGGCCGGATCGCGCACGGCTCCTGCCACCCGGGCGCGATGGCTCACCTGCCGGTGAGGTGGCCTCACCCGTCGTGTGCACGACACGGCTGGCCGAACTGCGGGCTACTCTGCCGGCTGACACCCTCGCCAACCTGGTAGAGAAATGTCTTGCTGATCTGGCCGACCGGCTCGTGTCGCTGCGCGACGCCAGCATCCAGTCGGACCGAGAAGGGCTTAAGACCGCCGCTCATGCCATGGCCGGCATGGCAGCGGAATACGGCATGGCGTCATTGGAAGCGCGGCTGCGGACGCTTATGCAGACGGCTTGTCAGGAGCCTATGGCCCTCTCGCCATGCGTCGATGACGTGGCGGCAGAACTCTCCCGGACTGTCGCGGCGTTGCGACAGGCCCTTGGCACCGAGTTGGTCTGACCCTTCAGCCATTGTTAATCGCATGGCGCGACCCTGGCGCCATGTTGTCACCACTCTCGATCGCCGCTTTCTCGGCAGGCATTGCGCCGGCGAGCGGAGTTTCCGGCAATGTGCTCCCCGCGCGCTCGGTTTCGGCGCCGTCGTCACAGTCAGGCGCTCAGCCAGCGCCGGCTGGCATCGCGCCGCCGATCCGTGACGTGCCGAACCGGGTGTTGCCGCGCGGATCGCTGCTCGACCTCTCCATATGATTCGCGCCGTAGCGCCCTGGTAGCATTCACTTTCGGTTGGGGATTGATCCGCTGCGGTGAAAGCGCCACGTTGCGGGCATGCCGGACTTTGTTCGCCGGATTCCTAGTGGCGACAACCGCGAGCGGCTGGTCTGCGCGGATTGCGGTCACATTGCCTATGAGAATCCCAAAGTTGTGGTTGGATCCGTGGTGGTGGCGAACGGTTCCGTCTTGATGTGCCGACGCGCCATTGAGCCGCGACGGGGCTTCTGGACGTTGCCGGCTGGCTATCTTGAACACGGCGAGACCCTTGAAGAGGGTGCCGCCCGCGAGGCCTGGGAAGAAGCCCAAGCCGACATCGTGCTCGATGGCATACTCGGGGTGTTCACCATCAGCCGCATCGGCCAGGTTCAGGTGATATTTCGCGGGCGCTTCGCCGCCGAGCCCCGCTTTGCGGCGGGCGAAGAGAGCCTGGAGGTTGCTCTGTTTGCGCCTGAGCGGATCCCGCGTCAGCAGATCGCCTTTCCCTCGGTCATTTGGGCTCTCGATGCGTGGCAGAAGGTAGGATCAGGGGCTCTCGGCGCACCCACCGGCAATCCGCCGGACGACCTTCGCGGCGTCGAATCGCGCCTGCCGAGCAGTCCCAGCAGGGTGTCATGATCCGTCTCGCCTGCGCGGGCCTTGCGCTCGTTTCCATCGCCGCCGCGGCCGCCCCGTTGCCGCTACCGCCAATCCCACCAGCCCATCCGCCGCGCGAGCAACTCGCTCCGACGCCAGACCGAACGGCACAAGCGCCGTTTGTGCCCCCTAACGATGGAGTGCGGGTCCGGCCGCAGGACTTCCGGGCGCAACTCCTTACCCAGGGACTTGGCTATACCCCTGGATCCCAGTTTCAGAACAACGAAGACAGGCGTCCGATCCAGACCCCCGGACTTAGTTTGCAGGTGCCTCTGCAGTAGAATCGACTGATCCAAATCAATTCGACGGTCGCGCCTGCGGTGTATACGGCGATCCGACCGTCACGCAGGGAGGATTCCGTCAATGGCTCTCAAGGATCTGCTGGTCTATGTGGATGCCACGTCCCGCAGCGCCGCGCGCGTGGAATTGGCGGCGCGCCTTGCAATCCAGCACAATGCTCATCTTACGGGGCTGAATGTCATCGACATTCCGTCGGCCAATTACTTCTATGGCGCTGCCATGCCGTTCGTGCCCACCAATCCGGAGGAGATCGTCGAGCGGATCCGCGCTGAAGCGGTCGAAGCTGCCAAGCCAGTCGAGGCCGCGTTCCG
>JBKPOG010000097.1:0-12084 GCA_046732975.1 Pseudomonadota bacterium
GCGAGGCAGATATCGCCCGACTGCGCGCCGAACTGGAAAAGCAGTTCGAGGTTGGCGGCATAACGGAGGCTGCCATGCGGGCCTTGATCTATATCCGTATGCCCGAGGGCAGCATCGATGAGCGCGGGTTCTCAGTGCTCAAGATCATCCATGCCTCACGTCCTGCCGACAAGCAGATGACCCTGGCTCACTTCAAGGAGATGGTCCGGCAGCAGTATCTGTTGGTATGCCTGGATCAGGACCGCGCCGTCAGCACCTTGCCGAAGCTGCTTGGCAGCGATGCCGGGCCGCGGAAGACGGCGCTGGAAATGCTGAATCGGGTTCTCGCGGCTCGCGGTGAGATGTCCGAAGAGGGCAAGCGCCGTCTGAAGCAGATCGAGGCGATGTTCGCGACGGAGGCCACGAAGCGAAGCAAGGCCGAGGCGGAACATGCCTGAGTCCACCGGACAAGACGTGCCGCACGATAAATACCAACGGCTGATCAAGGCCGCCCAGGCGCTACCCGCGATCAGGGTGGCCATCGCGCACCCATGCGACGATGTATCCCTGCAAGGTGCCGTTGAGGCAGCGCGATTGCGGCTGATCGAGCCGATCCTTGTGGGGCCGGTCGAACGCATTCGTAGCGTCGCCAAAGCTGCGGGACTTGAGATCGGACCGATGGACATTGTTCCTTCGGAACACAGCCACGACTCCGCCGCCAAATCTGTCGAGCTGGTGACCGAAGGACGGGTCGAGGCGCTGATGAAGGGCAGCCTGCACACAGACGAGCTGATGGGTGCGGTGGTGGCGCGAGACGCCGGCATCCGGACGGCTCGTCGGATCAGCCATTGCTTCGTCATGGATGTGCCCCGTCATCCCAATGCCCTGATCATCACTGATGCGGCGATCAACATCGTGCCGACGCTCGATGACAAGGTGGACATCGTGCAGAATGCTATCGACCTTGCACACGCCATGGGGGTCACCGAGGTTCGGGTGGCGCTACTGAGCGCGATGGAGACGGTGACAGCCAAGGTCCCTTCCACCATCGAGGCCGCGGCGCTCTGCAAGATGGCCGACCGGGGGCAGATCACCGGCGCACTGCTGGACGGGCCGCTCGCACTCGATAACGCAATCAGTCCCGAAGCGGCTGCCATCAAGCAGATCGTATCGCCCGTCGCAGGGCGAGCAAATGTGCTTGTCGTTCCGGACCTGGAGGCTGGCAACATGCTTGCCAAGAGCCTGTCGTTTCTGGCGCATGCGGATGCCGCCGGCATCGTACTCGGCGCGCGGGTGCCGATCATTCTGACCAGCCGTGCCGACTCGCTGTTGACGCGGCTCGCCTCCTGCGCCGTTGCCGTAATGGTGGCAGCGGCGCGCCGCCAGTCGGTATCGGCATCCATCCGTTGAAGGAGCCGGCATGAGCGAAGCCCATATCAGACCTGTACTGGCCGGACACAAGGCGCTGGTTGTCGGCGTGGCGAACGACCAGTCCATCGCCTATGGCTGTGCGAAGGCGTTTCGCACGGTTGGGGCGGAGCTTGCAATGACGTGGCTCAACGAGCGGGCACGCGCCTACGTGGAACCGCTTGCTCAGGAATTGCGGGCAGCCATCACCGGAGCGTTGGACGTTTCCGTCCCAGGTCAGTTGGAAGCGCTGTTCGAGCGCATCTCTCGCGAGTGGGGCGCGCTGGACATTCTGGTGCACTCGATTGCTTTCGCACCGAGGGAAGATTTGCAGGGCGGGCTGCTGAACTGTTCGGCAGAAGGTTTTGCCAAGGCGATGGATGTCTCCTGCCACTCCTTCATCCGAATGGCGAAGCTCGCGGCACCGCTGATGAAGAATGGCGGGACGATGTTCGCGATGAGCTATTACGGCGCCAATCGGGTCGTGCCGAATTACAACGTGATGGGACCAGTGAAGGCCGCGCTGGAGGCGGCCTGCCGCTATCTTGCCTACGAGCTGGGTCCGCGTGGCATCCGCGTCCATGCCATTTCGCCGGGACCGCTGAAGACACGAGCAGCATCCGGGCTGAAGGATTTCGAGTTGTTGCTGAACGAGGCGGCGGAGCGAGCGCCACTCGGCGAACTTGTCGACATCATGGACGTCGGTTTCGCCTGCGCGTATCTCGCGACCTCGCTGGCCAGGCGCATCACTGGTGGCACTGTTTACGTCGACGGCGGCGCGAACATCATCGCCTGACGATTGCGCTTCGAGGCGTGGCGGGGGGGTGCCGGACCATCCGCTCTTCCTTGATGCGCGCTGGCCGGCAACCCAGCACCAGGATGCGATCGGCGAGTGCCGCCGCTTCGTCACGATCATGCGTCACCAGCAGCCCCGCAGTTGGACGCGCATGCCACGCCTTCAGCAATACTTCTCTGCTCCGTTCGGCCATTGCTGGATCGAGCGAGACGAATGGTTCATCCAGCAGCACCAGCTCCGGTTCGATGGCGAAGGCGCGAGCGATTGCCACACGCCGCGCCATGCCCAGCGACAGTTTGCTGGGATACGAGTCGCGGAATGCGGCAAGGTCCAGCGATTCGAGCAGTTCGTCGGCAATGGCCGGGTTGGGATGGTGCTGTGCCAGCAGAATATTCTGCCGCACAGTGCGCCAGGGCAGCAGACGCGGCTCTTGAAACACCTCGCCGATGCGTCGCAACCCGCTGCCGAACCACTGAAGCTCGCCAACGAAATTGGTGTCGAGCCCTCCAATGATCCGCAGCAGTGTCGTCTTGCCGCAGCCCGAAGGCCCAACAATTGCGACGATCTCTCGGGCCCCCAGCGTTAGCTCGATCCGACCGAGCACGGGCAGTTTGCCACGATCAGTGTGAAAGCCTTTGCTCTCGATGCGCAGTCGCAGGACTACATCCGCCATCGCATCGCCCAGTTTTCGAGCGGCTGCATGACGACCCATTCGATCAGCTGCGCAACCAGGAGAAAGGCCAGCGTATAGGCAAGGATCAGCGTGACATCGAACAGCTGAAAGTAGATCTGGATCTGGAATCCAATGCCGTTGCTGCGGCCAAGCAGCTCCACCACGAGTACGATCTTCCATATCAGCGCAAGCCCGGAGCGAGCCGCAGCAAACAAGTATGGAGCCAGTTGCGGCAGCGTGACATGTCGCAGGATGCGCCAACGCGGCATTTGAAAGCGCTGTGCCATCTCGGCGAGCGCCGGATCGAGCGCACGCGCGCCTTCACGCATGGTCACCACCGTCGTGGGCAGCTTGTTGAGCGCCACGGCAGCGATGGCGGCGATCTCGTTGAGACCGAACCATACGTAGATCAACACGATCAGCACCAGCGCCGGCAGGTTCAGGAGGACCGTCACCGCGTTGTCCAGCCAAAGATCCAAACGGCGCATGCGCCCCATGCCGATGCCCAGCGCACTGCCGAGTAACAGTGAGATCGCGAACGCAGCGGCGACACGAACGAGAGTGATCGCCAGATTCCACGGCAACGCACCAGATTCCGTCTGCTGCACCATGGCCCGCAGCACCGCGATCACACCCGGCAACAACCGGCTGTGCGCGAGGTCGGCTGCGACTTGCCAAGCAAGCAGGAAGACTGCGGCCGACACAAGCCGCGTCGAAAGATCCCGGTACCTGCGGCCCGCTACGCCTGCGACTGCCAAGTGACCGGCCAGAAGGTTCCGGCGGGTATCGTGCTGACCGGACCAACCAGATCAGGCCCCCCTATTCTGGCCAATAGATCGAACAGTTCCCCGGCGGCCCGGCGCTCGGACTCCCCCCAGACTTGGGGGATGCCGTGGCGATACCAGTCCCGCAACTGCTCGAGCTCACTGCTATCGGCGGCGCCGGTCAGCGGCTTGATACGCAACCACTCCGTATCCGAGGTCGCGAGAACGTTGCGTGCCTGCTGTGACGCGCTGATGAGCCCGTCGATCACATCCTTGTTCTGCTCGGCCCATCGCTTGGAAAATGTGTAGCCGATATACGGCACGCTGGCTTTGACCCCGAGCGCGGCAACAGCATCCTCGACTGCCAGGATCCTGCGGGCCCCCGCCGCCTGCGCCTTCGCCGCGAACTGCCAATAGGTCAGCAGTCCATCCAATCGTCCAGCCTTCATCTGTTCGGCCAAGAGTGGCGGCGGGCCAAAGCTCTTGTTGGCGACAGCGTTGAGGTCGATGCCGTATCGCTGGCTTGCATAGGCACGCAGGATAAGCCAGCTCTTGTCGAGCGGACTACCGGCAATACCGAGTGCACGTCCCGCAAGATCCGGCACGTCGCGGATCGGTGACGCCTGCGGGACGATGAGCGCGCCGACCGCGTCGGAGAATGGCACGAAGGTCCAGTCCGCACCGGCCGCCCTCTGCCGCGCCACCCACAGCCAATCCACCACGATTGCGTCAACCTGACCGGCCTGCAATGCGACCTGTGCGGCTTGCGCCGCGGCAAGCTCAACGGGCTCCACTGAGATACCAGCAGCGGTATCGAAACCGTAATGGCGGATCACGTCGATTTCCCACGACACCGTGCCGAAGCGCAGCACGCCGATACGAATCGCAGGCAATGACGCGGCACGCAGAGGTCCCCTCGCAACAGCGATCCCGGCGGCCAGCAATGCACGACGCGCGACGAGCATCTCGCGTGATTCCTCCCATTCGACTGCAGGATTATCCCCGCGTCTTTTGGCGCGGTGTCAATGGAACGGTCAGGTGCAGACTTATTTTGCGACGCAGTGCTCCAGCGCTTCCTTGCCGATGGAAAACACGCCCCCGGCCTTGATATCGATGTTGCTGACAGTGCAGGTGCGTCCGGTCTTGTCGGTGAACTCCGCGTCATAGCGACCGGACGACACCCCAGTGATGCGCAGCCTCTCGTCGAAATCGACGCTGCCGTCCGGGTCGTTGCGGCATTGATCCGGACCCCACTTTGCGGTGCCGGCCGGCGCCAGGCTCAGATGAGTGATCGTCTCGCCGGTAAGGTTCCAGAACCGGGTAGTCCTTTTTTCTGCGGCCAGAGCGTGGCCGGCGAATGTTATCGCCAGCACGACGCCGGCGCGGCACGCCGCATTACGCATTCCCGAACCGGCCCCTTGAATGTGTTCCGTGGATGCGGAACGCTGCTCCGTGCCATGAACGCTGTGCTGTTTCGCTTCGGCGCATTGATCCTCCTGGGCAGTGCGATGTGTCCTCGGCCAGGGCTGGCCGCGTATGACTCAGACTACAGCACGGCCACGCGCGCCGAATATGTGTTCGCCTGCATGGCGACGAACGGCGGCACGCAGGAGGCGCTACAGCATTGCTCATGCGCCATAGACGTGATCGCGACGCTGCTGCCCTATGAGCAGTACGAGAAGGCCGAGACTGTGCTGCGCATGCGGCGCAATGCGGGTGGCTACCTAGGTCAGGAGTTCCGCAGCGCAACCGCCAACGAAATGGTTCGTGATCTGCAGGAAGCACAGGCAGAAGCCGAGGTGCGCTGCTTCTAGACTGCGATCAGGTCGCGGTCGCGGGCCACTCCTGGTGGAATGACTTGCCCTCACTGTCCTCGATGTCGGCGCTGAATGTGGTGGCGCCATTGTTGCGATAGTCGAACCGGAAGACCGGGTTCTCCGAGATGGAGATGCCACTCTCCACCGCGAGCAACAGTTCTGGTCCCTGGTGGATCTTCACGGACTTCACGAAGTGCGCGGGAATATACAGCCGGGTCAGCTGGTTCATTTGCATTCCCGAGTAGTTCGGGTGGCGGATCATGAGCTGCGCCTCGTTCCTTCCCTGGTCGGCGTCAGCCGCAGCGGCGAACCGACGAAAACGCATTTCGCCGACTGCCGCGGGGTCTGCATCCTGCTTCGCGGCAGGTGCCGAGCAGCCGCCGGCCGCCTTGACGAACCGCTGCGTAGCGTAGAGCTGGCCGTCGCTCAGCTCGGCGATCGCTGTCACGTTGGTGTACGAGTCGACCCGGACGCGGGTCGAGATCGACCGCATGCCACTCGCCTGGCCGGGCGTGAACACAGCCGCCAGCGGCGACGGGTTCTCATCAATCAAAAGCGTGATCCCGGCGATATGGCGCGCATCATCAGGCTTCAGCAGCAAGCGAAGGCTGATGGGCACCAGCGCTGCATCCTCGGCGCGATACGGGGCATCGATGCCGACAACCGTGCTGCCATCATGAATGACGCGATCGCCAAAGATCTGCGGTGCCAGGGCCGTCCAGGAATCGGGCTGCGCCGGGGCTTGCGCGACGGCTTTCGCGCTGACAGCGCCGACCGCAGCTGCCAGCACCCATCGACGATGCACCAGCGAGTGCCGTGTCCGCGTGTTCATGACCGCTTCCTGCCATTTGCCCGGCACTCACGTGCCAGAGCTGATAATACTGGCGCGGATATTCGCTCCTGTGCGGGGGATTGCAAGGATCGCGTGTCCTGGACGCCCCCGGCCCGAACTGTTAGTCTGGCGCAGCAGAGGGATCGATGGGCGGTTCTTCCGCTGTTGCCTACACGATCAGAGGAGTTGTCCCATGGCATGGACGCGTCCGAAGCTGCGCGAAATCTGCATCGGTATGGAAATCAACGGCTATTTCGCCGGCAAGCTGTAGCCTGAACTCAACTCAGTAGTGTCGCTATGCGTGGCCGAGCATCCGGGCTTACGGCCCTGGTTCTCGGCGCGGCGGCAGGTGGCGGCTTCCCGCAGTGGAATTGCGGGTGCCACCTGTGTTGTCTGGCGCGGTCTGGGGATCCACGGGTGCGTGCCGCAACTCAGGCGTCGATCGCCGTCACCGGCAATGAAACCGACTGGGTGGTGGTTGGTGCTTCACCGGATCTGCGACAGCAGATCATGCAAACTCCTCGCCTGTGGCCAGCTCATGGACCACGCCACTCACCGCTTGCAGCCGTAGTCCTGCTCGGCGGCGACGTCGACGCCATCGCAGGGTTGCTGGTCCTGCGGGAACGCCAGCCCTTCACAGTGTATGCGCCGGTCCCTCTGCTGGACCTGCTGCGGCAGAACAATATCTTTAATGTGCTGGACCCGGCCATTGTCCGGCAGGAGCCGATTGTTCCGGATCAGCCGGTGAGATGCCCCGGGGAGATTGTGCTGACGCTGCTCGAGATGCCCGGCAAGGTTCCGCTCTATCTCGAAAGCCGCGGCGCCACCGTCGCTGAGCCCGGCCCCACCTTTGCCGCACGACTAGAAGGCAACGGACGCAGCGTCATCATGGCGCCGGCCTGTGCCGAGATTACAGACGGTGTGCGACAGCAACTGCGCGACGCCGACCTCGTGTTCTTCGATGGCACCCTGTTCACCGATGACGAGATGATCGCGGCGGGCCTCGGAAAGAAGACCGGGCGCCGCATGGGCCATGTGCCGGTGAGTGGTCCCGGCGGAACGCTGGAAGGGCTGTCGGACCTGCCAGGTCGGCGCGTCCTGCTGCACATCAACAACAGCAATCCGATCCTGCTGCGCGATTCACCCGAGCGGCGGCAGGTGGAGGCGGCTGGCTTCGAGGTCGCCTTTGACGGCATGGAGGTGGTGCTTTGAACGATTCTCCTGGTGCCGGTGACCTGGAATCGCGCCTGCGCAAGCTGGGCGCCGGGCGCTACCATAATCTGCATCCCTTCCATCAGATGCTGCACAACGGCCGATGCACGAAGGCCCAGGTGCAGGCGTGGGCACTCAACCGCTATTACTACCAGGCCATGGTCCCGCTGAAGGATGCGTCGCTGATCGGCCGTTGTGAGGATCCCGCACTCCGACGCGAGTGGCGCAAGCGGCTGGAGGACCACGATGGCGATGATGATCGCCCCGGCGGCATCGAACGGTGGCTCAAGCTGACGGATGGCCTTGGCCTCGATCGCGCGGCGGTGACATCAACGCGCCTGCTGTTGCCGGCCACGCGCTTCGCGGTCCAGGCGTACGTGCATTATGTCCGCGAGCGCAGTCTGCTGGAGGCGATCGCCTCTTGCCTGACCGAGCTTTTCTCGCCGCAAATCATCACCGAGCGGATGAGCGGCATGCTCGCGCATTACGAATTCATCACGCCGGAGATCATGGCGTATTTCGACAAGCGTCCGCCGCAAGCCGAACGCGATGCCAATTTCGCACTCGAATGGGTGAAACAGCACGCAACGACGCCTGAACTACAGCAGGCGGTGGTTGATACCCTCGCGTTCAAGTGCGATGTGCTGTGGTGCATGCTGGACGCGCTACACTATGCCTATGTCACGCCAGGGCTGATCCCTCCTGGCGCCTTTGTGCCGAAGAGTTCCGATGCCTGAGTCAGCGCCGGATCGGCCGCGCCTGGCCCCCGGCGTGCGTCTGCATTTCGACAAGACGCGTGACGCCTGGGTCCTGCTAGGCCCGGAACGGGTGATCGAGACAGAGGGACCGGCAAGCGACATTCTGCAACGCTGCGACGGAACGCGCACATTGGCCCAGATCGTCGACGAACTCGCCGCGCTCTACACTGCCGACCGCGCAGACATTGAAGGTGACGTGAGGAACATGCTGGCCGAGCTGGTCGATAAGCGGATGGTCGTGTGAGTGCGCGGCAGGAACTGTCGCCGCCGCTCGGGTTGCTGGCGGAGCTGACCCATCGGTGTCCCCTCGCCTGCCCTTATTGTTCCAATCCGCTGGCGTTGGAGGATCGAGCGAGCGAACTGAATGCTGCGACCTGGGCACGGGTCTTTCGCGAAGCTGCGGCACTGGGCGTTCTGCAGGTGCATCTTTCGGGCGGAGAACCTGCATCGCGCCGTGACCTGGTCGAAATCGTCGCGGCCGCGCGCGAGGCGGGACTATACAGCAATCTTATCACCTCCGGCCTTGGCATCGACGCGGCACGGCTTGCTCGGTTGAAGGAGAGTGGCCTCGATCACGTCCAGCTCTCGCTGCAGGACGTGGACGCCGAAACGGCCGATCGGATTGCCGGCTACCGCGGCGCGCACACTCGCAAGCTTGCGTTCGCCCGTATGATTGTCGAACAGCAATTCGCGCTCACCATCAATGTCGTCGTGCATCGGGCGAACATCCGCCACGTTGCGGCGCTGGTCGAAACGGCTGCAGCACTCGGCGCCGGCCGTGTCGAAATCGCCCACGCGCAGTACTACGGCTGGGCTTTGCGCAATCGCCAGGCACTGATGCCAACGCCTGCTCAGGTCGCGCAGGCAATGGAGGAGATGGAGAGCATCCGCCCCCAATACGCGGGACGGCTCGTCATCGACATGGTGGTACCGGACTACTATGCGCGACGTCCCAAGGCATGCATGGGCGGCTGGGCGCGTCGTTCGCTGAATGTCACGCCCTCCGGGCGGGTTCTGCCATGCCACGCGGCGGAAAGCATTCCCGGGCTGCAGTTCTGGTCGGTGCGCGACCGTGCGTTGGCAGAGATCTGGCGGGATTCGCCAGCGTTTCAGGCCTATCGCGGCACCGACTGGATGCGCGAGCCGTGTCGCTCTTGCGAGATGCGAGAGGTCGATTTCGGGGGGTGCCGATGCCAAGCACTGGCACTCGCCGGCGATGCGGCGGCAACCGATCCAGCCTGCGAATTGTCGCCGCACCACGCGATCATGCGCAAGCTGGCTGAGAGCGACGCCTCAGCAGCCGATGACGCATATCAGTATCGGGGTCGCTCGGTTGCTGAACCGGCTATTGCCATTCCAGTTCGCTGAAGGCGGCCGTCGCATTGCGCGCATTGTAGTCGTCGAACAACTGCCACCGATTTCGCTCTGAGCTGGCAATCTTGCCGATCGCACGTTCGAGCGGCGTGCCCTGCGTGATCTCGCGGCGCGTGTCCTGCGCGAGAACGGTGAGGTAGCGGCGTTCGTCATCGAGCGCCTGCGGCCAAGGGGCGATCTCGCGACCATGACCTGGCACCACGACGCGAGCGGGCAGCTTCTCCAGTCGCTGGATCACCGACAGCCACCCCGTCAGGCTACCGTCCACGACGGGAACATGCTGCAGGAACACGAGGTCGCCGGCAAACAGCACGCCGGTGGTCTCGTCCAAGATTGTCAGGTCGCAGTCCGTATGAGCGGCGGGCGACCAGGCAATGAGCTGCAGGGGCCTCCCGCCCAGATCCAGCCTTGTTTCGGTGTCCACCAGCAGTGTCGGCGGAATGATCCTGACCGCATCAATCTCCGCTGCACCCAGCTGCTCACGGTAGGAGTGAAGATAATATGCACCGCGACTGGCGAGTTCGCTTGGCAGATTGTGGTGCCCGACAAACGTCGTGCCAGCCGGCATAGCGGCATTTCCGAACAAGTGGTCCGGATGATCATGCGTATTTATCACGTAGCGGATTGGCTTATCGGTGAGGGCGTGCACGGCTGCGACGAGGCTTTGCCCGACGCTGATGCTGCCCCCGGTGTCCACGACGGCAACAGCATCGTTGCCAACGATGATTCCCAGATTGGCGATATCGCCAGCATTCTCTGGTGTGGTCAGTGCGACTTGGCCGAAATGCACGTAATCTCCATCCGCGACCTGCTGAGTGCTGAACGGCGGGCTCGCAGCGGCATCAGCCAGCGAGACGCTGACGGCCAGTGTTGCCCCCATTAATGTAGCGATTCCGCGCATTCCGCTTGCTCCAGTCGTGCCGGCCCCTTCCTGGTATTCACGTGGCCGTGACTTGCTACCTTTCGTACATAGAATAAGGATAACTTTGTTTTCGGCACTTTAGGGGGACGCCTGAAGTTGGGTAGGGTGTCCACCACGACGCGTATGCCAGCACTGGCCGAACGACGTCACAGGGTCACCGACCTCTGTGGTGCCGGGAACCCTCGCCCCAACATTGTACAAGTGCATCACGGCGGCCGCGGTTAGGATACCCGCTGTGAGTGAGAGCAATGGGAGGAAATCAATGCCAAGGGCTTCGGCAGCCACTCTGCTGGCGACGGCGACGCTTCTGTCATCGCCATTCATGTTCGGCACTGCCTATGCGCAAAACAGCGACCTCGTGCAGATGCAGTCGAACCCGGCGAACGTCGTGATGCCAACCATCACTTACGATAACCAGCGCTATTCCAAGCTTAACAAGATCAACGCCCACAACGTCGGCAAGCTGCAGGTCGCTTGGACGTTCTCCACCGGAGTGCTGCGCGGGCATGAGGGCGCGCCGCTGGTGATCGGGGATACGATGTACGTCCACGCGCCGTTCCCGAATACGGTGTTCGCGCTCGATCTGAACCACGACGGCAAGATCCTGTGGAAATACGAACCGCAGCAGGATCCGAACGTCATTCCCGTGATGTGCTGCGATACGGTCAACCGTGGCCTCGCCTATGCGGATGGCAAGCTGTTCCTGCACCAAGCCGACACCACGCTGGTAGCGCTCGATGCGAAGACCGGCAAGGTCCTGTGGTCGGTGAAGACGGGCGATGCCGGCAAGGGCGAGACTGGCACCAGCGCCCCGATGGTGGTGAAGGACAAGGTGTATATCGGCGTGTCCGGCGGCGAGTTCGGAGTGCGCGGCTGGGTGACGGCATATGCCGTGAGCGATGGCAAACAGATCTGGCGGGCCTATTCCGAGGGGCCGGACAGCGAGGTGCTGGTCGATCCGCAGAAGACCACCGAACTGGGCAAACCGATCGGCGCCGACTCTAGCCTGAAGACCTGGCAGGGCGATCAATGGAAGATCGGTGGCGGCGATACATGGGGCTGGTACTCGTATGATCCCAAGTTGAATCTGATCTATTACGGGTCCGGCAATCCCTCCACCTGGAATCCGAAGCAGCGGCCTGGCGACAACAAGTGGTCGATGACGATCTTTGCCCGCGATGCCGACACCGGAATGGCAAAGTGGGTCTATCAGATGACGCCGCATGACCAGTGGGACTATGACGGCGTCAACGAGATGATCCTGGCGGATCAGGATATCGGTGGCCGTATGGTGCCGACACTGGTTCACTTTGATCGAAACGGACTTGGCTATACGTTGAACCGCGCGACGGGCGAGCTGTTGGTGGCGCAAAAATATGATCCCGCCGTGAACTGGACGACCGGCGTGGACATGAACAAGAACAGCCAGAACTACGGCAGACCGAGTGTCGTTGCGAAATATGCCCCCGGCGAGCAGGGGGAAGACGTGAATACGCAGGGCATTTGCCCGGCGGCGTTGGGGAGCAAGGACGAGCAGCCGGCAGCCTATT
>JBKPOG010000098.1:0-13304 GCA_046732975.1 Pseudomonadota bacterium
GATGTGCTGCTGTTCCACAGCATGACGGTGCACAAGGGTCTGCCGAACCGCAGCGACACGCTGCGTATGTCGATGGACGTGCGCTATCAGCTGGTCAGCGAGCCATTCAACATCGACAACGCGAACCCGGACGGCCAGCCGCTGTCCTGGGAAGAGGTGTATGCCGACTGGCGCTCCGATGCGCTGAAATACTACTGGCGGCGCCTGCCGCTGACTTTACAATCATTCGACCCACAGTGGTTCGACAAGCGCGACGCGCTTGGATTCCAACTTGGCGAGGCCGGTGACCCACGCGCCAGGTCGGTGCTTCAGCGCATCGTTGCACGCGATGCCCGACCGGAAAAGCGTGCCCGCGCGCAGAAGCTGCTCGACGCCCTGCCGTGATTGCATTCGACGTCCGTCACCACGCCAGTATCGCGTCAACCAATGACGAAGCGGCGCGGTTGGCGCGCGAGGGGGCCGCGCATGGGACCGTGGTGCACGCCGACGCGCAAACAGCCGGTCGCGGGCGTTTTTCGCGGCGTTGGTCCAGCCCGCCCGGCAACCTGTACGTATCTATCGTGCTCCGTCTTGATGTGTCGCCAATGCGCCGCACCGAGATCGGCTTCGTCGCAGCCCTCGCCGTGGCCGACGCAGTGGAAGCGCTGCTGCCCCGCCAGATACGTGCGACGCTGAAATGGCCGAACGACGTGCTAGTGCGGGGTGGGAAGATCGCAGGCATCCTGTTGGAGGATGCCAACGACGCGCTGGTCCTTGGTATTGGCCTCAACGTGCTGCAGGCGCCCGTCGGCGTATCTTACAATGTCTCTACGATCGTAGGCTGCGGTGGGCTGGCGACCGTGGACGGGACACGGTCCAGGCTGCTGGCCGCATTATCCGACTGGCTTACGGTCTGGCAGCAGGACGGTTTTGCCGCAATCCGCGGCGCGTGGCTGGCACGCGCGCATCCCGAGGGAGCGCCGCTCAGCGTGCATGTCGCCGATCGGTACATCGCCGGCCAGTTCGCTGGGCTCGATGTCGATGGTGCACTATTGCTTGACACGTCGGACGGACGAGCGCGCATCGTAGCGGGCGATGTATCGCTGACAGGGAGGGAATAATGGATTTCGGCATCGGCATCGCCACGTCGCATGACTCGTGGAAGCTCGCGCAGCGCGCCGAAGAGTTGGGGTTCACCCACGCCTGGTTCTTCGATACGCAGATGATCACCGCCGACTGCTTCGTCGCGATGGGAGCCGCGGCGCTGAAGACATCGCGCATTCGTCTCGGTACCGGCGTACTCGTGCCGTCCAACCGCATCGCGCCGGTCACCGCCAACGCGTTCGCAACGCTCAACGGCATGGCGCCTGGGCGCATCGATTTTGGCGTCGGCACGGGCTTTTCCGCCCGCCGCGCAATGGGGCTCGGGGCGATGAGGCTTGCCGACATGGAGGAATATATCCGTGTCGTCTTCGGCCTGCTCAATGGCGAAACGCTAGAAACCGATGTGGAGGGGAAGCGCAAGAAGATCCGCTTTCTCAATCCCGATGCAAACCTGATCAACACGCATGATCCGATACGGCTGCATGTTTCCGCCTACGGGCCGCGATCGCAGGCGCTGACCGCAAAGCTGAACGCCGGCTGGAAGAGCTTCATCTCCGATGTGGATGGCGCAATGACGGGGCTTGAGAGCATGCGACAGAGCTGGAAGGCTGCTGGTCGCAGTCCGGGCGATCTCTATACCACTGCATGGGCCTGTGGTTGTGTGCTGGAGCCTGGCGAACCGGTCGATAGCCCACGCGCGGTCGCGCAGGCGGGTCCGCGCGCCGCGGTGCTGCTGCATCGCGCGGCCGACCTCGACATGGAAGGCTGGCAGAACACCTCGCCGGTGCCGTCCTCAGTGCAGGAACAGGTCGACGGGTACGTTGCCATGGCGCGTGGGTTCGAGCCACCTGACGCGCGCTATCTCAACAACCATCGCGGACATTTCGTATTTGTGAAGCCAGAGGAGCGAAAGTTCGTCACCGCCGAACTGATCCGGCGAACGACGTTCACCGCCACCGAGCAAGAGCTGAAACAGCGCGTCGAAGCGTTGCGCGATGCGGGCTGGAGCCAAATTGTCATTCCGATCACCCCCGGCGAAGAGCGGGCAATCGAGGACTGGGCGCGCATCAAGCGCGCCTTCGACTGAAAATATATGAAAGAATTTCCCGCCCGGCTTGTAGCGCTACACAGCGGACGCAATCAGGCGTATCGTGGCATCTGGACAGCAGCCGATGAATAGGGGACACGACTAACTTGCGACCTCCCAGGAACGACCGCCAACGGCCTTCACGCCGACGCGGTTTTGATGACGACAATTTCTACGGTAACGCGCCACCGCCGCCGATGCCGTTTCCATCCTTCGCATCTTCTGCGCCGGAGGTGGAAGCGACGGTAAAGTGGTTCAACGGGGAAAAGGGCTACGGCTTCGTTGCACTGACAGACGGGTCAGGTGACGTGTTCCTGCATGTGAACACGTTGCAGGGTGCCGGCTATCAGACAGTGAGCCCGGGGGCTACCCTGCGTATCCGCGTGGGCCAGGGACAGAAAGGCCGACAGGTGGACCAGGTCACCTCGGTCGACGAGAGCACCGCTACCGCTGCGGCCCCCACCGGGGCACGCCGCCCAGGTGGATACCAGCAGCGCCCGCCGCGCAGCTTCGAAGGTGCTCCGCGCCGCCAGGTCGATCTGAGCACCGCGGTTGAGATGACGGGCACGGTGAAGTGGTACAACCCGGACAAGGGGTTCGGCTTCATCACGCCGGAGGCCGGCGGCAAGGACGTTTTCGTACATGCGTCTGTGCTCGAGCGGGCTGGTCTGGGCCCGCTGCAGGAGGGTCAGGTGGTTCGCATGGGCGTGGTGCAAGGCGCCAAAGGCCCCGAGGCGGGAACCATCAGTCTCGACTGATCCTGGTTGCGGCGCCGGACTTGTAGGTAGCCTGCCGGTCCTAAACCGCTGCCAGCGTCTCGAAGACGTCGCCGACCGGCGGCAGGCCAAGAATGTGCCGCCGGTGCCACAACGCGTAGAATAGTAGCTTCCAGCAGGCGACGCCGTGCCGGCGGCGGCGGACGTCGCCGAAGAGCAGCCGGACCTTGGCGGGATCTGCGATTTCGGCAATGCCCGGCTGCGCCGCCACGAGCGGGCCGAGCCGCGCCCCCTGCCCTTTGATCCAGTCGCCGATCGGCGCCCTGGGCCTCTGCATGGGCGCGAATGGCCGCGCCATCGGCAGGTGCCTGTCCAGCCATTTGCGCAGGATCCACTTGCCCATCCCGTCGCGCAGCTTCATGGCGTCGGGCAGGCGGAAAGCGGCTTTGGCGACCCCCGGATCAAGAAACGGCGTCCGCCCCTCCACCCCATGCGCCATCATGCAGCGATCGAGCTTCAGCAGCGCCCCATGCGGCAACCAGTCGGCCATGTCTGTCGCCTGCGCCGCCGACAGGCGTGACCGCCCGCCGATGGCGGCCTCCGCTTCGGCCGTCGCAATCCCGTCGCGCCAGGATGACGGGCGCACGCGTAATACGTCCAACCGGTCGAAGCTGCCGCGCGCCCACATCGCACGGCCACCGCGCCACCATGGCCGGACGGCATTCCGGTAACGCGAGTGCCCCGCGAAGATCTCGTCGCCGCCCTCGCCGCACAGCACCACCTTGACGTCCTGTCGCGCACGGCGCGCCAGGAACCAGGTCGGGATGATCGAATAATCCGCCGCTGGGTCATCCATGCAGGCGACGATTTCGGGCAGATGCTGCCACACCTCCTGCTCGTCCATCTCGATGGATTCGTGTCTGGCGCCCAAGGCTTTGGCGACTGCCGCCGCATACTCACGCTCGTCCGCAGCATCTTGTGTATTGAAGCCGGCGCTGAAGGCGAGCACCGGCTGGCTGTTCAGCCGCGCCATCAACGCAAGCAGCGCCGAACTGTCGATGCCGCCGGACAGCAACATGCTGTACGGCACGTCGCTACGCTGGTGCAGATCGACGCTCTCCTCCAGCGCGCGGTCGAGCCGCTCCAGGGCTGCATCCTCATCGATATTCTCCGGCCCACCCTCGGGGATGTGCGACACGCGACGGCGACCGAGCACGTGGCCGTCGGCGCAAGTCAGCGTCTCGCCCGGAAGCAGACGCTGGATTCCTTCGAAGATCGTGTCGGGTCCGGTGGTGAACTGGAGCTGCAGCAGTTCTTCCCGCGCGACCGGACGCACGGCACGAGAGACCAGGCCCGATTCGAGCAGCGCCTGCGGTTCCGAGGCGAATGCCAGCCCGCCAGCCACCTGGGCGATATACAGCGGCTTGATGCCGAACGGGTCGCGCGTCAGCGTGACTGTCCGCTGTGCGCGCTCGTGTATCGCGATCGCATACATCCCACGCAGATGCTGGGGGTAGTCCGCACCCTCGCGCAGCCACAAATGCAGCGGCGGTTCGCAGTCGCTATTGGTGGCGAAGCTCACCTCCGGCATGGACGCCCGCAGTTCGCGGTAATTATAAACCTCGCCGCTGCACACCAGGGCGGCGGGACCAGCGAACAGCGGCTGATCCCCGGTCTCCAGATCGATGATGGCGAGTCGGTTGTGCACCAACGCAACACGGCCGACCACGGCGTGCCCGGTGCCGTCCGGCCCGCGATGGTGCAGACTGTCGATGAGCTTGGCGAGGATTGCCGGGTCAGGCGGTCGCGAGTGACTCGACAGGATCAATCCGGCGATGCCGCACATTGTTAAGGACGGACTCCCACAATTCGCACCGGTATGCAGGAACCACGGGTGTGACGCCAGTCTCTTGCCCTGCGGGCCTGAAACGCCAATTGTTCCCCCATGACCCGCCTGGCCGCCCTGCCAAGCCGCGCTGTCCTGGCAATCGAGGGCCCGGACCGCATCAGTTTTCTGCAAGGTCTCGTGTCGAACGACGTGACCGAAGCGGCACCTGGCCGAGCGGTCTGGGCGGCGCTGCTCACGCCGCAGGGCAAGTGGCTGGCCGACTTCTTTATCTTCTCCAACGACGAGCTGCTGCTGTTGGACTGCGAGCGGCAGCAAGCAGAAGCCGTCCGACAACGGCTTTCGCGCTTTCGCCTGCGATCGAAGGTGACGTTGCACGCTGCTGACGAATTCGCCGTGTATGCCGCGTGGGATGGCGCGCCGCAGGTGGATGCGATCGCGGCGCCGGATCCTCGGCTTCCCGAAGCTGGCTGGCGGCTGTTGTCGGCAGTGCCGTTGCCCACCACTGCCCTGGAAGTCGATTGGGATCGCCACCGACTCGGGCTGGGCCTTCCAGAAGGTTCACGCGACCTGGAAATCGAGAAGACCGTCCTGCTGGAAGCGGGCTTTGACGAGCTGCACGGCGTGTCCTGGACCAAGGGCTGCTACATGGGGCAGGAGCTGACGGCGCGAACAAAATACCGCGGTCTGGTAAAGCGGCGGCTTGTCCCCGTCACGATCAATGGTCCTCTCCCGGCGCCGGGCACACCGGTGTTGCGCGATGGCAGGGAAGTCGGGACGATGCGGTCCGGTATCGACCAGAGCGGTCTTGCGGTGCTGCGGCTCGAGGCGATGCAAGAAACACTCACCTGCGGCGAGGCAACCCTAACGCCGCGAATGCCGGCGTGGATGCAAACGCACTGAGGTGGCATTGCGCATCCTGAATGTCATGTTGGGCCGAGGCCTTGGCGGATTGGAGCAGGCACTGCTCGATTACGCCGTGGCGCTGACCGAGTGCGGACATGATGTGCACACGGTCATTCACCCGAATGCGGCGCTGCGGCCCGCACTGGAGGCCAAAAGAACGCCACTGCATGATCTGCCGCATGTCGGTGCCTGGGATCCATTGGCGGCGACGCGGTTGCGCTGGCTGTTGCGGGAGTTGGCCCCGGATATCAGCATCGCGCATGGCAACCGGGCGCTGAGCCTGCTGCGTGTTGCGGGTGCAGCGCCGTTGGGTGCCGTGCTGGCCAATTACAAGATCAAGTGCGCCGGTATCGCGGCAGCGTTCTGTCCCACACTGGATCTCCGGCGCCATGCGATCGAACAAGGCCTGCCCGAATCCAGTGCCTACCACGTGCCGTACATGGTCGATGTTCCCGCGGAGCCGCGACGTCATGCGTGGCGGACGCCGCCGATCATTGGCGCGATGGGCCGCTTCGTCGGCAAGAAAGGGTTCGACGTATTCATCAACGGGCTGGCAAGGCTGCAAGCGAACGGTACCGCATTTCGTGCGATTCTGGCCGGTGACGGGCCTGAGCGCGGTGCGCTCGAACGCCTTGCCGTCGAGCGTCGCCTCGGTGACGTGCTGAGCTTCCTGGGCTGGGTGACCGACAAGCCGGCGTTCTTCGCCGACATCGATCTGTTCTGCCTGCCCTCGCACCACGAACCGTTCGGCATCGTGCTGATCGAAGCCATGGCGCATGGCCTGCCGATCGTCGCGACCGACAGCGAGGGCCCGACGGAGATCCTGCACGATGGCATCGATGGAATGATCGTGCCGCGTGGCGACGTTGTGCGCCTGGCGCAGGTACTCGGCGCGCTGATTGCCGATCGCGACGATGCGGAGACGCTCGCGGGAAACGCCTATCGCCACGTGCGAACGACCTACGACGTACCGCGCGTCGGCGCGCGGCTTGATCTTGCGGTGCGCGAGATTGTCGAGCGTGCGGGAAGGCTCGAGGCAACCGGATGAGCGAGACACAGGCGATCGACTGGGAAGGCCGCTATCGCGAAGGCACTGCCGGATGGGAGCGGCACGGGCTGAACCCGGCTTTTCTCGCCTGGCGCGATGCTGGTGTTCTGGCGCCGTGCCGCATCTTGGTGCCTGGTGCGGGGCGAAGCCTGGAACCCGTGGCGCTTGCGGAGGCCGGCTTTGACGTGACCGTGGTGGACGCAGCGCCGAGTGCTGTGGCAATGCAGCGAGCACATTTCGAACGACTCAAGCTCACTGCGCGGGCAGAGCAAGAAGATCTGTTCGCATGGTCACCCGATACGCCATTCGACGCGATTTATGATCAGGCCTGTCTCTGCGCACTGCCGCCGGGACTGTGGCCGAGTTACGCAAGGCGCCTGCATCAATGGCTGCGGCCAGGCGGCGCGCTGTTTATCCTGTTCACGCAGAGCGGACGCCCGAATGGGCCGCCGTTCCATTGCGACCCGCAGGCGATGCGTCATCTGTTCGGGGCGCCCGGGTGGGCCTGGCCGGATACACTGCCTGCGACGGTAGCGCATCCCTCGGGGCTGGTAACGGAGCAGCCGGCCGTCCTCCGACGAGTTTAGCAAGGAACAAAGAATGACGACGCTTCCGCTCGAACAGGCGTTGGACGCGAGGGTGACGGGAATCCTGGAGCACTGCACGTCATGCGGCGCCTGCGCCGAAGTCTGTCCCATGCCGTCGCCCGCCGGCATCGACGCTGATCCACGCGCGCTTACCTCGGGCGTGTTGGCGTTGCTGCGTGGTGAGGAACATCCCGCCGATTCTGCGCGTTGGGCCGCGGTGTGCACCGGCAGCGGCCATTGCATTCCCGCGTGCCAGTATGGCGTCAATCCGCGCTTCATGCTGGCAATGGCAAGGCTTGCCATGGCGAAGCGCAAAGAACCCGCTAACCGGCGGCGAGATGGCTTTACGCGCTTCACCGGCATGACCACCGGTGTGCGCGTACTGTCCCGCCTGCAGTTGTCGCCTGAGTTGCTGGCCCGCTTTCGCGCGGAGACGGACAGCGAAGAGGTGCCGGACGTCGTGTTCTATACCGGCTGCAATCTGTTGAAGACGCCGCACATCGCGCTGCTCTGTTTCGACATCATGGATGCGCTGGGCATCCGCTATCGCGTGATGGGAGGGCCATCGCATTGTTGTGGTGTCCTGCAGTTCCGGGCCGGCGACCTCGCCACCTCCGGGCGCATCGCCTATCGCACTGTCGAGCGGCTGGCGGGTGCCGGAAACCGCGTGCTGTCGTGGTGCCCATCGTGCCAAGTGCAACTGGGCGAGATAGTCATACCGGGCAAGTCGGACACCAAACTCGAACTTGAGCCATTCCTGCTGTTTCTTGCAGCACGACTCGACGGTCTGCGTCCGTTGCTGAGCCACCCGGTGCGCAAGCGCGTCGGACTGCACGAGCATCCCGGGGTTCGAGGCGTCAGCGAGGCAGCGCGAACCATTCTCGAAGCGATCCCGGGACTGGAGTTCGTCGATCTGGAACAGCCGCGAATCGGCTGGATGTGCAATACACTGAACCCGCTGCCGGCCTACAAGCGACAGGTACACCAGGATCAGCTGCAGGCTGCGGCAGATGCGGGCATCGACACACTGGCCGGCATCTATCACGCGTGCCACCGCGAACTCTGTTCGCACGAACGCGATTGGCCATTCGAGGTTGTCAACTTCCTTGAACTGGTCGGCGAGAGCATGGGGCTCGTGCGCGCCGATCTGTTCAAACGGTTGAAGATGATGCAGGACGTCGACGCGATTCTCGCCGCGGCGGCCCCAATGATCGATTGCCATCATGTTGATCTGGAAGAGGCACGCAGCGTGATCATCGCGGACATGCTGGGTGAGTAGGCGCTGCAAGATCATGGTCCGGAACAGCAACATTAACGCCTCCCGAACGTCCTGAACCATTTATTAGGGATCATAACGTCCGAATTGCCGGGAGATAGATTGCGGGCAGTGATCGCTGCCGGGTGGTGATCTTGGACCGGCTAACGAGCATGGCGGTTTTTTCGAGAGTGGCGAGCACGCGGAGCTTCTCCGGCGCGGCACGTGAGCTCGGCATCTCTCAGGCGACGGCGAGCAAGCATGTGCAGATGCTGGAGGGCTGGCTAGGGGCGCGTCTGCTGCATCGCACGACCCGGCGGGTTGCACTGACCGAGGCGGGGGAAAGCTTCTTTGTGCAGTGCTCGCGCATCCTGGAGGAGATGGAAGCCGCCCGATCAACCGCTAAGCCAGAGGCGCCGGTGCGCGGCAATATGCGTATCACCGCACCGGTCGTGTTCGGCAGCACGCGGTTGGGCCCCCTGGTCGTCGACTTCATGCGCCTTCACCCGGAACTGTCACTGAACATCGAGCTGTCCGATCGCTCGGTCGATCTCATCGAGGAAGGCTTTGACCTGGCAATCAGGACCGGGCCTGCCAACGGACCTGGCCTCACCGCATGGCCGCTCATGTCGCTCAATTACGTTCTGTGCGCTGCTCCTGCCTACCTGGCCAGGCATGGGGTGCCGCGGTCGCCATCGGAACTGCAGGGCCATCACTGCATTGCTGGGACCGATACGCCGCTGAGCTGGCAGTTCAGCGGCCCGGAGGGGGACACCGAGGTGCCCATCTACGGCAGGCTGCAGGTCAACAACGCGATGCTGCGGCGCGATGCTGCACGGGCCGGTGCAGGCATCCTGCTGTGCGCCGACTATCTGGTCGACGGAGATTTTGCCGGCGGACATCTGGTCAGGCTCTTGCCTGAGTACAAGCCGGCGGGCAGTGCATTGCACGCTGTCAGCCCCGCCTATCGCGCCGCCTCACCGAAGGTTCGGAATCTGGTCAGTCATCTCGCGGCGCAGTTGGGTGCGCCAATTTGACCGTTGGACCGAATCCCGGTGCCTGATAGTCAGGACCTGTGCCGAACTTTCTGCTTGAGAAGCGGGCCGGGGGGCGCGTCGCCGGCGTTGATGAAGTCGGGCGAGGCCCGCTGGCCGGCCCGGTGGTTGCCGCAGCGGTGGTGTTTCCGAGCGGCGTGCCGCGACGGCTCGCGGCTATGCTCGACGACTCCAAGAAGCTGACGGCGGAGCAGCGGCTTGCGGCGTTTGCGGCGCTGCGGGCGTCAGGGCGCGCCGAGATTGCGGTTGGAGCCGCCTCGGTCGCGGAAATCGAGCGCCTGAACATTTTGCATGCATCCCTGCTGGCGATGTGCCGTGCGGTGGCTCGATTGCAGATGCCGCCGGATCTGGCGCTGGTCGATGGCAACCAGCCGCCGGCGCTTACCTGTCCCGTGCAATGCGTGGTGGGCGGCGACGGGCGCTCGCTGTCGATCGCTGCAGCCTCCATCGTGGCCAAGGTGCTCCGCGACCGGGCGATGGCCCGGCTGGCGATCCGTTTCCCGGACTACGGCTGGGGCCGCAATGTTGGCTATGCCACCGAGTTCCATGTGGCGGCGCTGCGACGGCTAGGCCCGACGCGGCACCATCGGCCCAGCTTCGGAACGGTCAGCCAGCTCGCTTTGGTACTGGATTGACGTGGCTTCGGCTGGCCATCCACCATATGGTCCCGCCGTTGCCACCAGCCACCCCGGAGCACTGTGGAAGTCGTCCGCGAACTGCCGCTCGATCAGGTCATGCTGGGCGACTGCGTGCAGATCATGCGCATGCTGCCGCCTGCCTCGGTGCACTGCGTATTTGCTGACCCGCCGTACAATTTGCAGCTCCGCGGCGAGTTGCGCCGGCCGGACGACAGCCTGGTGGACGGCGTGGACGAGGAATGGGACCGCTTCTCGGATTTTTCCTCCTACGACGCGTTCACACGGGCTTGGCTGAGCGAGTGCCGACGGCTGCTACGCAAGGACGGCACGCTGTGGGTGATCGGCGCTTACCACAACATCTTTCGCATCGGCGCGGCCTTGCAGGACCTCGGGTTCTGGGTGCTGAACGACGTGATCTGGCGCAAGGCGAACCCGATGCCGAATTTTCGCGGTCGCCGGTTCACCAATGCGCATGAGACGCTGATCTGGGCGGCGCGCGGCCGCGATTCGCGCCATCGGTTCAATTATGCCGCGATGAAGGCGCTGAACGACGATATCCAGATGCGCAGCGACTGGTTCCTGCCGCTATGCACCGGCACTGAACGGCTGCGCAATCAGCACGGGCTGAAGCTCCACCCGACACAGAAGCCCGAGGCGCTGCTGCACCGCGTGCTGCTGGCGAGCACGGCGCCCGACGACATCGTGCTCGATCCGTTCATGGGTACTGGCACGACCGCGGTTGTCGCCAAGCGGCTGCACCGGCATTTCATCGGCATTGAGCGCCATCCGGCCTATGTCGAGGCGGCGCTCGGTCGCATTCGTTCCACCAAGCCGGCTCCCCAGGATGGGCTATCGGGCGCGTTATCGAAACGCGAGGCACCGCGCGTGCCGTTCGGCAGCCTGGTAGAGCGCGGCTTGTTGCTGCCGGGGACAAGGCTGTTCGACCGTTTGCGGCGGGTCAGCGCAGTTGTCACTGCCGATGGCACAATCGTCTCGGGCTCGCAACGTGGCTCGATCCACAAGGTGGGTGCCGCCGTGCAGCATGCGCCGGCCTGTAACGGGTGGACTTTTTGGCATTTCGAGCGCGACGGTCGGTTGACGCCGCTCGATGCTCTGCGCGAGCCGGCCGCACCGGAGATGCCAGACCGCTCGCCTTGACTTGCCGCAACCACCAGGGCTTGTGTGGCGGCCACTCACCCAGCAGGACAAAGTAATGCACGCCTATCGCACCCACACCTGTGGCGCGCTACGCGCCAGCAATGCCGGGCAGGCTGCCCGCCTCTCGGGCTGGGTGCATGCCAAGCGTGACCATGGCGGTCTGCTGTTCATCGATCTGCGCGACCACTATGGCGTCACGCAGTGCGTATTCCCGGCTGGCTCCCCTGCCTTCGCCGCGGCGGATGCTGTACGGCCGGAGAGCGTGGTTACGGTGACCGGGCAGGTGGTGCATCGCGAGTCGGGCACCGTCAATCCGCGATTGCCGACCGGCGAGGTTGAGCTGCGCGTCACCGATCTCACGGTGCAGTCGGCGGCTGAGGTTCTGCCGATGCAGATCGCCGGCGACGAGAAATTCCCAGAGGACATCCGATTGAAGTATCGGTTCCTCGACCTGCGGCGGGAGAAGCTGCATCGGAATATCATGCTGCGTGCCGGTGTGATCGCGTCCATCCGCCGGCGCATGATCGAGGCTGGCTTCACCGAATTCCAGACGCCGATCCTGACCGCAGACAGTCCGGAGGGTGCGCGCGCCTTCCTGGTTCCCGCACGGCTGCATCCAGGCAAGTTCTACGCGCTGCCGCAGGCACCGCAGCAGTTCAAGCAGCTGGCGATGGTGGCGGGATTCGACCGCTACTTCCAGATCGCGCCGTGCTTCCGCGACGAGGCGTCGCGCGCCGACCGTTCACCCGGCGAGTTCTATCAGCTCGATTTCGAGATGAGCTTCGTTACCCAGGAAGACGTGTTTGCGACGATCGAGCCGGTCATTGCCGGCGTGTTCGAGGAGTTCGCCGAAGGCCGCGCGGTTGACCCGTTGCCATTCCGGCGCATCCCGTTCGACACGGCGCTGTTGGAGTATGGCACCGACAAGCCGGACCTGCGGAACCCGCTGCGAATCAGCGACGCGACTCAGTACTTCGCCGGGTCGGGCTTTGGGCTGTTCGCGCGCATCGCCGCATCGGGCGGCGTGGTGCGTGCAATCCCGGCGCCGGGTGCGGCGGCGCAGCCGCGCAGCTTTTTCGACAAGCTGAACGACTGGGCGAAGGCCGAAGGTGCCGGCGGTCTCGGCTATATCGTGTACGACACGGACGGCCCGAAAGGACCGATCGCACGCAATCTCGAAGCAGACCGCGCCGAAGGCGTGCGTGCCGCATGCGGATTGTCGGCGGGCGATGCCGTGTTCTTTGTGGCCGGCAAGCCGGACGCGGCGGCGCGGTTCGCCGGCGTTGTGCGCACGCGGCTGGCGGATGAACTTGGGCTGGGCGAGACCGGCGCGTTCCGCTTCTGCTGGATCACTGATTTTCCAATGTACGAGTTGAACGAGGAGACCGGGCAGGTCGATTTCAGCCACAATCCATTCAGCATGCCGCAGGGTGGTCTGGAGGCGCTGAACAGTCTGGACCCATTGAGGATCAAGGCATTTCAATATGACATTGTGTGCAATGGTGCGGAGCTGTGCTCGGGCGCGATCCGGAACCACCGGCCTGACATCATGGTGCGCGCCTTCGAGATCGCCGGCCATCCGCCCGAGGAGGTGGAGAAGCGTTTCGGCGGCATGCTGAACGCGTTCCGCTATGGCGCACCCCCGCATGGTGGCGCCGCGCCGGGTATCGATCGGATCGTGATGCTGTTGGCCGACGAGCCCAATATTCGTGAGGTTATCCTGTTCCCGCTCAACCAGCAGGGCGAGGATCTGATGATGGGCGCGCCAGCCGAAGTGCCGCCGGAGCGGCTGAAGGAACTGCACATGCGGATCGATCTGCCACCGAAGGTTCGCTCTTCGGGCGGGTAGACCACGCATTCTGAAAGCAGCCTACCTACACGCCGGTAAGCTATTCATGCGATGCATTGGCGTTGCTGCGTCGGTG
>JBKPOG010000099.1:0-8369 GCA_046732975.1 Pseudomonadota bacterium
TTCCAGGTGAATGCGCGACTGGGCGAGCAGGTCGAACGCCGCGATGTCATCGCGTTGATGGCGGTGTTGTTCGCAGTCTGCTGGGTCGTCGCGTGGGCGATACCGACGTTGGCGGTCATCATAGGCGCCTATATCATCAGCCGCATCGGCACCGGCCTGTTCCTGTTCAACCTGTACAACTACACGGCGGTTGCCTATCCGACGCGCATTCGCGCAGTGGCGTTTGCATGGACCGACGGGCTTGGCCATCTCGGTGCATGGGGCGGCGTGACGCTGCTCGGGCCACTGTACGCATTGGGTCCCAACCACCTGGGCTGGATCGTGTGGATCGTGCTGCCTGGGGCGCTGGTCCCAGCCGCGTTGATCCGGGGTTATGGCATCAAGCAGTCGCGCGCGGTGCTAGAGCAGGTCTCCACGTGAAACCGCCGACCGCCGATGACATCGCAGAGCTGGCCGACCGTGCGCTGGCGGGCATCCCGGCGCCACTGGCGGAGCATGTGCGTGGCGTCGGCATCTCGGTGGAGGAGATGCCGGATGACGAGACGCTGGAGGATCTCGGCATCGAGTCAGCGTGGGAGCTGACCGGGCTGTATCGTGGCATCCCGCTGACCGAGCGTAGCCTGAGCGACGTGTCACCCCAGCCGGATCTGATCTTTCTCTATCGACAGCCAATCCTGCTGGAATGGATCCAAACCGGAGACGACCTGTATCGCCTGGTGCGCAATGTGCTGGTGCATGAAGTGGCGCACCATTTCGGTTTCAGCGACGCCGATATCGAGGCGATCGAAGAAGAAATGGACTGAAGTCGGCCGCCAAGATGAGCAACACTGCAAAGCGTGTGGTGATCGTCGGCACCGGCCATGCAGGCGGGGCGGCAGCGGCATTGCTACGGCAGTACGGCTGGCAGGGACCGGTGACGTTGATCGGCCCAGAGCCGACGGTCCCTTATCAGCGACCGCCATTGTCGAAAGCCTGGTTGAAAGGCGAGCACGAGCTTGCCGGTCTGTTGCTGCGGCCGGCGACCTTCTATCTGGACAATCGGATCGAGCTGCGCCTCGGATGTGAGGTTGCGGCGATCGACCGCGTGGCTGGTTGCGTCGCGCTGTCAAACGGCGAGCGTGTGGCGTACGACCACCTGATCATCGCTACCGGTTGTCATGCGCGCGCACTTCCGATTTCGGGGAACCAATTAGAAGGCGTTGTCGCACTTCGCACCCTGGCCGACGCGGACCGGCTGCGGGCCCAGCTGCGCGCCGGGACACGCATCGCAATCGTCGGTGCGGGATATATCGGTTTGGAGGTCGCGGCCTCGGCACGCTCGCTCGGCGCCGAGGTCGTGGTGATCGAGCGGGAGGCGCGAGTGTTGCCACGCGTGGCCTCTACGCCGCTATCGGAGTTCTTCCGGCAGCGCCATACGGATGCTGGCGTCCGCATCATAAGCGGCGCCGCTGTGGAGGCGTTCGATGGCGAGCGGCAGCGCGTGGCCGCGATCCGACTGTCCGATGGCGAGGAGATCGCATGCGATGCCGTGCTGGTCGCGATCGGCGGAGTGCCGAATGAGGCGTTGGCCAGCGCAGCGGGGCTTGAATGTGAAAACGGTATCCGCGTCGATCTTGCCGCGCGCACCGCCGATCCGGCAATTCATGCCATTGGTGACTGCACGCACCGGCCGGTGCCGCTGTATCAGCGTACCTGTCGGCTAGAGAGTGTGCCGAACGCGCTGGAACAGGCGAAGCAGGCGGCCGCTGATCTGTGCGGCCGGCCGCCACCATCACCTGAAGTTCCCTGGTTCTGGTCGGATCAATACGAGGTGCGTCTGCAGATCGCGGGACTGCCGTTTGATGTCGCCGAAACTGTGATCCGAGGTGACAGCGCTTCCCGCTCGTTCGCAATCTTCCATCTGGCGGAGGATGGTGCCGTGCAGGCGGTTGAGGCGGTAAACGCGCCGGCGGAGTTCATGGCCGGGCGGATGATGATCGCCCGGCGCAGGCGAGTGGTGGCGTCCAGGCTGGCGGACATGTCATGCTCGATCCGCGAACTGACCGGCTGATCAGTCAGGGGAGGGACATGCCAAAGGTCACCTATATCGAGCATAACGGCGCCCCACATACCGTAGACGTGCCCGTCGGCACCTCCGTGATGCGCGGTGCGGTGGACAACAACGTCCCCGGCATCGATGCAGACTGCGGCGGCGAGTGTGCCTGCGCCACCTGCCATGTTTATGTCGATGCCGCCTGGCTGCCGAAGATCGGGCTGCCGGAGGCGGGATCGCAGGAGGCTGCCATGCTGAGCTTCGCTGCAGTGGCGCAACCTGATTCACGTCTTTCGTGCCAGATCACGATGCGCGAGGACCTGGATGGCCTCGTCGTCCGAATGCCGGAAGGACAGCACTGAAACCAGACTGTGGAGCACGGCCATGAACGCACCCGTCAACGCTCACGCCCCCGAGCGTCGCGTAGCGGCGACCCGGGGGGACCCTGCCACGAACGCCTGGACCATCCCGCTGGAACAGATCGATGTCAGCGATCCGCAGCTGTATCAGGACGATACCTGGTACCCATATTTCGAGCGCCTGCGGTGCGAGGACCCGATCCACTGGTGCGCCGATAGCCGCTACGGGCCGTACTGGGCGCTTACCAAGTACAAAGACATCATGCATGTCGAGGTGAACCACGCCACCTATTCCTCGGCATCCGAACTCGGCGGCATTCAGATCGAGGAACAGCCGAAAGGCATGGAACGGCCTAGCTTCATTCGCATGGATCCGCCGAAGCACGACGATCAGCGCATGGTGGTCAGTCCGATTGTGGCGCCGGGCAATCTCGCGAACATGGAACCGCTGATCCGGGAGCGCACCCAGCGGGTGCTGGACAAATTGCCGCGTGGCGAAGTGTTCGACTGGGTCGATAGCGTGTCGGTCGAACTCACGACGATGATGTTGGCCACGCTGTTCGATTTCCCGTTCGAGGAGCGGCGTAAGCTGACCTATTGGTCGGACGTGGCGATCTGCAATGTGAATTCGCCCGATGCGCCGGTGCACTCCGAACAGGAGCGTTTCGCCGAGATGAAGGTGATGGCCGAGGTGATGGCGGGCCTGTTCAATGAGCGGCAGAAGGGACCGCCGAAATTCGACCTTCTGTCGATGCTGGCGCACGGCACCGCGACGCGCGAAATGCCATTGCGCGAATGGATGGGCACGCTGGCGTTGCTGATCGTTGGTGGCAACGACACGACGCGGAACTCGATGAGCGGCGGACTTTGGGCGCTGCACCAGCACCCGGACGAGTACCGCAAGTTGCGAGAGAACCCGGTACTAATTCCAGGCATGGTGTCGGAGATCATCCGCTACGTCACGCCGGTGATCCACATGCGCCGAACCGCATTGCAGGATTCCGAGATCGATGGTCGGCAGATCCGCAAGGGCGACAAGGTCGTGATGTGGTACGTGTCCGGCAATCGCGACCCGGAGGCAATCGAGGAGCCGGACCGATTTATCATCGACCGTGCGCGACCGCGACAGCATCTGTCATTCGGGTTCGGTGTGCACCGCTGCGTCGGCAACCGGCTGGCCGAACTGCAGCTGCGTATTTTGTGGGAAGAGTTGCTACCGCGCTATCCAGTCGTCGAAGTGATGCGCGACCCGCAGCGCGTCTACTCGAACTTCATTCACGGCATTCGGTCACTGCCGGTAAAGATCCCGGCCTGACCGCACGAGCTATGGCCGGCGCGACCCCCGGGACAAGCCCCGGGGAGTGAGCCGGCCATTAGGCTACGTCATTCTGCGCAGGCGACCACGCGTCCGTTGTCCCAGATGCCCAGGCAGACGCACTCGCCATCCTGCTCGATGAGGATGTAGGGATCGAGTACTGTCTCTTCGCGCTTCAGCTCGCCGAGGATCAGTCGCGCTCCCGGCACATCTTCGTGCACCAGCCGCGTGACCCGAGCGATCGGCTCGGGAATATCGGCATCAGCGAGGAAGCCGACGGGGACCTGCCGTTCTTCCCAATGTGATCCGGCGCGCAGCTTGATCAGGCCGGTACCGGTGATCAGTGCCACCATGCACATCCACACGAAACTGCCGGTGATCGCCAGCACACCGGAATGCGCACTGAAACCGCCGCTCGCGCCGGCGACTGCGCCCGCCATCGGGCTGGCAACCACCAGGAGGATCGAAAGGATGGTCTGGTTGCGATACCAGAAGCTGGGGCCATAACGCCGCTGCTGCGCAACTTTGTGTTCGGCCAGCGTCTCCCAGGGCACCGCCTTGAGACCATGATCCTCGAGTGAATCGGAAATTGCTCTCTGTCGCGTGACGGCGACCAAGGCATCGAAGGGCATCGGGCCATTCCTTTCGATGTGCTGCGGATCCTAGGCTATATGGACAATGCGCTGAGCGCCACATTAAGTTTGGCCATAACATTGCTGCGAGATTGCCGCGGTGGATCAGGAGTATCTCGCCGGTTCCTCTGGCGCGCCCATCGAACGCCCCACTCCACTGCCATCCGGCAATGCGCTGTTCGGCAGCGACGTCGTCGCGGAAACCCTACGGGCCTTAAGGATTCCATTCATCGCGCTGAACCCGGGGGCCAGTTATCGCGGCTTGCACGACAGCCTGGTCAATCACCTCGGCAATGTACAGCCGCAGATGCTGCTTTGCCTGCACGAGGAACACGCTGTCGCGATTGCCCATGGCTACGCCAAGGTGACCGGCAAGCCGATGGCTGCCGCGGTGCATTCCAATGTCGGGTTGATGCACGCGACGATGGCAATCTTCAACGCCTGGTGCGATCGGATGCCGGTCTTGGTACTTGGGGCGACCGGACCGGTCGACGCACCGAAGCGTCGGCCGTGGATCGACTGGATCCACACGGCGCGCGACCAGGGCGCGCTGGTCCGTAACTATACCAAGTGGGACGACCAGCCGGCTTCGGCCGAGGCAGCGCGCGAAGCGTTGTTGCGCGCGGTTTGGATGGCGTCCTCGGCGCCCAAGGGTCCCGTCTACATCAACCTCGATGCCGGGATGCAGGAGGCGCCACTCGCCGAACCTCCGCCGCCACTCGATCCGGCGCGGTTCACGCCCGAGGTTCTCACGGCCGTCCCGCCGGAGCAGGTGAAGGCGGCCGCGGCGATGCTGCGTGAGGCACGGCGGCCGGTCATCCTGATGGGCCGCGGCTCGCGTGGCGAAGCAGCGTGGGCCGATCGTATCGCGCTGGCCGAAGCACTGCGCGCCAAGGTAGTCACCGACCTGAAGATCGGTGCGGTGTTCCCCACCGATCATCCGCTGCATGCGGGCGCGCCGGCGACATTCCCGGTACAGGAAGCCGCGCAGGCGATCGCTGCTGCCGACGTGGTGTTGAGCCTCGATTGGGTCGACCTCGGGGGTGCGTTGAAGGCGGCATGTGGCGCAGCGGCGCCCACGGCGAAGGTGATTGCGGTCACGCTCGACCACCAGCTTCACAACGGCTGGAGCATGGACCACCAAGCCCTGCCCCCCGCTGACCTGTTCATTGCCGCCGATGCGGACACGATGATCACCGGGCTGCTGCGCGAGTTGCCACCCGGTCGTCCAATGGAGCCGGCATCGCAGGCGTCGTCGGAGCCGGCCATCGAGCCTGGCCAGATCAGCGTGGCGATGCTGACGGACGCGCTGCGTCGGGCGATGGGCTCGCACCCCTCGTCCTTGCTGCATGTATCGCTGTCGTGGAACGCGGCGTTATGGCCGTTCCACCATCCGCTCGACTACATCGGTTCGGATGGAGGTGGAGGCATAGGCGGCGGTCCGGGCATCGCTGTCGGTGCGGCGCTGGCGCTGCGCGGCACCGGTCGACTGCCGGTCGCCGTGTGCGGCGATGGCGACTTCCTGATGGGCGCCACCGCACTGTGGACCGCGGTGCATTACAACATTCCTCTGCTGGTGGTGGTCGCCAACAACCGTTCGTTCTTCAACGACGAGCTGCACCAAGAGCGCGTGGCGCGCATGCGCAACCGCCCCGTCGAGAACCGCTGGATCGGCCAGCGGATCGGCGATCCGGAGATCGATCTGGCGCAATTGGCCCGCGCGCAAGGGGCGCAGGGATTCGGTCCTCTGACCGAAGGCAGTGAACTGGCGGACACATTCCGCGCAGCAATAGACGTGGTCGCAGGCGGCGCCGTCGCGGTTGTGGATGTGCGTGTCGCTCCCGGCTACGCCCCCGCGGCCGTCGCCGGATTGTTCCGCGGATGATGGCCGGATCAAGCCCGGCCATGACGGGAAAAGACCGGGCTGACGCGCGGCGCGATATATGACCGTCTGCTGGTTCGGCCAGTTTCCCGCTGCGTCACCGGATCTGACATGGCTTGCGGACGTTCTCGGCGCGACACCAGCGCTGCGGCCGGGCGTAATCTACACGCCATCAAGTACGAGCGATCCGTATCTGGACGATGGGCCCTCGCCGAAATTGGTGTTGCAGCTCTACTTCGATGATATCGCTGCACTGGAAGCGGCGGTGGCGCCGAACGGGCACCTGCAGCAGCTCGGTGCGCTCGACATGACGGGCGCGACGCAACAGGCGATGCTGGTTCGGCGGTTTCCGGTGCCTGATCCGGTGTTCCGCACTCTGCCGGACGAACAGCCGTGCACATATCTTGTTGCGCATGAGGGTACGGCCGATGACCTGCCAGCGTGGCTCGCCCACTACATCGACGACCACCCGCCGATCATGGCGCGGTTCCCCGGCATCCGCCAGGTGGAGGTATACACCTGTATAGACTGGTGCGGCGGCCTGCCCTGCCCTCGCATCGCTCACATGCAGCGCAATAAGGTTGTGTTCGATAGTCCGGACGCGTTGACCGCAGCGTTGAACTCGCCGGTGCGGCACGAGATGCGTGCCGCCTTCCATCGCTTCCCGTCGTTCACCGGACCGATCACGCATTTCCCAATGACAACCCGAACAGTGATGAAGGACACCCAGCATGCCGGTTGATCCTCAGATCCAGGCGTTGCTCGACATGGGTGCCGGCGTGCCGGCGACGAACACGCTGTCGGTGACACAGGCGCGGGCGCAGTACGAAGGGCGTATTCGCCTGATGGCGCAGCCCGCCTCGGTGGATTTGGTAAGAGAACAGGTCATTCGAGGGCCAGGCGGCGACCTGCGGCTGCGTATCTACCGACCACCCGGTAGAGGCCCGTTTCCGCTTCTGGCGTTCTTTCATGGCAGCGGCTTCGTGCTGTGCAGCCTCGATACGCATGATGGCATGTGCCGCAACCTGTGTGCCGGTGCGGGCTGCGTCGTCGTCTCGGTAGACTATCGCCTCGCGCCCGAGCACAAGTACCCGGCTGGTCTTGACGACTGCGTTTTTGCGACGCGCTGGATCGCTGACCATGCGGGCGAACTGGAGGGCGATGCCGGACGGCTCGCGATCGGAGGCGACAGCGCGGGCGGCAATCTTGCTGCTGCGGCGGCGCTGCGGCTCCGGGACCAAGGCGGTCCGCCGCTTGTGGGTCAGCTGCTGATCTATCCGGTCACCGACTATCACACGCCGGGGACACTATCCTATCGCGAGAATGCCGAGGGCTACGGCCTGACTCGCGACACGATGGTCTGGTTCTGGGACCATTACCTGGCCGATGCCGCGCAGGCAGCCGATCCATACGTGTCTCCGCTGCGCGCAGCGAATCACGCCAATCTTCCGCCCGCGCTGGTGCAGACCGCCGAGTACGACCCATTGCGTGATGAGGGCGACGCCTATGCCGCGAAGCTGCGGGCGGCGGGTACCCCGGCGACACTGTCCCGTTGGGACGGCATGAATCACGGCTTCCTGTTCTGGGTTGGCCATGTGGACAAGGGAGGCGAGGCTATGGGCGAATGCTGCGCATGGCTGCGCCAGGTCTATCGCTAGGAGGAACGCCATGCAGTTCGGACTGTTCGGTGCCGCGCAGGCGCAACGTGGCGGACCCGACGTGGACAGCGCCGCGGGGTTCAATGACTACATCGAGTATGTCATCGAGGCCGAGGCGCTGGGCTATCAGAGCGCGTTCATCGTCGAACACCATTTCACTGGCTTCGGCCAGGTCTCGGCGACGCTAAACCTGCTGACCTGGATTGGTGCGCGCACGCGCACGCTGCGGCTTGGCACGGCGGTCATCGTGCTGCCATGGCACAATCCGGTGCTGCTGGCCGAACAGGCGGCGACAGTTGATCTGCTATCCGGCGGGCGGCTGGATTTCGGCGTTGGCAAGGGTTACCGGCAGAACGAGTTCGTTGGTTTCCGTATCCCGATGGAGGAAGCCGAGCCTCGCTTCGAGGAAGCGGTCGACATCATCACCAAGGCGTGGACTTCCAACGAGCGCTTCAGCTTCCACGGGCAGTATTGGCAGTTTGACGACATCA
>JBKPOG010000100.1:0-6864 GCA_046732975.1 Pseudomonadota bacterium
CACCCGCGGTCGCGGCGTCAGGAATGATATGCCAGACGATCCGGGGGAAATATGCCTGCTTGGCGCCGGTTCCCCAGATCGCCGGTTCCGCGCGTGAGACGTATTTGTCGAACTTCTCATAGACGACCCGGCTGCCATTTACGTACTCGTTGGCAACAAACCGGTAAGGGCCAGAGCCAATCATCTCCGTCACCGGCTTGTCCGCCGCCGTTCTGGCCAGTCGTTCCGGCATGATGAACGGGACCGACGAGTCGGCCTTGCCGAGCGCCATGGCTAGCAGCGGAAACGGCTGGATGAGTTTGATCACCAGCGTTCTGTCGTCCGCGGCGGAATAGCTTTCGACTGCGGCAGCAAGCAACTGGCCGAACGGATCACGCACGGCCCAGCGCTGGATACTTGCGATGCAATCGATCGCTCGTACCGGACTGCCGTCGTGAAAGAGCAACCCCTCGCGCAGCCTGATGTGCCACGTCAGCCTGTCATCGGAGATCGTGTGGCCTTCGGCCATCTGCGGGTGTGAGATGCCGTCCGGACCCACCGAATAGAGCGTATCGAACACGTAGTAGCCGTGGTTGCTGGTCACTGTCGCCGTGGTGAACACCGGGTCCAGCAGCGTAAGGTTCGCCTGTGGCACGAACCGAAGCGTCGCCGTGTTGGCCGGCTGCGCGACAGCAGGCGCCGCCAGGCTCGTTGCTCCGGAGCCGCGCGCGGCAAGTAAGGTGACAGCGGCAGACTTCATCAGCATGCGGCGCCGCATAGGGTTCGCCCTTTGAAAGTCTTGGTCGTGAACTGATCTGCAGAGTGCGACGCCACGTCGGATACTGGCAACTCAGATGGGCAACTTGGCTCATGCTGCCATCGGAGGAACCCGCAAGTGCCAGTCGTGCGCGACCTGGTATGCATAGCCAATTCGCAACGCCAGCGGTTCGGCATAGGCCCGGCATACGATCTGCAGCGAACTGGGCAATCCACCTGCGGTGAAGCCATTTGGTACTGCCGCTGCACAAAGATCGAGGAAGTTGACCCAGCGCGTGAATATCGCCGGCGTCGTGTCTTGATCGATCGCAGCTACTGGTGGAGCAGGTGCAACCGCGGTCGGTGTCAGCAGTGCATCAACGCCCTCGATAGCAGTGTTGAACGACGCCTTCATCCGCTCCCGCTCGGCAAGCGCCAGCAGGTAATCCCGCGATGAGATCGCAGCACCGGCACGCACGCGGGGCCGTACGTCCTGGTCCAGCGGCTGGGCGTTGTCGTCCACCAGTTCTGCGAGTGCCGCATAGGCCTCGGCTGACATGATGCGCCCGTTGATTGCACCAAGGTCGCCGAATCGCGCAGGCAGCGCGACATCGACAATCTCCGCTCCCAGGTTGGCGAGGGCCTCGACCGAATGGTCGTATGCCGCCAGCACCTCGGCGTCGATCCCACCTCGTTCATCGGCTGGCAGCCGCGCCAGCCGCAGTCCCTTCACGCCGCGCCGGAGCTCGGCCACCGGATCGACATCGTGCACACCCAGTGTATGCCGGTCGCGCGGGTCTTCGCCCTGCAGCACTGCCAACAAGAGCGCCGCATCTTCGATATCGCGGGTGATCGGGCCGGGAGTGTCCAGCGTCGGGCTGAGCGGCAGCACGCCGAATGTGCTGATACGGCCGATCGTGGTCTTCAGTCCGGTGATGCCATTCCAGGCAGCCGGAATGCGCACTGACCCCCCGGTGTCTGTTCCGATCGCCCAGGGGGCCATGCGCGCTGCGACGGCGACGCCGGAGCCGGAGGACGAGCCGCCCGGCGCACGGTGCACGCGGTCATCCCACGGATTCCACGGGGTACCCAGGTGCTGGTTGGTGCCCCAGCCACCATAGGCGAACTCCACTGTGTGGGTCTTGCCGAGGTTGATCATGCCTGCCGCGGTCAACTTGCGGACCAGCGTAGCGGTGTGGGGTGCGACGCGGTTGCGCCAGGCCGCGGTCCCACCCATGGCGACCTCGCCCTCGATCTCGACGAGGTCTTTGATCGCAATTGGAACACCGTGCAGCGGTCCGACGGCGTGGCCGGCACGGATCGCCCGGTCCGCGGCTTCGGCCGCCAACCTCGCGTTGGTGGCATTGACCGAGACGAATGCGTGCAGCCGGGGCTCGAGGCGTTCGATGCGCGCCAGGTACTCGTCCATCAGATCGACCGGTGACAGGCGACGCGCGGCGATCTCCGCCGACAGCACGTGGACAGGACGGAAGGCGATGGAGGTCATGGCACGCAATCCTTCGAGGGGCAGCGGGGCAGGGTTGATTCAGGCGGACCATTCCCGCACATCCGAGCGCCAGCAGACAATGACCTATGGGACCATGGCAGCCACTCCCGCCGACCTTTTCGCGTTGTTCGACCGGTTGGCCATCGAGCACAGCACAGTTGAACATCCTCCCTTCTTCACGGTGGAGGAGGGCAGGCCGTGGCATGACAAGATCCCCGGCCTGCACTGCAAGAACCTGTTTATCAAGGACCGAAAGGGTGGCATCTGGCTGGTCGTGATGCCGGCGGACAAACGCGCCGACCTTGGGCGGCTCGAGAAGGCGCTGGGCGCACCCCGCTTCTCCTTTGCCCGACCGGACGTGCTGCAGGAGGTGCTGGCGCTGACGCCCGGGTCGGTGACGCCGTTTGGGCTGATGAACGACACGCAGCGGCGAGCGACTGTGGTGCTTGACGCGGAAATGCTTGAAAGCGAATGGCTGAATTTCCACCCGCTGCACAACGCGGCCTCAACCACGCTGCGCTCAGCTGATCTGATGCGCTTCGTCCGCGCGCTCGGTTACGAGCCGATTGTTCTGCGGCTGCCAGAGGTGCCGGCTGGCGGCGCGCTGCCGACGGACGATCACGCCGACTGATCGCGTGAACCCGCGCATATGGTCTGCCGAAGGGCTGTCGTGATACACCACCCGCCCGGCCACACCTTGGGACACCATGAACGACGTAGCGTCAGCCGAAGCCGTCGCGACAGGCACGGAACACTTTGATGTCCTCATCGTCGGGGCCGGGATTTCCGGTATCGGCGGCGCCTACCACCTGACGAAGCAGTGTCCCGGTACCAGCTTCGTGGTGCTGGAATCGCAGGACAGCTTCGGCGGCACCTGGATCACCCACCGGTATCCGGGCATCCGCTCGGACAGCGACCTGCACACCTTCGGCTATCGCTTCAAGCCGTGGCGCGGACAGCCGATTGCCACGGCCGAGCAAATCCTTGGGTACATGGGCGAGGTCATCGAGGAGAATGACCTGGGCCGCCATATCCGGTATCGGCACCTGATCGACTCGGCGGAGTGGTCGAGCGAGACCAATCTCTGGACTATTACCGCGACCCGCAGCGACATCGGCGATACGGTTCGTTTCACGGCGAACTTTCTCTGGATGTGTCAGGGCTATTACCGGCACTCGGAGGGCTTTACGCCTCACTGGGACGGCATTGAGACCTTCAAAGGTCGCATCGTCCACCCACAGATCTGGCCGGACGACCTCGACTACCGGAACAAGAAGGTGGTGGTCATCGGTTCGGGCGCCACTGCTGCCACTCTGATCCCAGCCATCGCTCCGGATGTTGCGCATGTCACGATGCTGCAGCGCTCGCCGACCTATTTCCGCGCCGCGCGCAACGCCAATGATCTCGCCGATATGCTGCGCGAACTGAAGATCGACGAGACCTGGATCCACGAGATCGTGCGCCGCAAGATCCTGCACGACCAGGATGCCTTCACCCGCCGCACCTTCGAGGAGCCGGAGGTAGTGAAGCGTGAGTTGATCGAAGCCGTGCGCGCCCATCTCGGTCCCGACTACGATGTGGACACGCACTTCACCCCGAGTTATCGGCCCTGGCGCCAGCGTCTCGCCTTCGTCCCCGATGGAGATCTGTTTGCGGGCATCCGCTCCGGCAAGGCTTCGGTGGTCACCGACGAAATCGAACGCTTTACTGAGACCGGCCTGCTGCTGAGATCGGGCAAGACGCTCGAAGCCGACATCATCATCACCGCAACCGGATTCCACCTCTGCGTTCTCGGCGATATCGACTTCACCATCGATGGCAAACCGCTGGTATTCTCGGACACGGTGACCTATCGCGGGATGATGTTCACTGGCATACCCAACATGGCCTGGGTGTTCGGCTATTTCCGCGCCAGTTGGACTTTGCGTGCCGACTTGGTTGCTGACTTCGTCTGCCGCTTGCTAAACCACATGAAGCAGAAGGGCGCCCGTCGCGTCACCGTGGCATTGCCACCGGCGGACGAGGATATGCCGCTGCTGCCCTGGATCGATACGGAGAATTTCAATCCAGGCTACGTGCTCCGCGGCATGCACCTGCTGCCGCAGCGCGGTGCGAAACCGGAATGGCAGCATACCCAGGACTATTGGAAAGAGAAGGACGAGTTCCCAGCTATCGACCTTGACGACGAAACTTTCGTTTACGCCTGAAAGGAGGAGTGACAATGAAGGCAATCCTCAACGGCCAACAGATCGCGGCCAGCGACGATATCGTCGAGACCGGCGGTTACCATTACTTCCCCCCAAGTTCGGTGCGGACCGAGTGGATGCAGAAGTCGGCGAAAACCGAGCACGACCTTGAGTGCCCCCATGGCGTGCAGTTCTATGACGTGGTGATCGACGGTGTGCGCCATGCCCGCAACGCCTGGGTCTATGAGTCGCCGCAGCCGAAGATGGCAGCCGTGCGCGACCGCTTCGGTTTTTGGGAGGATGTACAGGTAAGCTGACGACGCACGCGATGGCCGGCCTTCGTGCCGGCCATCAGCCAACGCACTACGGTTATAGTAGCTTTGGCAACCGGTAGCGATCCTGCGGATCGTTCCAACCCTTGAACTGCGGCTTACGCTTCTCGGCAAACGCGGCGCGTGACTCCATCAGGTCGCTCTTGGCACCGTGCTCGTGCAGTGCGGCTGCGAGGCGCTTTTGATCGGCTGACGGTTCCGGCCGCATCTGCCGCATCATGTGCACCGTGTTGACACGCGATGCTGGCGGCAGCGTCAGCAGATGCTCCGCCATGGCTATCGCGGTCGGCATCAGGTCGTCAGCATCAACCAGCCGGTTCAGAAAGCCCACCTCATAGAAGCGCTCCGCCGTGAAGCGGAAGCCGAGTGCCATCTCCATCGCGATCGGGTATGGCAGATTGGCAAGGTGGCCATGGTTGTAGCCGCCGAGCAGCCAGCGCTTCGCCTCGGACACTTCAAAGACAGCGCCACGCACCCCGACGCGCAGATCGGTGCGCTCGGCCAGCATGAAGCCGCCACCCATGGCGAAGCCGTTCACGGCGGCGATCACCGGCTTTTCCAACACCCCCGACATGAACGGGTCCTCGATCGCCGGCCGCCTGCCGCCTGGCGCACCATCCGCCAGTGATTCCTTCATGTCTTCGCCGGCGCAGAACGCACGGCCGGTGCCGGTGAATATCGCCACCTCCAGCTCATTGCTGTGCCGGAACTCCGTCCATGTCTCGGCCAGCCTGTTGCGCATTTCGTGGTTCAGCGCGTTGAGCCGTTCGGGGCGGTTCATCCGCACCACCAGAACCTGACCGTGGCGTTCGGTCTCGACGACAGGCATGATGTGGCCCTCCCTTCGGGGAAATGAACGCTAGCAATCGACGCACCGGGATGCCACCGGCCGGTGCCAACAAGCAAAGGGAGGGAGGATCATGCACAGACGGACCCTGGTGTTGCTGACGTTTCTGCTGCTCGGTGCGTCGATCGCATCGGGTGAGCAGCGCGCACCATCGGGACGCGCAGTGATCGCCTGGCACGTGACCATTGCACCAAGTTGGTTCGATCCGTCCACGGCGCCACCGCAGATCACGCCGTTCGGCATGTTGTATGCGATTCACGATGCGCTGGTGCGTCCCTACCCGGGCCAGAAGATGGGACCAAGCCTCGCCGAATCATGGTCGGAAAGCGAAGACGGCCTTGTCTATGAATTCAAGCTTCGTCCGAACCTCAAGTTCCACAATGGCGATCCGCTCACTACCGAAGACGTGAAGTTCAGCTTCGATCGCTACACCGGCGCGGCAGCAAAGACGTTGCATGAGCACGTCAAGGCAGTGGAAATAGTCGATCCGCGCGTGGTGCGCTTCCACCTGAACACGCCTTGGCCCGACTTCATGACGTTCTTCGGTACCACCGCCAGCGGAGCCGGCCTCGTGCTGCCGAAGAAATACCTCACCGAGGTCGGCGACGATGGCTTCAAGAAGCATCCGATCGGCGCCGGACCCTATCGCTTCGCCAGCACCAAGCCGGGTATCGAGGTAGTATTGGAGGCCTTCCCCGACTATTGGCGCCGCGTTCCGAACGTGAAGACACTGGTGATGCGCAGCGTTCCCGAAGCAACCACGCGCGCGCTGATGGTCCGCACCGGCGAGGCCGACATTGGCATCGCGCTCGACGGCCCCGATGCCGAAGGCCTGCAAAAGGCCGGCATCCCGATCGTCGCGTCGAAGCACGCCTCGATCTTCTGGATCGAGTTCCCCAAACAATGGGACCCGAAGTCGCCGTGGCACGATCGGCGGTTGCGAGAGGCGGTGAACTACGCGATCGACCGTGCCGGTATCAACCACGCAGCATGTCTCGACTTTTGCCCGCCGGCTGGTGTGATCGTGCCGCGGGTGATGGAATTCGCCCTGCAGGTGCAGCCCATACCCTACGATCCCGCGCGGGCCAAGGCGCTGCTGGCCGAGGCAGGCTATCCCAACGGGATCGATGTCGGTGACTTCGCAGCGATCCCCGGTTTCCCGACAGTCGCGGATGCGGTGGTGAATGATTTGAATGCCGTCGGCATTCGCGTCAGGCTGCGCCAGATGGAGCGCGCGACGTTCTATGCCACTTGGCT
>JBKPOG010000101.1:0-3930 GCA_046732975.1 Pseudomonadota bacterium
TGATTTCGAAGCCCTGGCGCTGATGGAACGACTCCTCCTTGCAAATCCGGATCATGGCGCGCGCATACGGCCCATAGGAGCAGCGGCAGAGCGGGATCTGGTTCATGATCGCCGCGCCATCGACCAGCCAGCCGATCGCGCCGATATCCGCCCAGCTCAGCGTCGGATAGTTGAAGATCGACGAGTACTTGGCGCGCCCGGTCAGCAACTGCTCAATCAGTTCCTCGCGGCTGACGCCAAGGGTCTCCGCCGCGGCATAGAGATAAAGACCGTGGCCGCCTTCGTCCTGCACCTTCGCCAGCAATGCTGCCTTTCGCCGCAGCGTTGGGGCACGGGTGATCCAGTTGCCCTCCGGCAGCATGCCAACGATTTCCGAGTGCGCATGCTGGCTGATCTGGCGGATCAGCGTCCGGCGATACGCATCCGGCATCCAATCGTTGGGCTCGATCCGTTCCTCGGCGTCGATACGGGCCTGGAAGCGTTGGCCCGCTTCGCTATCGTCGTCGGCAAGCGCAGGGGCGTTCAGGGCCTGACTATACATGGGCTACTCCGGCCAAAAATCGGGTCGCATCGCCTGCTCGAAGTCATAGGGGCAGTCAGCCGGAAATGCAGTGCGGACAAAGCCTGTCTCTGCCACCGCCTCATTGACCGCCCGGCGATAGGCACTTCGCAATGCCCCGCTCAATTGCGACTTCAGACTTGGGTTGTCGTTTAGGTGGTCCTCGAGCTGTAGCCGGGTATTCTCGATGCTAAGCCGCCAACTGGGGCTGCGTCTCCCCGGCTGAAACTGCCACTTCAGCAAATGTTGCAGTAGGATCACTAGCCGGTTCACCAGTTCGCGCTTCTCGCTCCGGCCCATGCTCTCGATCTCTTCCGCGATATTCTCGATATCGGCCTCCGCCAGGCGGCCGGCACGCAGCAACGCAGCCTGCTGGTTGGCCCAGGCGTAGAAATCGCGGTCGTATAGGCTGTTGCTCATCACGCCTCTCCCTCGCATTGCCGCGGCGGGGGTAGTTGAATATGGCCTACGCATTCCTCCCCTGAAAGATCCTTCGTATGGACTTCGCCCTCACCGACCAGCAGCAGCAGATACGCGACGAGGTGGCGAAGCTGTGCGCACGTTTCGACGAGACCTACTGGCTGGAGCGCGACCGTACCGCGACCTTCCCGGATGGCTTCTTTGCGGCCATGGCGGAGGGCAACTGGCTGGGCATTGCGATGCCCGAGGAGTACGGCGGCGCCGGTCTGGGCATTACCGAGGCGGCGATCCTGATGCAGGCCGTGGCGGAGTCGGGCGCCTGTATGTCGGGCGCCTCGGCGATCCACCTCAACATCTTCGGACTCAACCCGGTGGCGGTATTCGGCACCGAGGCACAGAAGCGGCGGATGCTGCCGCCTGTTGTCGCGGGGCGCGACAAGGCCTGCTTCGGCGTAACCGAGCCGAACGCCGGGCTGAACACCACGCAGATCACCACGCGGGCCGAGCGACGTGGTGACCGCTACGTGATCAACGGCACCAAGATCTGGACCTCCACGGCGCAGGTGGCAAACAAGATCCTGCTGCTGGCACGGACCACACCGCTGGACCGGGTGGCACGCCACAGCCATGGACTGACGCTGTTCTACACAACGCTGGATCGCGCTCATGCGGAAGTTCGGCTGATCCACAAGATGGGGCGGCACGCCGTCGACTCGAACATGGTGTTCTTCGAGGACATGGAGGTGCCGGAAGAGGATCGCATCGGCGAGGAAGGCGAAGGGTTCCGCACGCTGCTGCATGGCCTCAATCCCGAACGCGTCCTGGTTGCCGCCGAGGCGATCGGCATCGGGCACGCGGCACTGGCGCGTGCCTCGCGTTACGCGCGCGAGCGGGTCGTGTTCGGCCGACCGATCGGACAGAACCAGGGCATTCAGCATCCGCTGGCGAAGTGCTGGGCGGAGTTGGAAGCGGCCCGCCTGATGGTGATGAAAGCCGCATGGCTTTACGATCAGGGCCTGCCCTGCGGCGCCGAAGCGAACGCTGCCAAGTACCTGGCCGGCGAAGCGGGGTTCCATGCCTGCGAGCAGGCGGTGATGACCCACGGGGGTATGGGCTACGCGCAGGAGTACCATGTCGAGCGCTACCTGCGGGAGTCGTTGATCCCGCGCATCGCGCCGGTAAGTCCGCAGCTTATCCTCAGTTATCTGGCCGAGCGGGTGCTCGACCTGCCCAAGTCGTACTGAGCTATTTCAGCTGGGCCTGGATCTTCTCCAGCCCCGCACGGGCGCAGGCGTCATCGAGATTGCCCCCCGGCGCTCCGGCCGCCCCGATGGCGCCAACCACCTCGTCGCCAACCTTGATGACGATGCCGCCCCCGATCAGGATCAAATGCGGCAACTGAGTGAATAGGTTGGCGAAGCCGGGCGCTGTCTTAGCGCGCTCGAACAGAGCGCTGGTGTCCGTCTTGAACGAAGCTGCCGTGTAGGCCTTGTCGAAAGCGCTGTCCAACGTGTGGCTGCCCGTGCGATCGCCACGCAGCACCGCCTGACGCACGCCGTCGGCGTCAACCAGCACAGCCGTTTCGTTGTAGCCTTGCTTCGCACAGCTGGCGACCGCCTCCGCGACCGCCTGGTTGGCAGCTTCCGCTGGAATCCGACGGGTCGGAAGCAATTGCGCGTCGGCAACCGCTGGCAGCAGCAGAGGCAGCAGGCACACAAGCAATGATCTCGACCCGTTCATCGCGTTCCGCTCCGCAGTCTTGCTGAGTTTACTGCCGATCCAGCCCCATGTCGCCCAGGCGCGGCTGGTCGAGGGCTTGCGCGGCGGTATCCGCGGAAGAACGCAAAGGACACAGAGATTCACACCTCTGTGCCCTCTGAGCGTCCGCGCTACTAGCGCGGATTATGCCTCGATTTCCTCGCGGTCGACACCACCGTCTCCGTCCTCGTCCGGCTTCGGTAGTGCCGGCGGCTGGGCTTCGATGATTTCGAACTCGAGCTTGCCGTCCTTCATCGTGACCTTGACGGAGCCCCCCTTGACCAGCTTGCCGAACAACAATTCCTCGGCCAGCGGCTTCTTGATGTGCTCCTGAATGACGCGCGCCAGCGGTCGCGCGCCATACAGCTTGTCGTAACCGCGCTCCGCCAGCCACTCCTTGGCCGCCGACGACAGCTCGATCGTCACGTTCCGGTCGGCGAGCTGTGCCTCTAGCTGCATGACGAATTTTTCCACCACGCGACCGACGATCTCCGGCGTTAGGCCGGCGAAGGTGATCGTCGCATCCAGCCGGTTGCGGAATTCCGGCGTGAACAGCCGCTTGATCGCGTCTTCGTCCTCGCCTTCGCGACCCTCGCGGCCGAACCCGATCGCCTCCTTTGCCAGGTCGGATGCACCGGCGTTGGTCGTCATGATCAGGACGACGTTGCGGAAGTCCACCGTCTTGCCATTGTGGTCGGTCAGTTTCCCGTGGTCCATCACCTGCAGCAGGATGTTGAACAGGTCCTGGTGCGCCTTCTCGATCTCATCCAGCAGCAGCACCGCATGCGGATGCTGGTCGATCGCATCGGTCAGCAGTCCGCCCTGGTCGAAGCCCACGTAGCCGGGTGGTGCGCCGATCAGCCGTGATACCGAATGCCGCTCCATGTACTCCGACATGTCGAAGCGAATCAGCTCGATGCCCATAGTGGCGGCGAGTTGACGCGCGACCTCGGTCTTGCCGACGCCGGTTGGTCCGCAGAACAGGTAGTTGCCGATCGGCTTCTCCGGCTCGCGCAGACCAGCCCGGGCCAGTTTGATCGCGGCGGCCAGTGCGTCGATCGCCTTGTCCTGGCCGAACACCATGGACTTCAGATCGCGCTCCAGGTTGCGCAACGTCTCCTTGTCGTCGGCCGACACGCTCTTGGGTGGAATGCGCGCGATCTTCGCAACGATCTCCTCGACGTCGCGCAGGG
>JBKPOG010000102.1:0-5787 GCA_046732975.1 Pseudomonadota bacterium
CGGCAGATATCGGCGATCACGGCGCCGATCGGCCGGCGGCGCACTTCGGCGGCGATCTGCTCAGCTGTGGGCATATGGGTGAGAGGGGAGCTTGGATCCTGGGCGGCTGGACGGCTGGGGCGCGGCTTGCGCTGCTGCGTAGCAGTGGACTGCCGCTGGGGATGTGCGGCAAGGTTGACGAGCCTTTCCTCCAGCGCGGCGGCGCGCTGCAGGCCGCGAGTGATACGCACCAGGATCAGCGCGAGATCGTTGGTGCCGAAGTTGAATGGAGCGAAGTAGGGGTCGTCGGCGGCGCGCCTATGGAGGGTTGCGGCGAGTTCTTTGCCGTAATCGATGAGCTTGCGGACCAGGTCGAGGAGGAGCGCCGCCATTGTGGCGGAACAGAAACATGATGCGGCGGTCCGCGTCAAGGCATATTTTCCTAATCGTTCAAATGACAACGCAGGACGTCGAGCTGCGGACAATGCTGCGCTGTGTCTCGCCCGCCTCTAATCCGCGCACGCTCGCCTCAAGCGAGTGCAATGCGGAGCTTTCCACCACATCGACCATCCGGATGTTGCGGTCAGGGTGGATCAGGAGATGCGAGATCAACAGGTGCCTGAACCCTGCTCTGCGCAAACCAGTCATTCCACGTAACCGTGGGCAACGCCTTTGTTGCGCAGGTAAAATCGACTGAGTTTCCTGCCACATTGGCATTATAGTTGACGCCAAATGCATCAGGCTTGCGGGTACCTATGGCGCCTCTGAGATGGTTATCGCCGTCAGCCCATACGGTGTACTGAAGCCAGTAAAAAGCCGTCGGAGCGCCCCCAAAACGCTGTTGTGCACCGGTCCACGTCACCATCTTGCCTACTTCGGTCACCGGAGAGACGACAGGATAGCCCATCTCATAAAACTTGACCCATGGCGTGCCATCAGGCTTGCGAAAGAAGATTGCTTGGGTCGAGTAACGTACCCCGTATATAGGGTGATTTGGTATTCCCCCCAGCACTTCCGTTCCAGTGCAGGTCCTCTGCAGCATTGTATCAAGGATGGGCGACTTAACCGGATCGTTCGATATGGTGAAGGGGCTCTTGGACAGGATGGGCGTGTAACCGGCAGCCACAGGCTGATCGTGCCGGTGCGTCAGGACGTAGTGCAGCGATAGGTCTATATCGGCCTTCGGCTCACCCTCTGGAAACGGCCGCACGAATCCTCCGCGGAACACCGAGTAGCCCGCCGTGTCGAGCGAGCGCGAGCCCGAGCTTTCCACCACATCGACCGTCCAGATCTTGCCCCCAGGGACGATCACCAGGTGGACTTTGACAGTGCCGCCTTCATCGTTGTTCGACGCGTGTCTGGGATAGTAGGCGTGCGCGTCCCACCATGCCTGCAACTGCCGCATCAGGTCGCGGCGCGCCGGGTTCGCCGGCTCCACCTGGTTTGTTATGCTGAAGTCCTGGCACAACGCGGGCGCGTAGCCGGCGGCCACGGGCGTCAGAACAAGAGCTGTAGCAAGGGCAGATGAAGCGACCGACGACCGCATCGAGCATTCTCCCCTCTTTTAGAGCGACACCAGCCTTCCGCTGAAGCGAGGCGGCGGGCAGGAGCATTGGCCGGTGCCCCATGCATGTCCAGAGCGCATCGATCACCCGCCGCTGTCGGCCGGGCGGTAGTGCAGCGTCACCACAACATCAGCCGGCGGCGCAGGCGTGCCCGGTGGGAATGGCGGCAGATGGGCGTTGCGAAACACCGCTACCGCCGCCGCGTCGAGTGCAGTCAATCCCGAGCCTTGCACCACTTGGATCGATGTGACCTGGCCGTCAGGGGCAATAACGATGCGGACTCTTACGTTGCCGCCCTCATTGGTCTGCGACGCCTCCTTCGGATAGAAGGAGTGCTGGTCCCACCACTGCTTCAGCTTGCCCATCCAGGCGGCGCCATTGTTCGCACCGCTCGCCCGGCTCGCGGCATTCTGCCCGGCCGGCGCTTGCGCGGACGCCCGCGGCGGATTGACCGCAGCGCGGGCGGCGGCACGCTGTGGCGGCGCCGGCGGCGGGTGCACCTGCGCCACCGGCGGGGGTGGCGGAACAGGCATTGGCTCGGGGGGCGGTGTCGCTGTTTGTGGAACCGGTGGGGGCAACGGCACGTCCGGGGCGGGCGGGGCCGGCGGTATAACAGCTTGCTGAACCGATGGGGGCGGCGGCACGTCCGGTAGGGGGGCCGGCGGGGGTGGCGATATCTCGGCTTGTTGCACCGGTGGCGGTGGAGCAATCGGCGCGGCGGGCAGCTCCGGCGTCGCCGCTGCCGGCCCCTCCCCCACAATAACATCCACCGTGAACGGCTCCGATGCACTTGTTGGTGGCTGCGTCGGTGGAATCATCAGCAAGCACAGGAGTAGCGTCAGGTGCAGCGCCAGTGAAAGCCAGATCGGCCAGCCCTGCGTCCTGCGGCGACGCATGCGCACAGCCATTCGTTAGCTGTCGCCTAGGATCGATCGACCGGATTGGAGCGGTGTTTCACCCCAGGACGCATCGCTGTTCGAGATCAACGATCAGAGCGGAGAGATGGTGTCGACCACTATCGGACATGGCGGTGCTCCCAATCGCCGCAATGGCAGGCATCCGGTCATCTGCCGCACGATGGATCACCGTGTCAGGCGGCGACAGTCGGACGCGCATGGCCCGTCGCTATCGACGGGTTTGGGACCCGGACGATGCAGCACCGATTTCGTGAGTGTGATGTCTGCCATCGTCACACCCGCTGACCGGTGCTCGCTCGCAGCCGTGCCATTGATGATCAAGGCATAGCCGCCGGGCTCGGTAGGTGGCCAGAACAACGACACGTTGGGCTGGAGTGCGATGTTCCTGGCAGCGGAAGCGCCCACGTTGCAGCCGATGCCGCCGCCGCGAAGCTCGATCGTCACATTGCTGGTGTGCGGACCATCTTTCGCGACCGTGAGCAGATAGGCCTCACGGCCATAGTGGGAGATCGCCTCGGCGAGCGTGCTGATCGGCATGATCGGTCCTTCCTCGGTTCCGGCCTTTGGTGACGCACTCATTCAACGGCCTAATTCATATTCTATTCTTCTCTCCTGCCGCCAGATAACCGCAGTCGGATAGCGCAACGGCACGGCTGATGCGTCATGGGCCCGGAGCGAAGCGGCTGCTTCGCTCTATGGCGCCGTCCGCCACTCGTACTGCACGTCCGGCTCACCTTCCTCGTTCTCGCCATCAGTCTGTCCTATGCTGCGGAAGCCTCGCGCCTCGTAGAATGAGCGGGCCCTTGCGTTGCGCTGAAACGTCCAGAGGACGAGGCGACCAGGGCTTAGTGCCTTCGCCCAGTCGAGCAGTGCGGAGCCAAAGCCTCGTCCCTGACAGCTCGGCGGTACGTAGAGGTGATCGAGGTTTTCTCCGTCTATCAGCATGTAGCCGACGACCTGCCCTCGATGACGAACGACCCACCATGCCTGCCGGCGATCTCCCACCACTTGGGCGAAGAAGTCGCGTGTCTCGTCATCCGTGTGCGGGCGGCGAAGGTACGGCATCGCCCGCCGGCGAGAGGTGAGATGGATGGTGGCGATTGCCGGAGCATCTTTGGGCTGAGCTTCGTCGACGGTGAAGCAGGCAAGGTCGGTCATCGACAGACCGTATCACCGTCTGTGCCAAAGACACGCGTGGATGCTTGCGGGTGGCCGCCGGACACTGGCCCACTCTGAGCGCCCATTGCGAGGGGAAAGGAACCTTTTCCTCTACGGCGAGCATCTCTGCATCGTTCGACAGATTGCGCGCGTTCGCGATTGCTTGGAATCCCTTCTACCGGTAGCATCCGTCGCTGATGGGGATGGGGTTCCCCCGAAACCGCCCTTGACGGGGCTGATGACTCCTACCGTGCGTGGCAAGGCCCGCGGGCGGAGTCGTGCATCCAACGACCCGACGCTGCCGAGCCTCGCGCTCAATTGTTTGGGTGTGGAGAGGCTGCACATGATTGGCTTCGGACGGACAAAGACCATCGCCCCGACCATTGTAGCGAGGCCGCGCGCCTTAAACTCAGGCATACAATGATTGGGTATTTCTGGATTGGCCTCGGTGGTGCGTTCGGCAGTATCGCTCGCGCGTGGCTTGCCTTCACTGTCGCACGCGTGACTGGACCGCAGTTTCCGTGGGGCACCATTCTCATCAATGTTGTCGGGTCATTTGTCATCGGCTTCTTCGGCACGCTTACAGCAAGCGGTAGCCGGTTTTCTGTCCCACCGGACGCGCGAGCCTTCGTCATGGTAGGCATTTGTGGCGGCTTCACCACCTTTTCCTCCTTCAGCCTACAGACACTCGAACTGGCGCGCGACGGACGGATGGGGCAAGCGCTTGGGAATGTCGGACTGTCTGTCATCCTTTGCCTTTTGGTGGTCGCGGTTGGACATTACGCGGCCGCTACCATCAATCGCCAGTTTTAGGCGGGTGCAGAGTGGGTGAGTTGCAACACATTGGATTGAGTCCGCCGGCTCTGCTCAGTGGTTCCATTCGGGTAACCAGTCAGAGGTGTAATGGCCATGTCCAGCGTTATCCTTGCCGTCCTGGATCGCCCTGAAGTAGCACATCATGTGCTCATGGCGGCGGCCTGTCTGGCCGAACTTACGAGCTCCGCCCGCATCAATGTGCTGGCGATCCGCACACCGCCGGCATCGACGATTCTGCCGTCGGAAGAGGTGCTTACCTCGGAACATGAGCAGCGCATTCGTGACGAGGAGAACCGGCGGACCGATACGCTGAAGCAGATTTTCGCAACGTGGGCGCCGTCGACAAAGCTGAAAACCGAGTGGGCCGAAAGCGAGGGCCTGGCCCACGAGCTTATGGCCGAATGGGGTCGAAGGGCTGATTTCATCGTCTTGAAACGCCCGCTGGATCATGAGCTCGATCAGGAGCGCCGGGCCATTCACGCAGCCTTGTTTGATACTGACCGGCCGGTGCTGCTGGTGCCGCCAGAAGATCTGAAGGTGCCGTTCGGGCGACGGATTGCGGTCGCTTGGCGTGATGATGGCCGCACGATCAAGGCGGTGCTCGCGGGCCTCCGCTGTGCGGCCAAAGCTGATGAGATTCACGTGCTTGCGAGAACGCGCGATCCTGCGCAGCCACCGCGCCTTCCCGACATCCTCGCTGAGCACGATATTGCCGCGACATTGCATGTGCTGCCAATCACCGGGGCAGCATTCGGCGAAACTCTGCTTAAGACCGCACATGAGCTTGGTGCGGATATGCTGGTGATGGGGGCCTACGCCCATAGCCCGTTGCGGGAACTCATTCTCGGCGGCGTGACCCGCTACATGATCGAGCATGCCGACTTCCCCGTACTCATGCGGCATTGAGGCCGGTGATGATCTTGAGCGGCTCCGGGCCCTCGCCGCGGCGGAGGCGGCAATTGGACGCTCTGGTAGCGTGGCGTTGCGAAACCGCCACCCGAGGCGCCGTTCCGCGAGCTGTGCGACCACTCGCGTTGCTGGAGTGGACTGACGGGTCTGCCCATGCCGCCCGATCACGCGGGCTGAAATGCCGAAGCGTTGATTTGCCACCGGCTCTGATAGAACCGATTTCATCAGTTGCCCAAACCTGCCTCCACGGGCGGCGCGCAGCCCCGAGAACCCTCTCACGAGGCACACCGGGGACGCGTCCCGGCTGGCGGTTGTCCAAGCTCCTGTCCCGATGCGCGACGACATCCAGAGCGTCCGCATGGCTAATCGCCGACCAAGTGATGCTATCCGAAACGGGCGGGTTATTCTCGAACAAGGGCTGTTGCTGTGAGGGATACCTGCAC
>JBKPOG010000103.1:0-5201 GCA_046732975.1 Pseudomonadota bacterium
GCTGGCCAAGACGGCGTATTCGCCGCTGCTGAAGGTTGCCGGCGACTATTCCTGCGGCATCTTCGACACGCACGGCAACATGGTTGCGCAAGGCCCCGACCTGCCGATCCATCTTGGCTCGATGCCCGATGCCGTGCGCGCAGTAGTGCAGGTATTCCCCGATGTGGCACCAGGCGACGTGTTCATTCACAACGACCCATATCACGGCGGTTCCCATCTCCCGGACGTGAACGTCATCGCGCCCGCCTTCCATGATGGCCGTCTGCTCGGCTTTGGCTGCGTACGTGCACACTGGCCAGACATCGGCAGCGCGACACCCGGCAGCTATGGCGCGGTGACGGAAATCTATGGCGAGGGCCTACGGCTGCCGCCCATCCGTCTGTATCGCGACGGCAAGCCGGATCCCGCGATCGAGGCGATCATCTTCGCCAATGTCCGCACACCCGCCGAGCGGCTGGGCGACCTGCGTGCCCAGGTATCCGCCAACTGGCGCGCCGCCACGCGTCTGCAGGAGTTGGCGACGAAATACGGCACCGACACGCTGCTCGACATCATGCAGGAGGTGCAGGACTATTCCGAGACCATGATGCGCGCGGCTTTGTGCGCGTTACCCGACGGCGAGGCCGTATTCACCGACATCTTTGATGGCGACGGCGTCATCGCCCCCGGCGAGATCGACGACGAGACATTCACCGTCAAGTTGCGCATCATCAAGCGCGGCGACAGCATCATCGCCGACTTCACCGGCTCCGACCCGCAGGTGCCAGGACCGATGAACGCGCCGCTGACAGTGACGGCATCCGGCGTGTTCTGTGCATTGAAGATGATCGCCGACCCGAAAAGCCTGATCCCGCCGAACTCCGGTTGCTGGCGCCCCGTGACGGTGACCGCGCCGCCTGCTTCGGTGGTCAACGCACAACTTCCGGCACCGGTCGTGTATGCCAACCACGAGATGTCGCATCGCGTCGCCGACATGGTGATGGCCGCAATGTTTGCCTTTGCGCCGCGTACGGTTATGGCCGGATCGCAGGGCACTTCGGCCGTGATGACCTTCGGCGGCACCGACTATCGCACTGACGAACGCTATGTCAGCTATGAATCAGTGAAGGGCGGCTTCGGTGCACGCCCGGTCAAGGATGGCATCAACGCCGTCGCCTCGACCGTCTCCAACATGATGAACACGCCGATCGAGATCATCGAGATGAGTTTCCCGTTGCGCGTGGAAGAATACGCACTGGTCCCCGACAGCGGTGGTGCCGGCACCTGGCGCGGCGGCCTCGGCGTGCGCCGCATCTGGCGTGTGCTGGAGCGCGATGCCCACGCCGCGGTCTGCTGCGAGCGCACGGTGACGCCACCGTTCGGTCTGGCGGACGGAAAACCCGGCGGGCCAGCGCGGCTCGAACTGATCCCACCCCAAGGCAACGCACGAAAGCTCAACAGCAAGGGCGGCTTCATCGCCCCTGCCGGCTCCCTTGTCGTGGTCGAGGCACCCGGTTCGGGCGGCTATGGTCCGCCCGCGGAGCGGGACCGCGCGCGACTTTCCGCTGATCTGCTGGACGGATACGTTACGCCAGCGGCGGCGCGGCGCGACTACGGCGCCGAATCCATCTGACGAGGAGATGCATCACCGAGGCCGAGGTGGACCATGGCGGCGCGCCTGCAGCGCACACGCGATGACACATGGGATGGACGTCAGAACCTACTGAACGGAGATTGGCCGTTTTACGCCGGTCGAGCTCAACGCTGAAAATACGACCGTTCTGCGGCTGTAAGAACATGCCAAGCCCGTTGCGACGGACACCGCTCACTCGGGAGCCGGCACTTCTGCTATGATGCACCAACGCTTTTCGGCACATAGAACCTGGACATTTCTACCGCCATTCGCCGGTGCTCTCGGGCCCATTGCCGTTCCCGAAGATAATGCAGTTGTTCAAGAGCATCATCTTCGCTAGGGCAACACGCAATCACTCGGCGCTCTCTCCCGTCATTCCGGATTTCTTCTATCCAGTAGCTGCGTCGGCGAGGGACAACAACGAAGTCAGTCACGTGCACCTCCCACGGAAGCTTTCAAGCAATCCGCGCATTGAATGGCGTGCGGCCTGCATGCGAGATGAAGCTTCGAGCCGCAACAGGGAAAATACCCGGGCAATATTCCTGCACGCCGTGAGCGGATTGGAAACGACCACGCAACGGTGTCGTTGCCGGCTCCTGTGGTGAAGCGGGGCTCGAGGCGGAACAGCCGCCTGCCCCTGCAACATCGACCGGGTTTGCTTCTTCTCACCCGGCGTGTCGCTGCGCCACCGCGGCATCCGCCTTGGCGTGCCTGGCGGGGAGCTGCTCTTCGATGTCACCCCGAAAGCAAGGCGCTCCCGTCGACACATACGGTCAAATTTCCGGAAGCACCCTGCGAGGCGGTCAACCACGTGCTAGGTTTGCCTCGTCTGCGCTGGATCGGCCAAGCGAAACCAGCGTGGCCGGCGAACTCCGTTTTACGGAGGTGCTTGCCGCGGAGCCAGATCGCAAGAGCACCCGGAGTTCGCCTGAAAAATACGTCTGGCACCCTCAAGCGGTGACTGAGTAACACGCCTTAACGGGCGTGATTAGGTCATTTGCCAACGTTCAATTCACGTCTCATCACCAGCATTGGAGTATAATGTGGCAGACAACAACGAAACGAAGTCACCTACTGACCGCGGGCGTGCAGCGATTTCGAACGCCGCTCAACGGACCACCGGCGCCATCCAGGAGGGTGCAGGGCGGATGGCGGACGCCGGCCATGTGACCAGTGATCTTGCGCGACAGACCGCAACTACGGCGGCTGAAACAGTGCGGCACTTAGGAGACGCCGCAAGCGAAACGGCGCGAACGGGCTCGCACCAGCTAGCAGGCATGCAGCAGAGGTTCACCGAAGACACGGCGCAGGATTTCGATCACAGCATCAGCAGGATTGCCCAGATTCTCCAAGAGATGGCCCAGGATTGGCGAGTATTCGCGCAATTGCCGGGTGTCGGTGGCGGCAAGCTGCAGGACCTAGGAGTCACAGTCGGCAGTGCGCTCCAGCGGGTCATGGACGTCAATCTGCGCACAGCCGAGCAAATGTTCAGAATGTCCGGTCCCACGGCGATGCTCGAGCTCCAGCAGCGGTTCGCTCAGCAATACCTTCATGCGCTGTTGGAGGGTAGCACGTCCATGATCCGAGCCGTGCGTCAATCCGCAGAACAGACGCTGGCGCCACTCGAACAACGCATATCGGAGCGAGAGGAACAGCAGCGGCGCAACGGAGGAGAACAAGCAGTAGGTGAACGTGTCGCTGACGTGATGGTTCGTGAGGTAAAGCTGGTCAGCCCCGACGACAACGTGCGGCACGTTGCACAAATGATGCGCGAAGCCGATACGGGCCTGCTGCCCGTGGCGGAGGATGATCGGCTGATTGGAATGCTTACAGACCGCGACGTGGCTGTGCGTCTGGTGGCAGAGGGTCGTGACCCCGCCCAAACCAAAGTTCGAGACGTGATGACAACCGATGTCCGATACGTGTTCGACGATGAGGGGCTTGAACATGTGGCGGACAACATGGCCGAACAGCAGGTTCGGCGCCTGCCTGTCATGAATCGTCAGAAGCGCTTGGTCGGCGTAATCTCGCTCGGCGATATCGCAAGGCGAAGGGCCCATCTTGCCGGGAAGGCCCTCAGCGGTATCTCCAAACAGGGCGGGCAGCATTCGCAGGTTGCAGCCGAATAACGGATTCCGAGTGAGAAATGGGCGCTGGCCGGGGAGGTGGTGCCATAAGGCTTCTTGGGATGAGACTAGGCGCCGAACCTGGTCTCGCTCGCTTGCCCTGTGAGCATCCAACACTACCCCGGCCGGTGGCTCGCCTGGTGGCCACCTGCCAGGCCGTGCGCTGAGCGTATCCGCAGCTACTTGACCTCGCTGTACGGATAAATCAGGGCTCCGGTCTTCAGCTCCGGCGGCCAGAGGATCACCTCAGTTTGCGGATCCCGGAACTGCTCGATGTCGTTCGCCTTTATGTTCTGAAATTGCACCTCATTCACGCGCGGCTCGGACCATTCGCCGTTGGGGCCAAACTTCACGTCGCCAACGACGGTCTTGAACGTATGGGTGCGCAGGTAGTCGGCGAGCTTGTCCTGATCCACGCCCTTGATGCCTTCCACCGCCTGCTGCAGCACCTGCAAGTAGCCGTAGGCGAACGGTGGCAGGTAGTAGCCTAAGGGATCAACGCCGGCCGACGGCGCCTGAGCCTGGTACTTCTTCAAAAATTCTTTGCTCTCGTCGCTCGAAAGACGCGACCAGGGCAGCCAGTAGTCGTAATCGACGATGCCGTTCAGCAGTGGACCAAGCTGCACCTTTATGGCGGTGCTCTGCAGTCCGACCATGCCGCCGCCGAACAACTTGGGCTTCAGCCCGACCTCATGGGCGGCGCGAATCATGCCCACTGTGTCGGGCGGATAAGAACAGACCAGCACAATGTCGGGGTTCGTGGCCTGGATCGCGCGGACGATCGGCGTGTAATCAGTCGTAGTCGGCGGATAGGTCTTGTCATAGACTATCTTCAGTCCTGCCTGCTTCGCCAGCACGCGCGCACCCTCCATCGCGTTGTGCGGGAACTCCGCATCAGCGCCCACCATGGCCAGCGTCTGCGGCTTAGGATCCTGCGCCATTGCCACTGCGAAGAAACCAGCGGCGAAGCTCTGCTTCGGCTCGAGGCCGCCAGTCGGTGTGAACGAAAAATACTTCGGGTATTTGAACTCACTGTTCGCCGCGAGACCGAACAGGCTAAGGAAAGTGCGATTGTGCTGCATGATGATCGGCATCGCTGGTGCGATCATGTTGGTGGCATAGCCGCTGACAACGAGGTCCACTTTGTCGACGTCGAGCAGCTTGGTATAGAGGCCGGGTATCGTTGCTGGGTTCGACTGATCGTCGTAATAGACCAGTTTAACCGGCCGTCCCAGCAAGCCGCCCTTGGCGTTGACGTCGGCTTCCCAGATCTGCATCGCTAACAGGGCGGCCTTGCCTATAGGGGCGAGCCCTCCGGTCAACGCCATGCCGAAGCCGATGGTGACTGGGTTCTCGGCCCGCACCGGCGCGATCCACACAAGGGCCGCAGCGGCAGCGAGGGCAAGGCGCCTGCTCAGCATCGAACGATACCTCCCGATTGGTTGCTTGGCCGCATCCTATGG
>JBKPOG010000104.1:0-8367 GCA_046732975.1 Pseudomonadota bacterium
CGCACGGGCTCTGGGTGGACGCCAATTTCAAAGAGAGCCAGCTGGCGAGCATGCACCCAGGAATGCCGGTGACGATCGCAGCCGACGTGCTGCCGGGTGAAGCCTTCCGTGGTCATGTCGCCAGTCTTGCGCCGGCCACAGGTGCCGTGTTCAGCGTACTGCCGCCGGAGAACGCCACCGGCAATTTCACCAAGATCGTGCAGCGGGTGCCAGTGCGCGTGGCATTGGATGGCGATGCCGCCACACTGGGCAGGTTGCGGCCCGGACTGTCGGTTACCGCGTCGGTCGATGAGAGATGAGCGCAAGCGCGGCAGGTCTGCTGGTCGCTCCAGGCGAGCTGCCGCTGCCGACCAAGATCTTTGCCTTTGCCAGCATGTGCGTGGGGTTCTTCATCGCGCTGCTCGACATTCAGATCGTCTCCGCATCGCTGGCTGATATCGGCGGGGGGCTGTCGGCGGGCTCGGACGAGATCGCCTGGGTGCAGACCAGCTACCTGATCGCCGAGATCGTGGTGATACCCCTGTCCGGTTGGCTATCGCGCCTGATGTCCACGCGGTGGCTGTTCTGTGCTTCCGCGGTAGGCTTCACCATCACCAGCATGCTGTGCGGCTGGGCGTGGAACATCGAGAGCATGATCGTGTTCCGTGCGCTACAGGGTTTTCTCGGCGGATCGATGATCCCGACCGTGTTCACCACCGCCTTCATCTATTTCAACAACCAGCAGCGGGTGATTGCGGCGGCCACGATCGGCTGTATCTCGTCACTGGCGCCGACTCTGGGACCCACGGTCGGCGGTTGGATCACCGACAATTACTCATGGCACTGGCTGTTTTTCATCAACCTGGTGCCCGGCGTGTTCGTGTCGATTGTGGTGCCACTGCTGGTACGGGTCGATCGGCCAAATTTGTCGCTGCTGCGCGGTGCCGACTATCTTGGCATGGCGCTGCTGGCAGTGTTCCTCGGATGTCTGGAATACACGCTGGAGGAAGGCCCGCGCTGGGACTGGTTTGGCGATGACACCATTCGGGCCACTGCGTGGATTTCCGGCATCTCGGGCGTCGCATTCATCTGGCGCAGCCTGACCTTCAGCCAGCCAGTGGTCGATCTACGCGCGCTGAGCAGCCGGAACTTCTCCCTGGGCTGCTTCTTCTCATTCGTCACCGGCATCGGCATCTTCGCCACGATCTATCTTACGCCGCTGTTCCTCGCCCGCGTGCGCGGCTTCAGCGCCTTGCAGATCGGCGAGGCGGTGTTCTCCACCGGCGTATTCCAGGTTTGCGCGATCCCGTTCTATACGGTGCTGGCACGACGCATCGACCTTCGCTGGCTGATGATGTTTGGTATGTCGTGCTTCGCGCTGAGCATGTGGAATTTCACCCCGATCACGCATGACTGGGGCGGACGCGAGCTGCTGCTGCCACAGGCATTCCGCGGGTTCTCCCAGCAGTTTGCCGTCGCTCCGGTGGTGTCGCTGACGTTGGGTGGCCTGGCACCGGAGCGATTGAAGCTGGCATCGGGCCTGTTCAACCTGATGCGTAACCTTGGAGGCGCGATCGGCATCGCTGTCTGCGGCACGATCCTGAACGACCGCACCAACCTGCACTTTCTGCGCGCCGCCGAACACCTGAACAGCAGCAATCCGGCGATGCTGGACTGGGTCCAGCAAGTTGCGACGCACGGGGCGGCGACGCATGGCGGCGATACGCTGCAGGGGTACGCGACAGCACTGAAAATGCTGGGTAAACTCGCACTGCGCGAAGCGCAGACACAGAGCTTCGCCGATGCTTTCTTCGTTATCGCACTGTGCTTCGTCGTGGCCACGTCCATGGTGCCGTTGATGCGCAGGCTGGCGGCACCAACGGCACCGGTTCGCGATGCACATTGAGAAAGGAGGCCGACGTGAAACGTAGAAACGCAACCGCCGCGGTGATCGGCGCCGGCGACTTCATCGGCAGCGCGATTGCGCGGAAATTCGCAGCCGAAGGGTTCACCGTGTTCGCCGGACGTCGCAACGGCGAGAAGCTCGCGCCGTTGGTCAATGACGTCGAGGCGACGGGTGGGCGCATCATTGGTCGGTCGCTCGACGCACGGAAAGAGGACGAGGTGATCGAATTTCTGCAGGCGGCGGACCGCGAGGCACCGTTGGATGTCTGCATCTTCAACGTCGGCGCCAACGTGCATTTTCCGCTAGTTGAGACGACCGAGCGCGTGTTCCGCAAGGTATGGGAAATGGCGTGCTATGCTGGCTTTCTCGCTGTGCGCGAGTCGGCCAGGCTGATGCTGCCGCACGGTCGCGGCGCAATATTCATCACAGGCGCAACAGCCAGCCTGCGCGGTGGCGCTGGCTATGCCGCGTTTGCCGCGGCGAAGGCCGGCCTGCGTGCGGTTGCGCAAAGCGCAGCACGCGAATTGGGACCGAAGAACATCCATGTGGCGCATCTGGTGATCGATGCAGGCGTCGATACCGCCTGGGTGCGCGAACGGATCAGGGCGCGTGAAGGAGATACAGCACTGCGTGAACTCTCCCCCGACCGGTTGATGCAGCCATCTTCGGTAGCGGACGCCTACTGGACGCTGTATCAGCAGCCGCGCGATGCCTGGACCTTCGAGATGGACATTCGCCCAGCCGGAGAGAAATGGTGACAGCGATGCGCACGGTAGAATTCCACTTCGACTTCGGCAGCCCGAATGCCTATCTGAGCCACCTGATGATCCCGGAGATCGAGCATCGCACGGGCGCGACGTTCGTCTACGTGCCGATCCTGCTCGGCGGCGTTTTCAAGCTGACCAACAACCGGTCGCCGGCGGAGAGCCTGGCCGGGATCAGGAACAAGCCAGAGTATCAGCGCCTGGAAACCGCGCGCTTCATCCAGCGCCACGGCATCACGCGATTCACGCCGAACCCGTTCTTCCCGGTCAACACGCTGGTGCTGATGCGCGGCGCGATTGCTGCGTCGAGGCTGGGAATCTTCGAGCGCTATGTCGACGACGTATATCGGCACATGTGGGCGGAGCCAAAGAAGTTGGATGATCCGGCCGTGCTGCGAACGGCGCTTGCTGATTCTTGCCTGGACGCCGATGCAATTCTGGCGCTGACGCAGGCGCAGGACGTAAAGGATGAATTGCTGGCCAACACGCAGCACTCGGTTGAGCGCGGCACGTTCGGATCTCCGACATTCTTTGTCGCCGGTGAAATATACTTCGGCAAGGATCGGCTGCGCGATGTTGAAGAAGCGATCATGGCACTGCGCGGGAGTGAGTGATGCGCATTCTGGTTGTCGGCGCTGGTGCGATCGGTGGCTATTTCGGCGGACGCCTGCTTGAGGTAGGGCGTGACGTGACGTTCCTGGTCCGGCCGCGGCGGGCCGATCAGCTGGCGCGAACTGGCCTGTCCGTACGCAGCCGGTTTGGCGATGTCGATCTGCCTGCGCCGATGGTGATGGCCGAGCAGCTTGGGGAAGCCTTTGACCTTGTCTTGTTGAGCTGCAAGGCATTCGATCTCGACAGCGCCATGGCGTCGTTCGCACCCGCCCTCGGGCCCGATACCGCAATTCTGCCGTTGCTCAATGGGATGCGGCATCTTGACGTCTTGGAACGTCGGTTTGGCGGTCGTGCAGTCCTCGGTGGGCAGTGCGCAATTTCCACCACATTGGATGCGGACGGCCGGATTCTGCATCTCAACGATGTTCATAGTCTGTCCTTTGGCGAGCGCGATGGATCGTCAACAGCGCGCGTCGCCGCAATCGCCGATCATTTTGCCGATGCGAATTTTGACAGCAACGCGAGCAACACCATCATGCAGGAGATGTGGGAGAAGTGGGTGTTCATTTCTGCCCTGGCCGGCATCACCTGCCTGATGCGGGCGCCGATCGGCGACATCGTCTCATGCGGTGGCGCGGAGATCGCCACATCGTTGCTCGATGAGTGTGCGACGATCGCCTGCGGACAGGGATTTCCGCCACGCCAACCAGCGATGCAGCGATTCCGGGCGACCGTTACGATGGCCGGATCACCCTTCGCAGCATCTATGCTGCGGGACATCGAGTGTGGCGCACGCACGGAGGCGGAGCACATCTTCGGCGACCTGCTGCGGCAGGACAGCGATCCGTCACGATATCCAATACTGCGCATTGCGTACGCGCATCTACTGAGTTACGAGGCCCAGCGAGCCAGGACGCATACTGAGTAGCATGCCATGTCTGCCTCACGCATCATTTGCGTAATCGCCGTCCGTTCTGGTCCGGGCTAATCGACTTGACCTCGCGGCTGATGACATCAGCGACGCGCTCTGCCTGCGGACGCGCTCCGTCTTTCCGGTGCCGCTGTTGTTTCTTCTCAGACGTACGTTCCTCAGGTGGCTGCAGCGTCTGTTCTGCCGTTTGCCGCACTGCCTGAACTATCGCTGCGCTGCCCTCCAGCAGCGCAGCCAGGTACTGTCGTACGAATTGTTGCTGCAGTTCAAGAATGCCAACCGTGCTAGACGTTCTTAACAACTGTTCTGCCGTGCGCAGGTTTATTTCCATCACTCGTTCAACCGCATTGCCTAAAGTCACCGAGACTTCCTGAAGTCTGCCGCCGCCCGCACCCGGTGATTGCATGAGCGCGCGCCAATCCTCCGCTGTCTCCTGGAGAACCTGGGTCATTCTTCTAACGCTTTGCGCGAAATCCCTGCCCGCCTCTTGCGCAGACTTCTGCTGCACATCGGCGAGTTGGTGTGAGCCGCGGCGTACTGTCTCGCCTACGGTATCCGCGAGCTGCCGCACCTTCTCGGCTGCGCTGGTTGCCGCCTGCTGCGCGGTATCGCTGCCGGCGTGGCCTGCGTCCGCCATGCGGCCTGCGTCTCGCTCCTGCGACGGCTTCGTATCGTTATCATCGGCCATTCTGTGCTCCAATGGGTTGGCGCGGGGACGGGCGCGAACTTACGGTGCATATCATTCCAAGCCGCGGCCTTCTTTCAATGATCCGATACCAAGCGAGCCATCTGACGCAGGGGATTCGGAGTTATCCTCGTCCGGACCTTCATTGCTACCGAGGACACTCGGCGGAGCTGCATCCGCCGCCGCATTCTCTAGGAAGTCTGCTGATGGCACGAAGAACAGCGAGCCAGTGACAGCCCGACTATAATCCAGCAAGCGGTCATAGTTCCCGGGCGGATTGCCGATAAACATGTTCGTCAGCATCTGCTCGATCCTCTTCGGTGATCGGGCATAGCCGATAAAATAGGTGCCGAACTCGCCTTTGCCCACATCCCCGAAGGGCATGTTGTCGCGTACGATCTGCAGTTGTCTCCCGTCTTCCATGATCGTTGTCAGCGCATTGTGTGCGGAGGAAGGCTTTACGGAATCGTCCAACTCGATATCCGAAAGCTTTTTCCGCCCGATAATTTTCTCCTGCTCCTCGACCGGCAACATGTTCCATCGGGTCAGGTCATGCAGGTATTTCTGCACTATCACATAGCTGCCGCCGGCGAATGGAGCATCCTCCTCGCCGACTATGGTGGCGTCGATGGCCGCTTGCTCGACGGGGTTTTCCGTGCCGTCGACGAAGCCAATCAGGTCGCGATCGTCGAAGTAGTTGAAGCCGTGTGTTTCGTCGACGACGCAAGTCGCGCCTCCGAGCCTCGACATGACCTGAGTCGCCAGTTCGAAGCACAGATCCATGCGCACCGCGCGGATATGGAAGAGGATATCACCCGGCGTTGCAACCGCGTGATGCCGACCACGGATTTCACGGAATGGGTGCAAATCCTTCGGCTTCGGCGCGCCGAACAGTCGGTCCCACGCGTCGGAGCCGAAGGCCAGAACGCAAGAGAGCTGACCGTCGAGGTCACGAAAGCCGACCGCACGGACCAGTCCAGCCAGATCGCCACACAAACTTCGTACAGCCGCTTCCCGCTCAACTCCCGGGTTTATCGTGCCAACAAGGAAAATGGCGGCGCGCGTGAGCTTCGCGACCACCGGTTGCTGCACGGTAGACTGCACGCCTCACTCCTTCCGGACCTGAAGGGTCACACACTTTTGGGTGTCACTTCGCCAGATGCACCAGTGAAGCGATTGTCGCTTCCTGAGGGAAGCCACCGTAAACAAGGCCCTTGCGCATCGCCCACGTGGTGATCGGAAACAGCATCGGAATTGCTGCCACCTGCTCGCCGATCGCATATTCGTAGGCCTCGGCCAGCAGCATATTGCGCTTGGCGTCGTCCAGGGTCTTCGATGCCTGCTCGATGATCGCGTCGAACTTCGGATCGGAATAGCGGCCATAATTGCCGGCGCCATAGCCCTTCGCCGGGTCGTAGGTGCCCAGAAGATATTGCAGTTGTGACAGCGGCTCACCTGTATCGGTGGAATTGCCGCTCAGCAGCACGCTGAATTCCAACTTGACGACGCGCGGGAAATACATCGCCTTTGGCAGTGTATTCACGGTTGCCTTCAGGCCGAGCCGCGTCCACATCTGCGCTACGGCCTGGTTGACCTGGCCGTCATTCGGATAGCGGTCATTGGTCGAGTTGACTACCACGCCAAACCCCTTGGCCCAGCCTGCCTCGGCCAGCAGCTTCTTTGCCCCTTCCAGGTCGTATGGCGTCGGCTGCAGCTTGGCGCTGGTGCCAGGCGTGCCCTGCGGGTTGAACTGCGCGGCCTGCACCGCCTGTCCCTGCATGACCTTGCTCACCAGCGCCGCGCGATCGATCGCCATGGACATCGCGCGTCGCACCCGCACGTCCTTGAGCGGATTCTTGCTCAGCGGTTTGTCGTCCATGTCGGTGATCTGCGGCGACATGTCCCGGGCGACATCCAGCGTCCAAAAGTAGCAGCGATTGCTCTCCATCGTGCCGAGCGTGATGTTAGGGTTCTGCTTCAGTTGAGCGATATCGTTGCCGGGCACGTTGCTGATCAGATCCACGTCGCCGCTGAGTAGCGCGGCAACCCGCGCCGCATCGTTGGTGATCGGCTTGTAGGTCACTCGCTGCCAATCAGGCTTGGCACCGAAATAGCCATCGAAGCGTTCCAGCGTGATGTGATCACCCGGAACCCACTCGACTTCGCGGTAAGGGCCCGTGCCGACGGCCGCCTTGCCAGAGTTGTAGTCGGCCGTGACGGCGTTCCCGCCGTTCTTCCGCGACACGATCCAGACGTTGAGGATTTCGTTCAGCAGGATTGGGTCGGGCTGATCCGTCTCGATCACCACTGTGTGGTCGTCCACTGCGGTGGTTTTTGCCACATGCTTGAGGAACTGCAGGAATGGTCCTGGGCTGTTCGGCACATTGCGCGCACGCTGGTAGGTAAACACCACATCGTCGGCAGTTAAGGGCGAGCCGTCCTGCCACTTGATCCCCTGCCGCAACTTGAACTCCCAGTGGGTCGGATCGACGGTGCGCCAGCTCTCCGCCAGATCAGGGACCACCTTCAGGTAGGCATCCTGCGTGATCAAACCGCTGTAGATCAGCTTGTCGATCTCGGTGTTTGAGGTGAGATGGAAGTAATGAGGATCGAGTGTCGTCACTTCGGACGACACCCCTAGCTTCAAATCAGCCGCTGAAGCGCTCCAGGAGAACGCCATCGCGGCCGCCGCGGCCGACCAATGTCGCATGCCACCCCACCCCGTTGTCTTATCCCGAGATTTGAATACTCGCCCCAGCATCCGATGACAGCAATGGTCTGGCCCCGGGGTTGCAAGGTGGCCTATCACTCGGGCGCAGGCCACCATAGGTATCGGCGGCTCGCTGCTGGAGGTCCGACTTGGAAACGATCCGCGTCGTCTGTGCGCATGACTGTCCCGACATGTGTTCGCTGCTCGCCCATGTCGACAACGGCCGTGTGCTGAAGGTGGAGGGCGATCCCAACCAACCGTTCACCGCCGGCTTCGCCTGCGCGAAGGTGAACCGCGACGCCGAGCTGGTCCACTCGCCAGACCGCATTGCCACGCCGCTGCGCCGCATCGGTCCCAAGGGTGAAGGCAAGTTCACGCCGATTACCTGGGACGCCGCACTGGACGAAATCACGGCGCGCTGGAAATCGGTCATTGCCGAATCTGGCCCATTGGCGCTGCTGGGCTACTGCTACAGTTCACACCAGGGGCAGATGAATCGTGGCCTGCCGAACGGGCTGTTCCACGCGATGGGGGTAAGCCGGCTGTGGGCCGGCACGGTGTGCGACAGCTGCATGGAGGCGGCGTGGGACGCGACCGTCGGCCCGATCGGTGGTGCCGACCCTGAATCCGTGGCGGAATCGGATCTGGTGATCTGCTGGGGCGCAGATCTGCACGCCACCAACGTGCACTTCTGGGCAAAGCTTGATGCGGTGCGCAAGCGAGGCGTGAAGCTGGTGGTGATCGATCCGCGCCGCACGCGCTCGGCGCAGATGGCTGACT
>JBKPOG010000105.1:0-4854 GCA_046732975.1 Pseudomonadota bacterium
GATACGGTGCGTGCAGATGCAGCGGCGTTGCATCGGAGAAGTCGGTCAGCAGCAGCATCGGCGAGCTGGACAGATACGCCTCCAGCGTGCCGATCAGCCCGTTGCCCAGCACCCAGGGACCCTGGCCGATCATCACGCCCGGTTTCCGGGTAAGCCGGCCGTAGACCTCCGCCATCACACCGGCGAGCGATTCCTCGCGGACCAGCACCATGCGCAGCGAGTTCTGGTACTTGCGGAACCCCTGGATGATGCGGCCGGTGTGTCCACCGGAAATACCGAACACATACTCGATGCCGGCTTCCTGCAGAACGCGCCCGACCAGGTCGGCGGCGGGCTCTTCCTCGGTCAGCATGCGTTCGATTGTCATGGCTGTTTCCTCCGTCGAGCAGGTGTCACTTGGCGGCCCGCTCTCGCTCGGTCATTGTTCCAGCATGGCGCAGTTGTCAAACCGGCTCCCGAGCCTGAATTTCGATCTGGGCGATGCAGCGGACATGCTGCGCACGACGGTCGAGAACTTTGCCGCCGACGAGATCGCACCGCGTGCCGCAGCGATCGATCGCGACAATGAATTCCCGATGGATCTCTGGCGCAAGTTCGGCGATTTGGGCGTACTCGGCATTACGGTGGAAGAAGATTATGGCGGCGCCGGCATGGGCTACCTGGAACATGTCGTTGCCATGGAGGAGATCTCCCGTGCCTCTGCTTCGGTTGGCCTGTCGTATGGCGCGCATTCCAATCTTTGCGTCAATCAGGTCCGCCGCAACGGCAACGAGGCGCAGAAGCGGAAATATCTGCCGAAGCTGATCAGCGGCGAGCATGTCGGTGCTTTGGCGATGAGCGAGCCCGGCGCCGGGTCCGATGTTGTGGGTATGCGAACCCGAGCAGAGAAGCGCGGCGATCGCTATGTGCTGAACGGTTCCAAGATGTGGATCACCAACGGCCCGGACGCCGATGTATTGGTAATCTATGCCAAGACCGATCCACAGGCTGGACCACGCGGCATCACTGCATTCCTGGTGGAAAAGGGTTTTTCAGGGTTCTCTACCGCGCAGAAGCTGGACAAGCTTGGCATGCGCGGCTCCAACACCTGCGAACTGGTGTTCACCGATTGCGAAGTGCCTGAAGAGAATGTTCTGGCCAGCGTCAACGACGGCGCGCGCGTGCTGATGAGCGGCCTCGATTATGAACGCGCCGTGCTGGCCGCAGGACCGCTTGGAATCATGCAGGCCTGCATGGATGTGGTTGTGCCGTACGTACACGAGCGTAAGCAGTTCGATCAGCCGATCGGTGAGTTCCAGCTCATGCAGGGCAAGCTCGCCGACATGTATACCACGATGAATGCCGCTAAGGCATACGTGTATACGGTGGCGAAGGCGTGCGACCGCGGCGAGACGACGCGCAAGGATGCCGCTGGCGCCATTCTTTACGCGGCGGAGAAGGCGACATGGATGGCGTTGGAGGCCGTCCAGTGCCTGGGCGGCAACGGCTACATCAACGACTATCCGACGGGGCGGCTGCTGCGCGATGCCAAGCTGTACGAAATTGGCGCCGGCACCAGCGAGATCCGGCGGATGCTGATTGGTCGCGAACTGTTCCGCGAGACGGCATGATACGGGTATCCCGTCGTGGCCGGGCCTATCCCGGCTATCGCCAGCAGCAGTCTGCCGCAACGGATGGCCGGCACCAGGCCGGCCATGACGGTAAGGCGGGGCTGTGACAGTCATCCGCTCCGACATTGATCCGCGTTCGGCCGAGTTTGCCGCGAACGCCGCGGCGATGCGCGCCTTGGTGGACGACCTCCGTGCGCATGTCGGCGAAGTGACACAGGGCGGTGGCGAGACGGCGCGGCAGCGACATTTGTCGCGCAACAAGCTGCTGCCGCGTGATCGTGTGGCTGGACTGATCGATCCAGGTTCGCCGTTCCTTGAGCTTTCGCAGCTCGCCGCCTACGGGCTGTACGACAACGAGGTTCCATCAGCCGGCATCGTCACCGGCATCGGGCGCGTATCAGGGCGCGAATGCGTGATTGTCGCAAACGACGCCACGGTGAAAGGCGGCACATACTTCCCGATCACTGTAAAGAAGCACCTGCGCGCACAGGAGATCGCGCTGCACAATTATTTGCCGTGCATTTACCTGGTGGATTCTGGCGGCGCATTTCTGCCCATGCAGGACGAGATCTTCCCAGACCGCGACCATTTCGGTCGCATCTTTTTCAACCAGGCTAACCTGTCCTCACGGGGCATTCCGCAGATTGCCGCGGTCATGGGCTCTTGCACCGCCGGCGGCGCCTATGTGCCGGCGATGAGCGACGAAACCATCATCGTGCGCAAGCAGGGCACCATCTTTCTTGGTGGACCGCCGCTGGTGCTGGCGGCGACTGGCGAGGTGGTGACTGCCGAGGACCTGGGCGGAGCGGACGTGCATGCGCGCACATCGGGTGTGGTCGATCACTATGCGCACGACGACAGACATGCGCTGGCGCTGTGCCGGCGGATCGTCGCGGGGCTGAATCGCCGTAAGCAGCCGCAGGTCATGCTGCGCGAACCCGTTGAACCGCACTACGACCCGGGCGAACTCTATGGCGTCGTTCCCGCAGATCTACGCGCACCGTATGATGCGCACGAGGTGATCGCGCGCATCGTCGATGGCAGCGAGTTCGATGAATTCAAGCGCCTGTATGGCACCACGTTGCTGTGTGGGTTTGCTCACATTTATGGCTACCCGGTGGGTATTCTCGCCAACAATGGCATATTGTTCTCCGAGTCAGCGCTGAAGGGCGCGCATTTCGTCGAGCTATGCAGCCAGCGCGGCATTCCGCTGGTGTTCCTGCAGAACATCACCGGCTTCATGGTCGGACGGAAATACGAGGCGGGTGGCATCGCAAAGGATGGGGCAAAGCTGGTCACCGCCGTCTCTACCACTTCGGTGCCGAAGCTGACGGTCATCATCGGCGGCAGCTACGGCGCCGGCAATTACGGCATGTGCGGCCGGGCCTATGAGCCGCGCTTCCTGTTCATGTGGCCAAATGCGCGGATCTCCGTCATGGGAGGCGAGCAGGCGGCAATGGTTCTCTCGCAGGTGCGCCGCAATCGTGACTCAAACCCTGAACAGGAGGAGGAATTCAAGGCGCCGATCCGCGCACAGTACGAGCGGCAGGGTCATCCCTACTACGCCTCGGCTCGCCTGTGGGACGACGGCATCATCGACCCGATCGATACGCGACGCGTGCTCGGTCTCGCATTATCCGCCGCGCTGAATGCGCCGATACCGCCGACGCGGTTCGGCGTGTTCCGGATGTAGCAATGTTTCAGACGCTGCTCATCGCCAACCGGGGCGAGATCGCCTGTCGGATTGCGCGCACTGCGCGGCGCATGGGTATCGCGACTGTCGCCATCTATTCGGACGCCGATGCCAACGCGCTGCACGTGAAGGCAGCTGATCGCGCCGTTCTGATCGGCCCGGCGCCGGCACGCGAAAGCTATCTGAACATTCCGCGTATCATCGAAGCAGCGCAGCTCAGTGGCGCCGAAGCGATTCATCCCGGCTATGGGTTCCTGTCGGAGAACCCAGCGTTTGCCGAAGCCTGCGCGAAAGCCGGCATCGTGTTCGTCGGGCCATCGGCGTCGGCGATGCGCGCGATGGGATCCAAGTCCGCGGCCAAGGCGCTGATGGAGACGTCCGGCGTGCCGTTGCTGCCCGGCTATCACGGCGAACGACAAGATGCGGCGTTCCTTGCGGATCAGGCGAACCGCATCGGCTTTCCGCTGATGATCAAGGCGGTCTCCGGCGGGGGCGGTCGCGGCATGCGCATCGTATGGCAGGCAGACGAATTTGCCGTCGGGTTGGATTCGGCACGTCAGGAATCAGCCTCCGCCTTTGGCGACGATCGCGTCTTGCTCGAACGCTACCTGACGCACCCGCGTCACATCGAGGTCCAGGTGTTTGCCGACAAACACGGCAACGCGATCCACCTGTTCGAGCGTGATTGCTCAGTGCAGCGGCGGCATCAGAAGGTGATCGAGGAGGCACCAGCACCGGGGCTCGACCACAAACGGCGATCAGGGATGGGTCATGCCGCGGTCGCAGCGGCGCGCGCTGTCGGTTACGAAGGGGCGGGCACGGTCGAATTCGTCGCCAATGCCGATGGTTTCTACTTCCTGGAGATGAACACGCGACTTCAGGTCGAGCACCCGGTCACCGAGATGATCACTGGTCTCGATCTCGTCGAATGGCAGTTACGCGTCGCAGCGGGAGAGAAACTGCCGCTCGGGCAGGATGAAATCGCCATCAGCGGTCATGCGATCGAGGCGCGTATTTACGCCGAGGACCCTGAGCGGGACTTTGCGCCGTCGATTGGTCGGCTGGCGTTGTTTCACACGCCGGAGCCTTCGACCGGCGTACGCATCGATACGGGATTTGCCACTGGCGACCTCGTGTCGGTGCACTACGACGCAATGCTGGCGAAACTGGTCTGTCACGCGCCCAGCCGCGATGCAGCGCTGCGAACGATGCATCACGCATTGGCGTCGACCGACGTGGTCGGTGTTGTCAGCAATGTCGATCTGCTGGGGCGCATCGTCGCTCATCCGGCGTTCCGCGTTGGCGGTGTCGATACGGGATTCATCGAACAGCATCGTGACGAATTGCTCGCGTCGCAGCGCGAACCGCCGGTGGAAGTGCCGGCTGCCGCTGCGCTCGCTGTACTGAGCCACGAAGCTGCCGCAGCGAGGCAAGCAGCAACGGCTACTCAAGATCCATACTCGCCTTGGGACGCCCGTGATCAGTTCTGGCCGAATATCGCGCGCGAACGGGAGCTGCCGTTCGTCATCGGTGAACTGCACATACCGGTCA
>JBKPOG010000106.1:0-11031 GCA_046732975.1 Pseudomonadota bacterium
GCGCGTGCCATGCCGCCCACGCCCTCGCCGGCGGACCAGGTCGTATCGATCGTCTTGGTGCGAAATGCATCGCCCACCAGCGAGGAAATCGCGCGCACCTTTTCCAGATCGGAATTCGTCAGGATCGGCTGCGCCACCTCAAGACGGTAGTGCGATCCGGCGTGATGTCCCAGCAGGTTCGGCCGCGGCCCGATCATCGACACCAGCGACATCACCAGCGCTTCGCGGATCGAATCGATCGGTGGATTGGTGACCTGGGCGAAATTCTGTTTGAAGTAATTGTACAGCAGCTTTGGCTTGCTTGACAGCACGGCAAGCGGCGTATCGGTGCCCATCGAGCCGACCGGGTCGTCGCCTTCCTGCGCCATCGGTTCGAGGAAGAACTGAATGTCCTCCTGGGTATAACCGAAGGCCTGCTGCTGCTTCAGCAATGCGGTCGGATCATTCGGTCGCGCCGGAGGCAGTTCCGGCATCGGCGCCGGCGTCTCGGACGGCTCGGACAGGTCCTCCAACTGCACCTGGGTGGCCTTCAGCCAATCAGCATAAGGATGCTGCGTCGCCAGCTTCTGCTTCACCTCCGCGTCGTCGATGATGCGACCTTCCTCAAGGTCGATCAGCAACATCTTACCGGGCTGCAGCCGCCACTTGCGGACGATGTTCTGTTCGGGCACCGGCAGCACGCCAGCCTCGGATGACATAATCACGTGGTCGTCGTCGGTAACGATGTAGCGCGCCGGCCTCAGTCCGTTGCGATCCAAGGTCGCGCCGATCTGCCGACCATCGGTGAAGGCGATCGCCGCCGGACCGTCCCACGGCTCCATCAGCGCGGCGTAATACTCATAGAAGGCGCGCCGATCGGGATCCATCAGCGGGTTTTCGGCCCACGCCTCCGGGATCAGCAGCATCATCGCGTGCGCGAGCGAGTAGCCGCCGGCAATCAGGATCTCCAGCGCATTGTCAATGCAGGCGGTATCCGACTGGCCCAGGCTCGGAATGATCGGCCACATCTTGTCGAGGTCTGGACCAATCAACTCTGACGCCATCGAGTGGCGTCGCGCAAACATCCAGTTGACGTTGCCACGAACGGTATTGATTTCGCCGTTATGCGCCAGGAAGCGATACGGGTGAGCCAGCCGCCAGGAAGGGAACGTATTGGTGGAAAAGCGCTGATGCACCAAGGCCAGCGCCGACTGTGTCAGCGGATTGAGCAGGTCCCGATAGAACGTGCCGACCTGTGGCGCCAGCAGCAATCCTTTGTAGACGACAGTACGCGTCGAAAACGACGGCATATAGAGCTGACTTAGTCCCGGCAAGCGCCGTGCATCCTCCAGCCCGCGCACATTGTTCAGCGTCTGCTTGCGGATCGTCAGGATCTTGCGCTCAAACGCATCCTGGTCCTTCACCTTCGGCCCGGCAACGACGATCGCTTGGCGAATTACCGGCATCGTCTCGATGACGCGCTTGCCCAAACCAGTGGTGTCGGTCGGCACATCGCGCCAGCCAAGCAAGCTTTGGCCCTCGGCCGCTATGTAGTGCTCGAACAGCCTGATGGCGAACTCGCGTGCCTGCGTCTCTTGCGGCAGGAAACACATCGCAACGGCGTAGCGACCAGGAGAGGGCAGAGCCAGGTCTTGCTCTTTGGCCCAGTTGCGCAACAGCCTATCCGGCATTTGGATCAGGCAGCCGGCCCCATCCCCGACCAGCGGGTCGGCTCCGACCGCGCCGCGGTGGTCCAGGTTCACCAGGATCTGCAGCCCGCGTCGAATAATCTCGTGCGACTTTCGGCCTTTGATGTTAACCACGAAGCCTACGCCGCACGAGTCGTGCTCGTTGCGCGGATCGTACAGTCCTGGTCCCATCGGGGATCCCATCATCGCGCCTTCAATCGCCTCCATTGCCGCAGCTATGGTTCAACCGCTCCGCGACGGGACCGGTCGCAAACAGGTAAGCTAGCCTGCGCTTTGCTGCGCTGCAACGTCCAGCATCGAATGACTTAACTCCGCCGCATCCAGAAGGCCTTGGACAGGGGCGGCTCGAGTTCAGACCACACTTGGCGGATGACGAAGTCAGGCGGAGCGAGCTCGTCGTCCACGCCCCCCTTGATTGCCCGCCCGCCGCTTCGGCGATGAGCTTGCCGGCTTATGCCCCAGACCTATCTGCTTCGCCAATGACGAGCGCACCTTGGCATAGTTCGGGGCAACCATCGGGTAATCTGCCGGCAACCCCCAGCGCGCCCGATACTGCGCTGGTGTCATCTTGTATGCGGTCGTCAGATGCCGCTTCAGCATCTTCAGCTTCTTACCGTCCTCGAGGCAGATAATGAAATCCGGCCTGACCGACTGCTTGATCGGAACGGCCGGAGTTGGCTTGGCAGTTTCTGGCGGCGCCTGCCCGACATCGCGCAGCGTCTGATAGACCTTCTGGATCAGACTTGCGAGCGCATCGGCCTGGACGGCATTGTGTTCGACATGTGCCGCGACTATTTGCGCCGTCAGCCGCAGGACAGTGTCTGATGCCTCTGTCTCAGCCATTGTTACCGCCTCTGCTATGCTTCGATCTTCACTATAGGAATATTACCAGATTTGCCGCATGTGTTCCAGGCTTGCTGACTGTGTGCCCGCCACAATGAATGCACATCTTTTCTTGCCCGGACGAACGTGATCTGCATCAATCTGTGGGGAAACAGCCGTCCAGAGGATACTCATGCGCTTTCTGTGGCTGATAGCCGGGCTCGCCACACTTGCCCAACCAGTCTTCGCTCAGCAGGGAGACGCGCTGCGTATTGGCATCAGCGACCATCCCGACCTGCTCGATCCGACCTTCTCGCGCACTTATGTCGGTACTGTTGTCATGACCGCACTGTGCGACAAGTTGTTCGACTTCGACAGCAAGTTGAACATCGTGCCTCTGCTGGCAACTGGTTACCGATGGACCGACAGCAGGACCCTGTTGATTCAACTGCGACCGAATGTGCAGTTCCAAGATGGCGAGCCATTCGACGCAGCTGCGGTAAAGTACACTTTGGAACGGCACTTGAATGCGCCTGGTAGTTTTCGCCGCAGCGAGATCGGCGCGGTGGATCATGTCGAGGTGGTTGATCCGCACACAGTACGCGTCGTGATGCGCGAGGCGTTCTCGCCTTTTGTCGCAATTCTGACCGACCGCGCCGGCATGATGCTGCCGCCGAAGGCCGCCGAAAGCGCCGGAAAGGATTTCGGACAGCATCCGGTTTGCACCGGTCCGTTCCGTTTCGTGGAACGTGTGGCACAGGACCATATCACGCTGGAGCGCTTCCCAGGCTATTGGGATGCGAGGCGCATCCACTATGATCGCATCACCTATCGCATTATCCCCGACAGCAGCGTCCGGCTAGCCAATCTGCAGGCTGGCTCGCTCGATCTCACCGGGATTGCACCTCTGGATGCAGAGACGGTGAAGCGAGACCCGAAGCTCGACCTGATTTCGATGCCAAGCCTCGGTTACGGTGCCCTGACCATCAATATCGGCAACTTTCCGAAAGCCGAAGCGCCATTGGGACGGGATCCCCGCGTGCGACACGCATTCGAACTGTCGCTGGATCGCGATGCGCTAAGCCAGGTGGTGTATGCCGGCACGTACCAGCCGAACGGGCAGGCCACATCGCCTCTGAGCCCGCTCTATGTGGAGGAAGTGGCACCCTCAAAGCGTGACGTCGCCAAGGCGCGTACCTTGCTGAAGGAGGCTGGCATCGCAACGCCTGTACCGGTGCCGCTGATCGTCTACAACAGACCGCAGGACGTGCAGGTCGGCGAGGTCATCCAGTCGATGGCAGCCGAGGCCGGGTTCGCGGTGCAGGTTAATGCAATGGAATTCGGCACGGCACTTTCGACCGTTCAGCGCGGCGACTACGTGATGACGCTCGGCGGCTGGTCGGGACTGCTGGACACCGATAGCAACGCGTGGAGCTTCCTGCACACTGGCGGCGCCCTCAACCGCGCCGGCTATTCCAACGCAAGCGTCGATCAACTGCTTGATCGCGCGCGTATCACGGACGCACTGAGCGAACGACGCGCTGCCTATGAGGGGGTATGGCAGCAGGTCAGCAAGGACCTGCCGATCATCTACCTATGGACGCCGCGCAATATCATTGGGCTGTCCCACCGCATTACCGGCTTCACCCTTCTGGCGGACGGCTTGCTGCGGTTGCAGGATGTGCGACCGAAGTAAAGGAGGCTTCCCATGCAGCGCATCGGCGCATTTGCCTTCATCGCTCTGCTTGCTGTCGGCACAGCGCGGGCGGACAGTACGCTCGTCATCTCGATGGCTGCCGACCCCACCGGACTTGATCCCGAAGCAGTGCTCAACAACACCTCGGGCTTTGTCATGGCGACGATCTACGACGGCCTGATCCGCTATAAACCGGGCACCGTGGAAGTTGAACCGGCACTTGCCGAGCGCTGGGACGTCTCGCCCGACGGACTGACCTACACCTTTCACCTGCGCAGGCAGGTAAAGTACCACGACGGCACGGCTTTCAGCGCCCAGGCGCTGATCGCTACCCTCGACCGCCAGCTGAACAAGAGCGACCCCAATTACATCTACAATACGGGGCCGGTACAGAGTTATATAGACTTCACCTATGGCTCGGTTGCGTCTTATCGCGCGATTGACGACAGCACGGTCGAAGTCAAGATGAAGGAACCGTCGGCCGCGCTGCTCGCCAGCCTGGCGATGGTGTGGAACGGCGTGGTCAGCCCGACGGCGGTAGCCAAGTATGGCAAGGAATTCCGCAACCACCCCGTCGGCACCGGACCGTTCATCTTCCGCGAATGGCGCGAGCGCGATCAGGTCGCGCTGGACGCGAACCCCGACTACTGGAAGGGCAAGCCCAAGGTCGATCACCTGGTGTTCAAGGAATATCCGGACGCACAGGCGGCGTTGCTCGCGCTGAAGCGAGGCGATGTGCAGATCATGGGTGATGTGGCCACGCCGGTGATCCCGTCGATTCGCGCGGACCACAACCTGGTGCTGCTGACACAGCCGGGTCTGGCGGTGAACGGCATGGCGATGCCGAATGAGGTACCGCCATTCACCGACAAGCGCGTCCGGCAGGCATTGAACTATGCGGTGGACAAGAACGCCATCAACAAGGCGCTGTACAGCGGACTGGCCACCACCATGGTTTCGCCCCTACCGGAAGCGCAGTGGGGCTTCGATAGGACGATGACCGGATATCCGTATGATCCTGCTAAGGCCAAGGAACTGCTGTCAGCAGCGGGCGTGAAGCCCGGACTAAAGGTCGAATTGCTCGCCTACAGCACGCCCCGCGGCTACAACCCGGCCGGCCCGGATCTGGCTGTGGCATTGCAGGGCTACCTACAGAAGGTTGGCATCGCGGCGGATGTGCGCAAGCTCGACATCGGCGCGTTCCTTGCAACGGTGCGCTCGGGCAAGTATCAGGGGCTCTTCATCACCGGGTTCAGCGGCGACAACGGCGACCCCGACAATTTCCTGAATGCGCTGTTCAACTCCAGCCAGATGCCGGTGGGCGATACCGAGCACTATAAAAACCCCGATGTTGACAAGCTGATGGACCAGGCCGCACGCGAACCGGACCACGACAAGCGAGTGGCGATGTACGAGACGTTGCAGCGACAGATCACGGACGATGCACCATGGGTGTTCGTGAACTCGGTGCTCCAGGTGCGCGCGGCACGGACCGAGGTGAAGGGATTCCAGCTCAATCCAACGCAGATGTTCTTCGACATGGAGCAGGTGTCGGTCGAGAAGTGATGTCGAGGCTATCGCACGCGGAGCCGTGGGTCGTATTCGTCGCGCAGTGCGTCGCCGAGTAGATTGAAGCCTACCACCACCAAGAAGATCGCCAGGCCAGGAAACGTGGCGATCCACCAGGCGGTGAGGAAATAGGCATGGCCCTCCGCGAGCAGGGCGCCCCAGTCGGGTGACGGAGGCTGGGCGCCCAATCCGAGAAAGGACAGACCAGCGGTTTCCACCACCACAGCACCCGACTGCAGCGTTGCCAGCACCAGCACCGGAGTAAAGCTGTTCGGCAGCACGTGCCGCAACATGATCCGCGAGCGGCCTGCGCCGATCGCCTGTGCCGCAACGACAAAGTCGGCGGCCTGCACGCTCAGTACCTGGCCGCGCATCAGGCGTGCATATTGCGGCGTATAGATGACCCCGATCGCGATCACCGAGTTGGTCAGGCTCGGACCCAGCACTGCGACAATGATCAGCGCCAACAGCAGGTACGGAAACGCCAGCAGCACATCGACCAGCCGCATGATCAGCGCGTCCACCTTGCCGCCAAGGTATCCGGCGACCAGACCAAGCGAGCCACCCAGCACCAGCGCAAGCCCGTCGGCGACAATGATCGCCAGCAGAGCAGTGCGCGTGCCGTAGAGGATTCGGCTCAGCGTGTCGCGGCCGTACTGATCCGCGCCGAACCAGTGCAGCGTCGATGGAGGGGACAGCGCACTGGAGAGGTCCTGCTCGTAAGGATCTGACGGCGCCAGCAGCGGCGCGAACAGGGTGATCAGCAGGAACAGCACGGCGATCGCCAGACCAAACCGCGCGCCGCTCCGCCGCAGCGCACGGGCCAGGATACCCGGCGTCTGGTTCACGCGTGGCTGATCCGTGGGTCCAGCGCGGCATACAGGATGTCGACGGCGAGGTTGACCAGCACGAACACCAGCGCGATGAACAGCGCACCTGCCTGCACCACGGGATAATCCCGCGAAAGAATCGAGTCGACCATTAGCCGACCCAGGCCGGGAAGCGAGTAGATCGTCTCGGTCAGCACCGCACCAGACAGCAAGAGGCCAGCCTGCAGGCCGATCACCGTGACTATTGGGATCGCCGCATTGCGCAGCACATGGCGCAGAATGACCCGAGATTCCGCCACGCCCTTGGCCCGCGCAGTCCGCACGTGATCGGCAGTTGCGGCAGACAGCACTTCCGCTCGCGTGATCCGTGCAATCAGCGCTAGCGGCACGCTCGCCAGAGTAATCGCAGGCAACACCATGTGGCGGAGGCTGGCGAAGACCATGCTGGGGTTCGCAGACAACAGGCTGTCGATCACGCTCATGCCGGTGATGCGCGCAGGATCAAGTCCCACCGGCATCAGCCCCCCCACCGGCAGCCAATCGAGACCGGCGGCAAACAGCAGCAGCAGCATCAGGCCCAACCAGAAGATTGGCATCGAGACCCCGAACAAGGTCAGCGTCATCACCACCGCATCAAGACGTGAGCCGCGCCACACCGCGGACAGCACGCCGATCGGGATACCAAGGAGACTGGCCAGCAGCAGGGATGCAATCGCCAGTTGCAGCGTCACCGGGAATGCAGTGAGTACGTCATTCAGTGCCGCGTGATTGGTTTGAACCGAGATCCCGAGATCGCCTTGCAAGGCTGCCAGCATAAAGCGCCCGTACTGTACCCAGACCGGCTGATCGAGACCTAGCTGCTCGCGCAATCGATGCAACTGCTCGTTGGTCGCATGCTCGCCAAGCAGCAGTTGGGCTACATCGCCCGGCAGCACGTGCATGGTCACGAACACCACCACGCTGACCCCGATCAGCACGAAGATCAGCTGAATTAGCCGGGACGCAACGTAGCGGGTCACTCACACTGTCTGTGGCCGGTTCTGTCGGACCGCATCCTTCTCCTGGGTCAAACCGAGCGCAGCACGTACGGTGTCGATCAGCGTGCGGGTGAGGAAGGGCTTCATCAGCACCCAACGTTCACCGCTGATCCACTCGTCGTCGCCGGCAAGGAAGACCACCGGCACCGACGGCCGGCTCGCCCTCACCTTGCGCGTCAGTTCGACGCCGTTCATGTCCGGCATGGCGGCGTCGACCAGCAGCAGGTGAAAGTCCAGGCCGCCATCGATCAGACGCAGCGCCACTTCCGCATTCTCTGCCACGACTGGCACGAAACCGCCGCCTGCCAGAAGGGCTTCGACGGTGTCGCGGTAATCGGCTTCGTCATCGACCACCAGGACCGTGCGCTGTCGCACACCGTCTTCCGGTAGGCGCTTGGCCTGCGCTGCACGTTCGAGGCTGGATATGGCGTCGGGATCTGCTTCCGGCACTGCACGCGGAAACAGCACACTGACGGTCGTTCCATGACCTAAAGCGCTGTCGATCTGCACGCTGCCGCCGGACTGGCTCGCGACACCATAAACCTGCGAGAGGCCAAGTCCGGAACCCTGTCCGGGCGGCTTGGTGGTGAAGAAAGGCTCGAAAGCGTTGCGCTGCACCTCCTCGGTCATACCGGTACCCGTATCGCTGACGGAGAACGCGACGTAATCACCGCCCGGCAGGTCGACCACGGCATCGTGGTCGCCCAAGGTGGTGTTGGCGGTTGAGATGGTCAGTGTACCGCCATCGGGCATCGCGTCACGCGCATTGATCGCCAGATTGAGGATCACGTGCTCAATCTGCACCGGATCGATCAAGGCCGGCCACAGTTTTGCATAAAGCTTCGTCTCCACTTTGACCTTGCGGCCGAGCGTGGCTCGCAGCAGCCCACCCATGCCCTGGAGCACTTTGTTCAGATCCACCAGGGCAGGCGTAAGTGGCTGCCTGCGAGAGAATGCCAGCAGCCGCCGTATCAGTTCGCTCCCTCGGCTGGCCGCCTGCAGGATGACGGCCAATCGCTGCGCGTGATCCGGATGAATGCGCAACTGTTCGTGCAGGATTTCGGCGTTACCCGCAATCGCCGCGAGGAGATTGTTGAAATCGTGCGCCACTCCGGCTGTCAGTCGGCCGACCGCGGCCATGGTCTGCGCCTGACGCAGTCGTTCTTCGGTCTGCCGGCGTGCCGTTACGTCAGTATACAATGTGACGAACCCGCCGCCGGGCAGCGGATTGCGCCTGATTTCAAGCTGACGTCCGCTGGGCCGCGGTCGCTCGATGGTGCCCATCGAATTCCCGGAGTTCAGCAACGCCATGCGTCGCGCTACCTCCGCCTCGACGTCGACGGACCCGAATTCCCCGGCGGCAACCTGGCCGCGCAGAATATCCTCCATGGGAAGGCCGACACGCAGGATCTCTCGCGGAACGCCAGTGAATTCGGGGAAGTGCGGATTCCATGCCATCAGTCGAAGTTCGCTATCGACCATCATGATGCCGTCGCTCATACCGGTGAGCGTGGCCTCCAGGATTGCCCTCTCGTGCGCCAGCGTCTCGTTCCGGCGCTGGACGGCGATCTGCGCGCGCAGCAGCACAACCGCGAGCAGGATGATCAGGCCGGTGATGCCGCTGGTAAACACCAGCGCCGTGTGTTCCCACGTCGCTGCGGCAGCCATCGCCTCGTTGCGATCGGTGCCGACAGCGACGGTGAGCCCGTAGTCCGGCACAGTCGCGAACGCATACATACGATCGACCGCATCCAACGGCGACACGCCCGTCCAATTACCTTCGGCACGCTCGCGCATTCCGTTGAAGATGGGGCTATTGCTGAGGTCGATCACAGAGGCTGGCTGTCCAGGGCCGGCCATCGTCCACGCTTTGCCATCCCGCATACTGACGACAGCGATCAGATCACCCGAACCGCCATTGACCCCTCGGTAGAACCGGGCAAACGAGTTGGTGTCGTACGACGCGGCGACGATGCCCGAGAAGCGGCCATCTGGCAGGTCAAGACGGCGAACCAGATTGAGCTGCCACAGTCGTGTGACTTGGCCCTGGGTCAGTTCGCCGACGAACATTCTGCCGTCGTCCGCCGGCAACGACGCCTCATAACGGAAGTAATCGCGGTTGCTGACGTCGGTGCCGAGGATGGCCGGCCTGGTACTGGTGCGCACCCGACCTTGCGCGCTGGCAATGAAGATCTGCAGCGACACCTCGGAGATCACTACGACCTGCTTGGCGCGCTCCGTCAGATCGAAGTGATCGGGATCGCGTTGCCATTCGTACTCGAGGATGCGCAGCGTTTGATCCAGCGACAACAGTTCGCGGTGCAATTCCTCTTCAAAAGCAAATGCTCTTTCCTGCGCCTCCGCCTGCACGCGCGCGAGCGCTTCGGCACTATGCGCGCGAATCGCATCGCGGGCGCCTATCCATGCCAATGCAATGAGAATCATCGCAGCAATAACAATTGTCACCCGGCTGAGCTGGCGAAAGGCACGGCTCTGGGCAGGCACCTTGGCGCGCCTATCGCCCCGGGAGTGACTGTTCTGGTCGATCAAAGCCTCCAATCTCGGAAGCGGGACGCCCCGGAGACGCCGCTATAACACCGTGAGGCATACTCCAATTCCCCGTGAGATGGAACGGAAAGCTCGCGAGACGCAACGAAATACCGGTTGCAGTCGCTGCCTTCCCTCTGCCGTGCTACAGGGCAGCATACAGTAATTGGAGGCGTCCATGGCAGTTGCCAGCCAGTCGACCCGGTTCGGCCGTATATATCCGCCGGACGAAGCTTGGCTGGCGAGTGCGACCGAGGAGGTTGTTATCGAACCGGCCCTGCCAATTATTGATACTCACCATCACCTTTGGCAGCGTCCCGATCATCGATACTTGTTGCACGAGCTGCTCGACGACCTTGGCCGGGGCCACAACGTTACTGCCACTGTGTTCCTGCAATGCCATGCGATGTACCGCAACGGCGGACCCGAGGAGTTCCGGCCGGTTCGGGGAAACCGAGTTCGTCGCCGGCATAGCTGCCATGAGCGACAGCGGCGCTTATGGCACCACAAGGGTCGGCGCCGGGATCGTCGGATTTGCTGACCTGACGCTGGGCGATCGGGTCGAACCGGTGCTGGAGGCGCATATTCGTGCTGCAGGTGGGCGGTTCCGCGGGGTCCGGCATTCCGGCAACTGGGACGCCGATCCGATCATCGGCAACGGAGCTCCAGGTCCCGACATCTATCGGCGCGGCGACTTCCGGGCCGGGCTTGCGCGATTATCGGCGCTCGGCCTGTCGTTGGACGCTTGGGTATTCTTCACGCAACTGGCGGATGTAATCGACCTTGCACGTGCTCACCCCAGCACGAATATCATCGTTGGACACGTCGGCGGGGTGCTGGGT
>JBKPOG010000107.1:0-74042 GCA_046732975.1 Pseudomonadota bacterium
GCGACATCAGCACAGCCGGCACAGCCGTACAAGTGCCAAAACTTAGATTACATGGCTACGTGTCGAAGGCACTTTGGCGCCACTCGCGAATCTTTTCAACCACTTCACAACAGTAGGAAGCAGGAAGCTCGGCCTAGCGGCCAATCTGGCCGAGGTCTGGCCGTGGCTCTGAACACTTCGGGGGAAATCGACGATCGATCCCGCTAATCGCCGTTGGCCGAGTTGAAGATCAGTTAGGCGTAACAGCAGCGTGGGCGGTCTTGCAGGCGGATGCGCGTGGTGGAAGACGACCCACGCATGATGATGCTGGCCGGCATTGGTTCCTCGCCCATATCGAACCACCGAATGCGACGGGTCAGCACGACCACCGCCCTGAACGGGGCAGCCCTCATCACTTCGGCGACACGCTGTCCAGCAATCCATGGTGCGGGTTTGCATCACAGGCCCGCTTAACCGATAATTGGCACCCCATTCTGCCAACTGGTTACTGAAAACATCGACGAACCAAGCAACTTCTAAGCTGTGGTCGCTGGTTCGAATCGGGCAGGGCGCGCCCGTCGCTGGGTGGCGGAGTGAGAGACTTTCGCCGATCAAACACAGACTGGATATCCGAATTTCCGGATGGCGCTGGGATGACTTGTGGCGCACGTGTCGCAGTGCCATGTCGGCGTTGGGCACCCTGCCGGATGTCACGGAACGGGTGTCCGAGCCACATCTCGCACGCCAGCCAGTTGGAGCAGACCTGCAACGCGCCAGGCTGCGAAGCGCGGGGCAGGAGTGCCCGGGATTTTGTATTGAGAGCCATACGATTAGCCTGAGGGCAGGAAGTCTGCCTGGCGGTGCCGAAAGAGCTAATTGAGGAGCAGTTGGCGGTTCGGAAGCCGAGGAGGTGTTTTCCCAGGACAGTTTGCTGGACGAGCCGAACAACGCGCTGGCGTAGCGCATCTTCAATGCCGAGAAGGACCGGCCCACTTGGCTGCGGAACTCGCAGCGCGAGGTAATCGGCGAACCACGCAATCATCGGAATGGTCACAGCCGCAACACAGTCCTGACCGGCACTTGCAAGCTCGATCTGCAACTGCCCGCGGCGCCGCAGGCCAGCGGACGCGTCAGCAGTATCTGTGATGCGACGGTGACCAGTCTTGATCCTTTCCCGCTGGATCCGGTGAGTGATTATCCTGATCCGGTGCGGGAGGGCCTGAAGGCACCAGTCAGCCGCGCGATGATGGCAGTCTATGAGAACCCGCTGAACTGGCGGCCGGACTCCAGCCTACAGCTCGGCAACGCCCGAGGTGAATCGCACGTGGGATTGAGGCAATCGGATCTGGCGTCCGCCACAGTCCATGACAACGTTGCTCACTGCCCTCACACTTGATCCGCACGTGATGGTGCTAATATCGTATTGGGCTTTTCGATCTGTTGACGCCATATCTGGCGACGCGGTTGCTGCTCGATCAGGTTCATGAGCACGGCTTCGGCGCACTAAAGCCGCCTTCTCGAGCCCTGCCGGATGCTGGGCAGCACCGATTTTGATCGATACTAGATCTAGATCAATGTCTCGTTGGCCCGACCTGCGCGCAGTTTACCTATAAGAAATCACGAACCAAGGGGACTTCCGATGACATTTAAGAATTTTTGGCAGCTGTGGGTCTGGGTTTGGTCTTGAGCAGAACGGGATACGCCTGCGATCAGGTGCAGAAAGTCACCACGAACCAGGCAGCCAACGCCGTCAGCAGTTCGCGCGCCGAATGAGAACCGGGCGGCAACAGCGCGGCGAATTACCAGTTCGAGCAGAACCGCAATCAGGGCGACACCAGGGTTCCAACAGCGTAGTTGCTTGCAAATGCCACGCGCTGACTGGCTCATCCTGCTGGGCGGTTCTGTCGGTTGCCATTGAACCGTCCAGACGCCTGGAGGTGATGTGTCATGAAACGAATCGTTTGCGCAATTGATCATTCGGCACCGTCATTGCGAGCCGGAAAGCTCGCGGGATCGATCGCTGGAAAGTTGGTGCTGAACTGTTGTTGCTGACCGTCGTGGGAATGCTCGATGCACAGCAGGATGACATCAAGCAGTACTGGAGCGTGAACACAATCCAGAGTCGCCGGCCGTGGCAATGGTAGAAGTTGCCGAGGACGCGCTCCGCGCACGGCAGATCGCATCGCCAGGTGCGAACCGGTGAAGCGGCAGCGCAGGTCGCCGCTGCGGTGCGGGAGCATGCGAGCAATCTGCTTGTCGTAGAGCACGTGAGCCGCAGCCGGCTTGCCAGGGCATTCGTCGGCAGCACGGCCCGGCGCGCTATCGAGACCGCGCCGTGTCCTGTCCTTGTGGTTCCCTGAGCGCGCTTGCGTCAGGTCGGCTCGACCGGCATGCGGGCGATGCCGAGCCAAGCGATCGGGACCCCGGCCTTTTCTGCCGCCTGTTCGCCGGGCAGCGAGGCATCCCAGTCCATCGCCACGAAGCGTCGCGCGGTGATGCCAGCGGCGGCATCGGACGCTAGCCACAACAGCGGCGGCACCATGATCTCGGGCTGCAGCATGCGCGCGCGATCGCCTGCTTCGTCACCAACAATTGCCGTATTCGTCACGCCACCAGGCACGAGCACGTTCGAGGTGACGCGCGTCCCCTTCAGGTCCGCAGCGAGCACCGCCATAGCGGCTTCGGCAGCTGCCTTGCTGGCGCCATACAGCAGGTAGCCCTCGCGTACCATCGTGCCAAGGCTCGTGGTGACAGTGATAATGCGGCCCTGGCCGGCCTGGAGCATGTGCGGCACAACGGCGCGCGCCATCAGGATCGGCGCCGTGGCGTTCACTGTCACGAACCGCTGCCACTGATCGGGTGTGATTTCCCAAAAGCGGAGCGGGTTGCACCGCTGGTCCGGTTTGATCGAGGACTGACCAATGCCGGCATTGTTGACCAGGACGTCGATCTTGCCGAACTTGCTCAGCACCGCAGATAAGATTGCGTCGAAAGAGTCCGGCCGCGCGAGATCAGCCGGGATCGTCTGCATTGTGCCGGTCTTGTCCTGCACCGTGGCAGCAAGGGCAGCGAGGCCTGCCTCGTTGCGATCGACGGCGGCGACATCGATCCCGGCACCGAGCAGGCCGAGGGTCATCGCGCGACCAATGCCGCTGGCTGCACCGGTAACAATTGCGGTCCGCTTGTCTGCTGGCATGAGCTTGTCCTCCCGAGTTCCGTTGCGACTGTCGCGCGCGTTCGGCCGGCGCGCAACGCGATGGAGGGTTGCGCGCCGCGCTGGCTTACAGGAATGTCTGGGCGGTCAACTTTGTTTTGAGTTTTTCGGCATGGCGGCGGATCGCCGACACTTCGTATCGATCCTTTCGGTCCAGGTTGCGATAGGCGTACGCCATACGGGAATTGTTCGCGAACCGCGACTGGTGGCGGGCGAGAAAATCCCAGTACAGCGTGGTGAACGGACAGGCGTCATCTCCGACTGATTTGCGCGGGTCATAGCGACAATGACGGCAGTGATCGCTCATGCGGTTGATGTAGCTTCCTGACGCGGCATAGGGCTTGGTACCAACAATGCCGCCGTCGGCGTGCTGGCTCATGCCCACTGCATTGGGCAGTGACACCCAATCAATGGCATCCCAGAACATCGAGATGTGCCAGCGATGCACGTCATATGGCCGGACTCCCAGCAGCAGGCAGAACTGTCCGAGCACCATCAGCCGCTCGATATGATGCGCATAGGCATGATCAATTGTGTGGTTGATCGCTTCGGCGAGGCAGCGCATGTCGATTTCGCCGGTCCAATAGAAGCGTGGCACCGGCAGATCGGCATCGAGCGCATTTTGCTCCGCATAGTGCGGCATCAGGCGCCAGTAGATGCCGTGGACGAACTCGCGCCAGCCGATGATCTGGCGGACGAAACCTTCCAGCGAATTGAGCGGCACATCGTGCTGTTTCAGTGCGCAATCAACCACCTCGCGTGGGCTCAGCAGGTGCAGGTTCAGCAGGCCAGAGAGATGCGAGTGAAACAGAAAAACCTCGCCACCGTGCATCGCGTCCTGATAGCGGCCGAACGTTGCGAGACGATGTGCGACAAAGTCCCTGAGCGATTTCAGTGCATCAGTGCGGCTGACCGGCAGATCGAAATCGTCCAGCCGACCCGGACCGTCGGGGAATTCCCGCTGCACCATCGCGACGACACCGCGCGTTGTTGCGTCCGGCGAGAAGCGTAGCACCGGCGGGATGCGCGGCGGTCCCTTGCGGCCAAAGGCCTCGCGGTTGTCGGCATCGAGGTTCCATTTTCCGCCCACCGGTTTGCCGTCGCGTTGCAGCATGACGCCGAGACGGCGGCGCATGGAACGATAGAAGGTCTCCAGCACCATACGCGGATGGCTTTGCGCAAAACGGACGAAGTCGCGGCGTGAGCAAAGGAAGTGACGGTCTTCGCGCCATTCGATCGGCAGGTTCAGCCCGCCGAGCTGTTCGCGCACGCGCCAGTCGCCTGGTTCAAGCACGATGATGCGCTGCGGATGCAATCGACGCGCATGGCGCTGGAGCTCAACATGCAGACTGCCGCGGTTGGCCTTGTCGTCGAGTGCTGCGTATTCAACGCGACGTCCCGCGGCGCGCTGCTCGTCGCGGAAATGCCGCATCGCGGCAAAGAAGAACGCGAGCCGGCGACGATGTTGTGGGACATAGCTCGCCTCCTCGCGCACCTCCATCTGCAGGATCGCATCCTGCTCTGCATCGAAGCCATCGAACGCGGCCGAGTTGGCATCGAGCTGGTCGCCGAGGACGACGACCAGATGTCGCAGCGTCATGACGTGCCGCTATCGCTGAGCATTCTATGGACGCGCGCGGCGGCGGATCGCAGCAGATCGGGGATGGCCTCGGTTTCGGGCATATTTCGCCAGTATTTCTTCGGCATGTGCAGGCGCATAGCCTCCGGATTGGCGCGCGCCGGGTTGAACACGCTCTCATAGTAGCCGCGCCAGCCTGCCTCGAACGCATCATCCAGCGGTGCGTCGCTGCGGCGGCCCGGAGCGCCGCAGACCAATTGTTCGCGATCCCAGTGCAGCGAGCCCAGTGGCGTGATGATTGACCAGATCATCCCGCGAAAACGCTCGATGAAGAATGGCGCCACCGCAGCAAGAATGTGGTGGTCTGGCTCGAACCAGGCAACGAAGTGTCCCTCCGGGACTGGGGCGCGGCGAAACCGCAGGAAGGCGTGCATCTTGTGGATGTCACGACGTACCGACTTGCGCATGCTCTCCAGACCGTGCGTAAGCGGGTCGCTTGCGATATCGAGCAGAGCGCGCTCGCCGTGCTGCAGACGCCAGATCAGCGTGTAGAGCAGCGCGTATCGCTCGGAATCACTATGACAGATGACGCTGTCAATCAGGTCTGCGGCGGCGCGCGGCAGCACCAGCGGCTGCGCATCGCCCGAAATCTCAGCGCCGAGAAGTGGCGGCTGCTCGTTGCTGTTCCAGGTTACATCGCACGGTGCGATGTTGCGCGCGATCAGCAGGCGTGCGGCATTGCGGAAGCCTAGCAGATCGGCACCGGCGCCTATGGCGACGCTGTGTCGGGCCATGCGAACAGATCGGGCTGGCGTTCAGCGCGGACCAGGCGCGCGCGGAGATCGGCGCGGTCGGCCGTGTGAACAGGTCGATGATCCTGCGTGACCAGGAACGGCCGGGCGCGCTTCAATGCAGTGGTCAGCCGCGCGACCTCGGCGAGACGCAGCGTAGTGTGGCGTCGCGCGAGAATGATGCGATCGACGGCGCGCTTCCCCAGGCCTGGGATGCGCAGCAGCAGTTCGCGGTCCACCGTGTTCACATCGACGGGAAACAGATGGCGATTGCGCAGCGCCCAGGCGAGCTTGGGGTCGATCTCCAGATCCAGCATGCCGCCATCGGTGCCTGCAACGACCTCTGGCACGCTGAAGCCGTAGTGGCGCAACAGCCAATCGGCTTGGTACAGCCGGTGCTCGCGCTGCAATGGCGGCGGCTTTGAAGGCAGAGTGCTGCTGGAATCGGGGATTGGGCTGAACGCGGAGTAGTAGACGCGGCTCAATGCATAGCGGTGATAGAGCGCATCGGTGGTCGCCAGCATCTGCGCATCGGTCGTTGCATCGGCACCCACGATAACCTGCGTGCTCTGACCGGCTGGTGCATAGCGGCGGCGGTCGGCACGGGCGCCTTCGATGCGCGTGCGCATCTGCCCCATGGCGGAGCGGATCGACGCACCGCTCTTGTCGGGGGCAAAGCTGCGCAGGCTGCGCTCGGTCGGCAGCTCGATGTTGATTGACAGACGATCGGCCCACAGACCGGCCTGCTCGATCAGCAGGGGGCTGGCTTCGGGTATGGTTTTCAGGTGGATATAGCCGGCGAAGCGATGCTGCTGGCGTAGGGTTTTCGCCACGAGCACCATCTGCTCCATCGTGTAATCGGGTGAGCGGATGATTCCGGAGGACAGGAAAAGGCCCTCGATGTAGTTCCGCTTGTAGAATTCGATCGTCAGTGTCACGACATCCTCGATGCGAAACCGCGCCCGCGGGATGTTCGATGAGATGCGGTTAACGCAATAGGCGCAGTCAAACTGGCAATAGTTGGTCAGCAGGATCTTCAGCAGCGAGACGCAGCGACCGTCAGGTGTGTAGGCGTGACAGATGCCGTTGCTGGTCGAGCCGATGCCGTCGACGCCAGCCGCGCGCTTCGGCGCGCCGGAGGACGCGCACGACGCGTCGTATTTCGCCGCGTCCGCCAGGATGCGCAGCTTGCGGGCGAGTTTTTCGTCCAAGCCTGGCCTCGTATCTAGGTTGTGTTCTATTTATGTTCCTGCGACGATTTCGGCAACAGGTATTCGGTGTGCCATCCTTGACTGACAGTGTTGGCCGGCGATTCGGTGCGGCAGCTTCGCGGAATGTCGGGACCGGATAGGCTCCGCCAAGGCCAACGTCAGGAATGCCTCTGCCAGGGCCGGGCGTCCGCACCGGCGCGAGGGTATCAGGGCGGCGCGCGGATCGCGGAACAGCGCGTCGACCGGGTGCTTGCTCGACGAAGCGATCGAGATACATCACCGCGGCCTCGGTCGCGATAGCTCAACCACTGCGGGGCAGCAGGAACGCACCATGCTGTAACCCTAGACGCGGTCACAAGCGAGAAGGCTGCCAGTCCGGCGGGGCGAGCTCAAAGCCCTTAAAGGAAAATGCGGGCGCGACGATGCAGCTGCACAGTGTCCATTGCCCCAGGCTGCGCGCCGACTGCCAGTAATTGCGCGGCACCAACTGCTGCAGCGACTCGCCATTGCCGATCATTGGGCCAAGCGTGTGTGCAGCGTCCGCGTCAACCTGGAGGAGCAATGGTGCACCTGCCTGCCAAATCCATAGTTCCGCAGCGTCCACACGATGCCAATGGCTGCGTTCGCCTTGACGCAGCAGGAACAAGATTGCGGTGCCGGCGCCACGCGGTTGATCTGCTGGCACGTCACGCCAAGTCTCGCGATAGTGACCGCCTTCAGGATGTGGCTGCAATGCCAGCGCTTCGATTACCACCTCGACCGATGCGGAGGCATCGCGCAGGTCGATCAACCGCTTGACTTCATCTAAAGGTGTCTTTCTTTGCCCTGAAGTCGGCAAAGGTGGCGATGTCTGGAGCACGCAGGAATGGATTGGCGGCGAGTTCGCTGGCCATCGTGGATGGCACGGTCGGCTGCCCCGCCGCACGCTGCCGATGCACTTCCTCCGTGCGCGCCTTCAGGGCCGCATTGTTCGGATCGACGCTCAGCGCAAAGCGCGCATTGCTTTCGGTGTACTCGTGGCCGCAACAGACTCGCGTGGCGCCCGGCAGCGCGGCAAGTTTGCGCAGCGAGGCGAACATCTCGTCGGCTGTGCCCTCGATCAGCCGTCCGCACCCCAGGCTGAACAGCGTGTCGCCGGACAGCAGTATCTCGCCATCGCCGAAGAAGTAGTTGATCTGGCCGCGCGTGTGGCCGGGCGTGTCGATCACCCGGGCGCTGGTGTTGCCGAATGCGACGGTATCGCCTTCGTTGACCTGCTGGTCCAGCTTCGGCAGCCGGCGCGCGTCCTTGGCTGCGCCAACCACCTTGGCTCCCTTGAAATGCGCCCGCACCTCGTCGACCCCCGCAATGTGATCGGCGTGGTGGTGCGTCAGCAGGATCAGGTCGAGCCGTCCGCCGGCCTTCTCCAGAGCGGCGATGATCGGCTGGGCATCGGCCGGATCGACAATGGCAACCGCTCCGGACCCGCTCTCGCGCAGCATCCAGGCATAGTTGTCGGACAGGATGGGGACTGATTGTGCTGTGACTGTCATGACTCGAGTCTAGCACCGCCGGCCGCGACCGGAAACTGACGGTCGTGCTATAGGGATTGCATGGCCGCCGACACCCATGCCGCCGCCGATTTCTACGCCACGCCGCGCGGCGCGGTGGCCGAGCGGCTGTTGTGCGAGCGCCTGGCGCTACTATGGCCCGACCTGCGAGGGCAGGCGGTGCTGGGGATCGGCTTTGCCGAGCCGTACCTGCGGCTTTGGCGCGACCAGGCGGCGCGCTGCATCGCGCTGACGCCGGCGCAGATGGGAGCCACGCGCTGGCCTCTGGGCGAACCGAACCTGTCGTGCACTGCCGAAGAAGATGCGCTGCCGTTCCCAGACCTGCTGTTCGATCGCGTGCTATTGGTGCACGGACTGGAGGCGGCCGAGAGCGCGCGACGGATGCTGCGCGAGACCTGGCGCGTGCTGAAGGATGACGGGCGGCTCCTGGTGGTGGCCCCGAGCCGCAGCGGTATGTGGGCGTATTGGGAGAGCACGCCGTTCGGCCACGGCCAGCCGTATTCGTTCGGCCAGATCGGCCGGCTGCTGGCTGCTTCACTCTATCGGATAGAGCGGCGGGACAGCGCGCTCTATCTGCCGCCGACCCGCTGGCGACTCGTGCTGCGCGGCGCGCGGCTGCTCGAGCAAACCGGGCGGCGATGGGCGCCCGCGCTCGCAGGGGTCACAATCACGGAGGCGGTGAAGGACATGTATGCGGCAATGCCGGTCGAGGCGGTGCCGCGACGGCGCCTGGTGCTAGCAGAGGCGGCGTGACCCAATCTGATCTCCGTCTCACAGCCTGACTCCGATCTTCGCGAGAAGTTCTTTCGTGCGTCCCATCAGCCAGGCAAGCCATCCGTTCAGCTGCGGATCAGTTGCGGTGAAAGCGGCAATGGCGTCTGCGTTGTCCCGGAGATACAGCAGGGCTGTTCGTAACGTATCGGGGTTCGGGTCACCGGCAAGGATCCTAACGACGTCGGCGCTGCCCGCGATGACCAATAGAGGATGTACCGCGCGACCAAAGGCGATTAGGCCATTCTTCCCGGGTTCCGATCCGCTCGCTAGAACGGTGTAAGCGCTTGTCTCTATCAACTGTAGCGCTCGGGTGAGGGAGCACACGAGTATTGTGCCCTCTCCGCCAGAAGCCGGCCGGCAACCTCCACGTTGCCATTCCCCGGTTGACTGGCGAAACGCGCGCTGTGCTGGATCCAGTCAGTAGCCGTGCATGCCGGGGCGTACCTTGCCGCGGAACACCCAGTAGGCAAAGCCGGTGTAGCACAGAATGATCGGCATCAGGATCAGCGCGCCGATCAGCAGGAAATGCTGGCTCATGGGCGGCGCCGCCGCGTCCCAGATGGTGATATTCGGCGGCACAATGATTGGCCAGAGGCTGATCCCGAGGCCGGCATAGCACAGGACAAACCAGGCTTGGGCGCAGAGCAGCGGGGTGGCGTGGTGTCCTAGGCTCAGTCCTCGCCAGAACAGCCAGGCGACCAGCGCGACCAGGATGGGTACGGGGCTGGTCAACGCGATATTAGGCCAGGTGAACCAGCGATCGGTGAACGCCGGGTGCAGCAGCGGTGTCCACACGCTGACAATGACGATCAGCACCAGTGTCGCCGCCGCGAGAATACGCGCCTGCTGTCTCGCGCGCTGCTGTAACGCGCCCTCGCAGCGCCAGACCAGCCAGCAGGCGCCTTGCAGCGCATATCCAATGACAAGAGCGATGCCGCAGAGCACGGTGAACGGGGTCAACCAGTCCCACCAGCCGCCAGCATAGACGCGGTCCTGCACGTGAATGCCTTGCAGCAGGCCCCCAAGGATCAGGCCCTGGCAGAATGCTGCCAGGGTGGAACCGATGCAGATCCCGCGGTCCCACCAGATCCTGCCTCGCATCGTCGCGGCGCTGAACCGGAACTCGAAGCCGACACCGCGGAACACCAGCGACAGCAGCATGGTGATGATCGCAGGATAAAGCGCCGTCATGATCACGGCATAGGCGAGCGGAAACACCGCGAACAGTCCGCCACCACCCAGCACCAGCCAAGTTTCGTTTCCGTCCCAGACCGGCACGACAGAGCTCACCATGACGTCGCGATCCTCTTCGCGCTGCTCGGCTGCGAACAGAATGCCGACACCAAGATCGAAGCCGTCCAGCAACACGTAGGCCAGCACGGCGAACGCGATAAGTGCGGCCCAGATGACTGGCAGCCACGTCATTGCTGCCGTCCCAGAGCCGGCGCCGGAGTGATACCGGCCGAGCGGACGGGCACACCGCTTCGTGGTCCAGGCTCGCCTGTTGTCGGCGGCCGGCGCAACACGCGAAACAGGAAGAAGAATCCAGCGCCAAACACGATTGCATATACAATGACAAAGGCGGCCAAGGATGCGGCAACGCCAGGCGTGTCGATCGGCGAGGCGCTGTCGGCGGTGCGCAGCAGACCGTAGACGGTGAAGGGCTGGCGGCCGACCTCGGTGACAGTCCAACCCGCGAGCAAGGCGATGAAGCCCGACGGCGCGAGCAGCAGCATGGCGCGGCGCAGCCAGATCGACGTGTAAAGTCGGTTGCGGGCCCTTAGCCAGGCGCCCCATACGCCAACCGCCGCCATCAGCAGGCCAAGTCCCACCATGATGCGGAATGCCCAGAAGACCACAGGCGCATAGGGGCGATCCTGCGGGGGAAAATCCTTCAGGCCCTTAATTGCGCCGTTCCAGGTATGGGTCAGAACCAGCGCGCCAAGATGCGGTATCTCAACTGCCCAGTCGGTACGCTCCTCGTCCATGTTAGGCATGCCGAACAGGATCAACGGCTGGCCCGGCTGTGCTTCCCAATCGCCCTCCAATGCGGCGATTTTTGCCGGCTGGTACTGCAGCGTGTTCAACCCGTGCTGATCTCCGGCAAGCAACTGCAGCGGTGCCACGACAACGGCCATCCACATCGCCATCGAGAACATCAGGCGGGCGGCCTGGTTCTGCAGGTCGCGCCGCATGTGCCACGCGCCGACCGCGCCCACGACGAATGCGACCGACAGATATGACGCGATCACCATGTGGACCAGCCGATACGGGAAGGACGGGTTGAAGATGACCTGCCACCAGTCGATGGGCTCGAATCTGCCGTCAGGCGTCACTGCAAAGCCTTGCGGCGTTTGCATCCACGAATTGGCAGCGAGAATCCAGAACGCGCTGAGAAGAGTGCCAGTCCCGACCATCAGCGTGGCAAAGCAGTAGATGCCACGCGAGACTCGCTCGCGGCCGAACAGCATGATCCCGAGAAAGCCAGCCTCCAGGAAGAAGGCCGTCAACACCTCGTAGCCCATCAGTGGCCCGATGACTGGGCCGGCCTTGTCGGCAAAGCGCGCCCAATTGGTGCCGAACTCGTACGACATCACGACCCCGGACACGACGCCCATACCGAACGTGATGGTGAACGCCTTCAGCCAATATTGGTAGACATCGCGATACACTTGGCGGCCCGTGAACACCCACAGGACCTCCAGCACAGCGAGATAGCTCGCCAGGCCGATGCTGAACGCAGGCAGCACTATGTGGAAAGCGACAGTCAGCGCGAACTGCGCGCGTGCCAACAGAACAGCGGCTACGCCGGGCATGCAAACCTCGCGCGGTTGCCGGGTGCCTCAGTATGCAGACAGCCGAGTGCGCTTCAAGCCGCCTGGAGGATCTCTTCAGGCCGTAGCTGGGTCAGGGTGCGCACGCCAATCACCTGGCGAAGGTTGCCCTCGAGAAGATGCACGGCCTCAGCCGGCATCGCCTGCATGGCAATCTCGACATGAAGCGTATCGCCGGAGCGATGCGACCACATCCGGTCGGGTATGAGGTCTCGGCGGCCGAACGGTTGCAAGAGACGACTCAACAGGCCAGGCGAGACATCCGCATCAAGCATGAAGCGGACTGCGACGTAGGGACCATCAGACATGGAAGTGAACTCCGAACGACAGGCGCGACGGTGAAACGCGGGCAAATCCCCGGCTGCTCAGGCAGCCGGGCCGCTAATTCGCGCGCTGTTTCGACAGGAGCTCACGCCGCCATGCTACGCATTCGCACGCCAGACGCCAAGTCCCAAGTGCGTTATGGCCAGTCCACCTCGGGTAGACGCAGCAGCGGAACCTGACGCATCGACAGGGTGCGGTACTGCAGCGTCAACGGCACCTCCACGTCGGGACGCGAGCCATCGCCTGGCGCATTGGCAAGCAGCGACAAAACGGCCTTTGCCGCCGTGGCCGCCGATCGGCTGATCATGGAATGCGCAGCCAGAGTGTCCAATGTTTCGGCATAGCCAACAATGTGAGCGGTGCCGGCGCCCATCGGCTGCAATTGGTCGTCGAGCGCCAGGGTTGCGCTGGCTGACAGATCGAGTGGACCCCAGGTCAGCACTAGGTGCTGGATCGCCAGGGACCCTCCGCCATCGCGCCAGCTTGTGGCTTGGTCCGCCGGCGCCCCCGCGACCGGGAGCGGACCATTCAGGGCTGCTTCCATCTCCACCTTGGCAACGTTGGGACCAAGCGGGCGGACCGTGCGTGGAGGGAGGCCTAGGTCTCCGGCTTGAAGCGAAGCGATCACCGCTGGTTCCCCCGAACGCGCCTCTGGATGGAACACCAGTTGCAACTGCAGGCTTCCAACACTGGCGACTCCGGTGGGGGTCTCAGCGCGTAGATTGGCGACCGCGAGCTCCGCGAAATCAGGCCAGTCCTTTGCCTGCAGCGGCAGGAGGAGGCGGAGGCGCCCGGCGGTGTAGGCCACAGCCGGGTTGTCGGCCAGCCGAACCTGCTGCTGGCCCTCCGGCGCGATTTCGAGCATGGCCGGCCGCATCAATGCGATGCGCAATTTAACTCTCTCGGCGCTCCAGAAAACCCGACCGGGCATGTCAGAGCCCCCGTGCGTGAGGGATAGCGCGGGGACGACGAGGATCGCCGCGAAAGGCCAGCCACCTACGCTGGTCCTCCCGTTCTGTTCCGTCCAGCCGTGCGCTTTCTGGACTGAGACCCAATTGGCAAAGCCTCGTTCCAGATTGCCTGCGACCAACCGCCAGTACGCCGTGTCGGCAGCCAGCAGCACGAGCGGCACGGCGAGCAAACTCAGCCACAACCTCCGCCTGCCCCGCATATAGCCCCGTCCCGAACCAAGCGCGCCGCTTATAGGCGAACATGGAAGCGAGGCAACGCGAGCCGGGCACCGGATGCAGCCCACGGTGACTCCTGCGACAGGCGTTAGGACCTGGACTGCGCCGCTATCCCCATGTTGAGTGCCGAGCCGCCAGTGCGGGGAGGGCAAGAACTATTCGTGTGTTGTCAATGCATTGTGCAAGACGACTGCTGTAGTATGCGAGGCCGCGGGGTGCTCAGCCCACAGAGTTTTCCACAGGCTCGTATTTTAGGACCTGTGCCAGACTGCGCATAAGCTGTTGGCGTCCCGTTTCCGGCGAGAGCGGTTCCAGCAGTTGTATGTGGATCGTACCCGGTCGTTTGTGGAACGCTCGACGCCCCCAGCAGCGACCTGAATCGGTAACCGCCGGAATCACCGGCAGCCGGGTCCTGACAGCCAGCGCCACAGCGCCAGGCTGCAGCGGAAGCTGTTGGCCAGGGGCGGCTCGGGTCCCCTCTGGGAAAATCACGATCTGCCGCTCCTCGCGAACCGCTCGTTCGCCCTCGCGCAGCAGATGGCGCATTGCACTGGCCCCGCCGTGACGATCCACCGCGATCATCCCCGCCAGCGGCATCAGTGGACCAAACAACGGGATCCGCAGTAATTCTTGCTTCAGGACATAGCAGCAACGGGGCACCAGCGTGAGCCAGACGAAGGTGTCGAATGCCGACTGATGCGTCGACGCGATCAGGGCAGGACCGGAACCCAGCCGCTCCAGTCCCTGTACCGAGAGGCGAATGCCGCAGATTACCCGCAGCCCTTCCATAAGCAGGCGCGCCCAGAGCATCGCGACGTCCTGGACGCGATGCGGCGCCAGGAATCTGACAGGCGTTGCGAGCCCCACGGTGAGGACGAAGGTCAGCAAGAAGAAGTACAGGTTGAACAGTGTGGAACGCAGCGAGATCATCCGGCATGGCTGGGGCGCACCAGCGTTGGCTCGCGTTCGGGCAGAACTGTGGTCAGGCCGGTCGCAGTGGCAAGGAACTTGATGTACTCCTCAGCCATCAGCCGCAGAGGAGGATCGGTGGATTGCTCCGGTGGGGCGACCGGCAAAGGGTGCAACGTCACGCCGGGCAACGTCCTTCCCAACTCGGTTAGCGCACGCGGCATGTGATAGGCTGCCGTCACCACCAGCAGTGAATGGATGTCGTTGCGGCGTGCCCAGTCGGCGGTGGCCAACGCGTTGCCCTTGGTCGTGGCGGCAGTGCGATCGATGGTAACTCGCGGCGCCAGCGTCAACGGATCGACACCGGCCCGGTGAGCCAGCTCGGACAACTCGGCACCTCCGCCAATTCCGGAGAGCAGCAGCCGATCGGCGCGCCCGTCGGCAAGCAGGTGCAGCGCGGTTTCGACTCGATCGGGACCCCCGGTGAAGGCCACGATACCATCGACGTGGGCGGGCGCCTGAGCGCGACTGTCCGCCAAATGCAGGAACCAGGCGAAGCTGGCTGTGCATGCCAGCATCCCCGCTGCGATGCAGGCGCTTAGACCGACTAGTACATGACGGCGGGTGATAGTCATGGCAGACGTCGCAGCCAACGTCGCACAGTTCCCTGAGCAGTCAGAAAGCCGATTGCCGCTGCTGCCGCAGGGAGGCCAGGGATTATCAGCCACAAGGCCGCCGGCAAGGCCGTCACTACATCCGTGGGTGACGGCGATTCCTGAGCGGCAGTCCCCGCGAACGGTGCTGCGAGGTTTGCCAGTCCAATCAGCATGGGCAAAGCGAGCACGGCGCCGACAGTCCCCCCCGTCGCTGCGAGCAGAGTGGCCCTGCCGGCAAAACGGGCTGCGATGTAGCCATCCGTCGCCCCAAGTCCATGGACAATCTCGATCGCTTCACGGCGGGCTGAAAGGCCTGCTCGCGTTGCGACGGCAATGACGGCTGCGGCCACCGACGCAACCAGCACAAGCGCCAGCCCGGCACAGGCCTGAAGGCTACGGGCCAGCACGGTCAACCGCCCAATCCAGACGCCGTGGCTTTCAACCAGCGTGCCCGGGACAATCTCGTTGAGCCGGAGCGCCAACCGCTCAGTCTCCACCGAACTGTCATTCAATCGCACTGCGATCACTGCAGGCAATGGTATCGCCAGCCTTTCGGCACCACTGCCAAGCCAAGGACGCAATAGGTCGCCAAGTTCCTCATCACTGAGCGGGCGCGCCGAAGCGACTCCGGGAGTAGCCAGCAATAATGCCAGTACGCGATCCTGGCGCACCCCGCCACCGTGCGCCGCCAACTCGCGCGGCTTCGGCACCTGAACGGTCAGCGCCGACCCTGCACCCTGCTGCCAATGATGCGCCAACGATGCTGCACCGACCCAGCCGGCGATGGCGAGAGCCGCCAGGACTGCCATCGCACCCACCAGGAACGGCAGCATGCGATCCGAGATCGCCCGGCGCAGGCCTAGTTCGTCGAAACCGGCTGGCCGCAGCGAACGCCGGGTGCGCAGCGACGTCACACCTGGTCCCCTGCGAGTCGTCCTCGCGAGAGCCGCAGTGCCGGCGCCGGATGCCGCGTTACCAGGGCGTCGTTATGAGTCGCCACGACGACCGTGGTGCCTAATCGATTCATTTCCTTCAAAAGCTGCATCAACCTCTCGGCCTGTGCCTCGTCGAGGTTGCCGGTCGGCTCGTCGGCAAGCAGCAGGCTCGGCCGGCTGATTACCGCCCGGGCGATGGCCACGCGCTGTTGCTCCCCACCTGACAGTTCCGCCGGTCTCGCGCTCGATTGCCTTGCCAGGCCGACCCAGCGCAGCATCTCGCCCACATCGGCACAAATCTGACCTTCTGGCCGCCCGGCGATCCGCAACGGCAGGGCCACATTGTCAAACGCCGACAGGTGCGGCAGCAGCCGGAAGTCCTGGAAGACGATTCCAATCCTGCGCCGCAGTCGCGGCAACCGCCGTCGTTCTGCAGTCTCTATGTCGGTGCCGAAGATCATGAGGCGGCCGCGCGTCGGTCGGATCGCCAGGTACATGAGACGCAGCAGACTTGTCTTTCCGGCGCCCGAAGGTCCGAGCAGCCACCGGAACGCGCCATCCGGCAACGCAAAACTAAGGTCGTGCAGCACCTCGGGTCCCGGTTTGGCATGACTGCCTTGGCTCACCCGGCCATAGCAGAGCCCGACCGCCTCGAATCGAACCATCAGCATCCTTTTTGCCATTCTGTAGGACGCGCCGCCATTGCTTCGAAACTGTTGCGCGGCCACCATCTGCACGCATGCACATCGTCTGCCCGACCTGCTCGGCAAGCTATGAGGTTCCCGATCAGCTGATGACGGCCGGGCGCCTCGTCCGATGTGCGCGATGTAACGGCGAGTGGACGCCGGTGGCGCCGGCAGAGCCGCCCGAACTGCCTGAGCCCGAGCCACTTCCTCCGACTCCAGCTACGGAGGCCGAGGTGCAGCCACCGCCGCTTGCAGTTGTGGAGTCAGAACCGGCAGAGCCCCTCGCGATTGACGCGGTGCGACGATCGGCGATGGACCGGCTCGCGGCGCATCCTGCCTCCCCCAGACCATCGTTGGCGTTGCGTCTGGCGTGGGCCGGTAGCATCGTCCTGTTCATTTTGCTTATCGCCCTGGCTTTCGCGTGGCGCGGCAAGATCATCACCGTCTGGCCACCCAGTGCCCGCGCCTACTCCGCCCTGGGGCTGCATTCCCAGCCTGAAACCAGCCAATGACAGCGGCATGCGGCTCCTGATCTTGATGCTGCTGCTGGTGGACCTGTCGGGTAGCGTCGTTAACGCCGAGCCTCTCGTGCTGCAGCGAACCATTTCCTTGACCGGAGTCTCGGGGCGCATCGATCACATGGCAATTGATGCCGGGCGCAAACGTCTGTTCGTTGCCGAATTGGGCAACGGGACGATGGATGCGATCGACCTGGAGGTGGGACAGGTCGCCCGGCGGATTGACGGACTGAAGGAGCCGCAGGGAGTGGGTTATGCGCCCACTCGCGATATCCTGGCGATTGCAAGCGCCGGAGATGGATCGGTGCGTCTGTTCCACGGCGCCGATCTGTCGGCCGCCGGCGTGGTGGCTCTGGGCGACGATGCCGACAACGTCAGGCTCGATCCGGTGAGTGGCGATTTCGTCGTGGGTTACGGGAGCGGCGGGCTGGCCGTGATCGATCCATCAAGCGGCGCAGTTCGTAGCCGCATCCGATTGGCAGCGCATCCGGAGAGCTTCCAGATCGATGCGGTCAGTCACTACGCATATGTGAACGTGCCAGACGCGCGGCAGATTGCTGTCGTTGACTTGAGTGCAGCCCGGCAGACGGCGACGTGGCGAGTGCCGGACCTGACCGCCAACTTCCCCCTCGCGCTCGATGAGGCGGGCAGCACCGTCGCCTCGGTGTTTCGGAGCCCGCCGCGGCTTGTGGTACTCGATGCGCACAACGGAAAGCCGACCAGCAATCTGGTGAGCTGCAGCGACGCTGACGATGTATTCTTCGACACCAGAAGGCGCCGTCTCTACGTCAGCTGTGGCCAAGGAAGCGTCGACGTTTGGCAACAGGATGGAGCTGGGTATCGACACATCGGTTCGATCAAGACGGCATCGGGGGCGCGCACCTCGCTGTTCGTCCCTGTGCTGGACCGGTTGTACGTTGCAGCGCGCGCTGGCTTCTTCGGACTTGGATCGGTCGCGGCCATCCTGGAATTCCGGCCGGTCGACTGACCTTCAGTCGCCAAACCCAAACCCCATTGCGTCGTCATAGGCACGCCGCACCGAATCAGGCTGGCCAACAAGGAATGGAAACTCGCGGCGCGGTGCGATACCGGGGCGCTCGTGAGCGATCTGCTCACGCGTGAGGCCGTCGATGAAATGCCGGCGGCCAATAATCGGCAGCTTGATGCAGCGGTTCAGTTCCGGATCGCGCACGACCGCCTTTGGCTCACCGCCGAAGGCGACCGCATCGAGGTCCTGAAAGAAGCGCTGCCGCATCATGATGATGCCGCGATCGCTGCGTCCTAGATGTTCGCGCTTGCGATCGGTGACGGCACCTTGACCGATCCAGCCGACAAAATCCTGGTTCATGATATGGCTGGTGATCCAGCGTCCGGTCTCTTCATTGACGATGGGCGAATACCAGTAAGGGATGCCGTCCTGCACGTAAGGTTCGCGCTCTTTCGGCACGCGGGTGAAGAACCAGCCGACGCTGAGCGTATTGGTGTCGTCGATCGGCACACGCCATTCGAAGTGATTGCCGGTGAACAGCGCGTTGGGCCACAGGCAGACCCGACCAACGGTCCAAAGCTCGCTGCTCTCGTCGGAATCCTCGCGCACGCGGCGATACACCAGCCCGTACTCGAATTCGTCGAATGCCAGCTTGAGGTGGCGCGGCGAATAGTCGTTGCGTCCCTTCAGCCGCGCGCCCCAGTTGTCGTGCATCCATTCGAAGTGCACTGGGTCAATCGAGTTCTCCTGGCACTGGAACCAATTGCAGGGCACGGTCGCGAAGACAATCTGCACAAAGCCGTTGGCCCAGGCGAATGGCTCCCAGTTCGGCACCAGAGGCGCCGGATCAGGGCCGAGATAGGCCCACAGCAAACCCGCTTTCGCTTCGACAGGATAGGCCTTGATGCGGATCTGGTCGCGGAAGCGGATCTCTGGCGCAGCGACATCCTCATACGGCTGTTCACGGCAGGCGCCGGTCTCGTCGAACATCCAGCCGTGGTAGTTGCAGCGCAGGCCGCACGACTCGACGATGCCGTAGCTGAGATCAGCACTGCGATGCGAGCAATGCCTTTCCAGCAGGCCATAGTGGCCAGACAGATCCTTGTACAGCACCAGGTCTTCGCCGAGCAGCCGGACTGGCTTGGTCGGCGTGTCATCGAGTTCAGTGATTGCCGCAATGGGTTGCCAGTAGCGGCGCATGAGCGCGCCCATCTTGGTGTCTGGCCCGACTTCGCATAGCAGCCGGTTGCGCTCTTCGCTCAGCATCAGGCGAGCTTCACAAGTTTCTGCATGCAGCGGATATCCTCTTCCGGTGCAATCGGCGCTCCGCGGTTGCGCATCGCCGTGCGTGATACCTCGCCTACGTAAATGTCGCCGCGCGAGTCGACCGCCACGCCGTGCGGGGCGATGAACTGGCTGGGCCGCTCGCGCGTCGCATCACCCAGTCGCGCGATCTGCTTGCCTTCGTGCGTCCAGATGCTGACCCGAGGGCCGATGCCAGGGGACTTGGCATTGACCGCCATACCGGGACCGCTTTCACCGATATACGCGATCGGATTTTTCCCCTGCGTCATGCACAGTCCGCATGGCCGGTGCATGTTGTTCCACTGCGTCTCGTAGCGACCCTTTCGGTCGAACACCTGAACGCGATGGTTTTCGCGATCCGCCACATAGACCCAACCATCTTCGTCGCAGCAGATGTTGTGTACGATATTGAAGGCGCCAGGGTCGGTACCCGGCTCACCCCAGGAGAACTGCAGCTTGCCGTTCGGAGAATACTTGTGCACGCGTGCATTGCCGTAGCCATCAGCGACGTAAATGTCACCTTCCGGTGAGAGCGCCGTATGGGTACAGCGGTTGAACGGGTCGCCGCCGTACAGTGGCGCCGGCTTGCCAGGCACACCGATCTCCAGCAGCAGTTTGCCGTCGAGCGTCAGCCGCCGCATGGTATGGTCACCATCGTCGGTACAATAGAGTGTATCATCCGGCGCCAGGTGTACGCCGTGCGGGCGTTTGAACAGACCTTCGCCCCAGGAACGCAGGAAGTTGCCCTCGCGGTCGAACACCATCATCGGGTGCTCGCTGCGCGCGAAGACGTAGACATTGTCCTTGCTGTCCACGCCGACAGCAGCGACCTCGCCGTAGCGCCAACCCGGCGGTAGCCTGCCCCAGTTCTCAATCACTTCGTAGCGGTGCTCACCCGAGCCGACGATGATGGGCATATGTCACTCCTCCTGAAAGGCGCGACCGAGAGAGTGTCGCAGTTATGACGACTGACGTCAGGCAGCGTTGGGCTCAGCCTATCACCGCGCCGGCGAGTGCGGCCAGATCGCGCAACCGCATCGTTACCGAGGCAACCGGGAGCGGTTGGTTCACCCATAACGACTACGAGATCTGGCGGTAGCAACTTACCACACTGTCAGGAAGCACGAGGTGCAGCGGAAGTAGTCTCGGGCTCTTCCAGCTCGATACTCAGTTCCCGCAATGATGCCGTGTGCGGATGACGCGTTCGGCCAGCGCGAAGATTATCGGCTGAAAGCAGTTCCACCAGCTCACCTCCCTGCATCACACCGATACGTCCGCAAACATGTGCGACAACTGCAAGATTGTGGCTGACCAGAACGTAGGTCAGACCACGGGCCTGTTGCAGATCCGCCAGCAGGTTCAGTACTTCTGCCTGCACCGACACGTCTAGTGCGCTGGTCGGCTCGTCGAGCAGCAGTACGTGCGGCTCCGGCATCAATGCGCGGGCGATAGCGACCCGCTGGCGCTGCCCGCCGGAAAGCTGGTGTGGATACCGAAAACGCACCGAGGCCGGCAGCACAACTTCATTCAGTGCGCGCATGATGCGTCGTTCGATATTGTCCATGCGATGCACGAGCAACGGCTCAGACAGCAGCCGATCTACAGTTTGGCGAGGGTGAAGCGATCCGTAGGGATCCTGGAACACCATCTGCACACGTTGATGGAATGCTTTCGATCGAAGCGGTGCGAGGAGCTGGCCGTCGATCGACATGCGGCCGGTCCAGTTTTGGTTAAGGCCCGACAAAACCCGCAGGATCGTGGATTTACCCGAACCTGATTCGCCGACCAGTCCGAAGCTTTCTCCGCGTGCGACGCGAAACGAGACCGACTTCACCGCCTCGGTGCGACCGAAGCGGACCGAGAGCGTATCGACTTCGATCATGCCTCCAGCCATGAAGGATCACGCTGCATCACCGGGAGGCGCGTTTGTCGATGACTGAGTGCCGGCAGGCATTCGAGCAGGCCGCGTGTATAGGGGTGCCGCGCGCGTGTCAGTGCTGCGGCAGCCAGTTCTTCAACCACGCGCCCAGCATACATCACCATGACCCTGTCGCAGAAATGCGAAACGAGTGGCAGGTCGTGGCTGATCAGGATCAGTCCCATGCCGCGACGCGAGACAAGGTCCTCGATTAGACGCAGGATTTCTGCCTGCACCGTGGCATCGAGCGCGCTGGTCGGTTCATCGGCGATCAGGAGCTCTGGATCCGGCGCGAGCATCATTGCAATCATCACCCGCTGACCCATTCCACCGGACAGTTCGTGTGGATAGGCGCGGGCGACACGCTGCGGATCACGGATCTGCACCTGAGCCAGCAAATCGATCGCTGCCTGCTCTGCAAGTTTGCGACTGCCGCCGCGATGCACGCGCCAGGCTTCGGCGATCTGTGCCCCCGCCGTCATCACCGGATTCAGCGAAAATTTTGGATCCTGCAGGATCAGCCCGGCGCGTGCCCCACGGATACGCCGCAGCGTCCTCTCGTCCGCCCGCAGCACGTCGATCCCGTCGAATGTCAGCTTGTTGGCAGTGACGATCGCATTTGATGGGAGCAGCCGCAGAAGGGAGCGTGCGGTCAGTGACTTGCCGGAGCCTGATTCGCCGACAATGCCGAGTTTCTCCTGGCCGAGGGTGAGCGAGACATTGCGAACGGCTTCGGAAAGGCCGGTGGTGGTCGGAAACTGGATGCGCAGGTTTTTAATCTCGACCAGCATTTAGCGCTGCCGCGGATCCAGCACGTCGCGCATGCCGTCGCCCAACAGATTGAATGCGAGGGAGGCGATGAAGATGGCGATGCCCGGGATAGTAGGCACCCACCACTGATCAAGGATAAAGGCGCGCGACGATGCGATCATGGTGCCCCATTCCGGCATTGGTGGCTGTGCGCCCATGCCGAGAAACCCGAGCGCCGCTGCGGTCAAGATGATACCGCTCATGTCCAAGGTCACACGCACAATAACGCTGGAAAGGCACAGCGGCATGATGTGGCGCAAAATGACTCGGCCGCTGCTCGCGCCGGTCAGTCGCACCGCGGCGATGAAGTCGCTGTTGCGAACGGTGAGTGTATCGGCGCGTGCCAGCCGCGCATACGGCGGCCATGCGGTCAGAGCGATGGCGATAATGGCGCTGGTGATCCCGGGCTTCAGGGCGGCGACAAACGCAAGCGCCAGGACAAGGCGCGGGAAGGCGAGAAAGACATCGGTCACGCGCATCAGCACGCGATCGGCGAGGCCGCCCAAATAGCCGGCAACGCTACCCACTGCTAGTCCGACCGGTGCCACCAGCAGCACCACGGACACCACCATGCCGAGCGTGACACGACCACCGTAGAGGATACGGGCGTAGATATCGCGCCCCAATTCGTCGGTGCCGAACCAGTGGGCGAGCGAAGGCGGCGCGAGACGGCCGGCGAGATCCTGCGCACTCGGGTCCTGCCAGGCCAGCAGAGGCGAGGCGAGCGAAGCGAGAATCATGATCGCGACAGTCACCAAACCAGCCATCGCGAGGCCATTGGTGCGAAATTGCAGCCATCCGCGATAACATCGCACCCACCCCGCCTGCATGCGCGATGCGGGGGTTTCGGTCAGCAGCCAGTCACGGGAGAGAACCGTGATCATGCGACGCGCGGGTCGAGCAGCCGGTACAGCACGTCCGACAACAGGTTGAGGGCCAGATAGACCAAGCCAACGATCAGCGTGGCACCCAGCACCGCATTCATGTCGGCATTCAGCAGCGATACGGTGAGGTACAGTCCGAGGCCAGGCCAGGAAAAAACCGTCTCGGTGATCACCGCGCCTTCCAGCAGCCCAGCATAGGCAAGCGACAGCACGGTCACCAGACGTACCGCGATGTTGCCAAAGGCGTGCCGCCAAAGGACGCGGGCGGCCGAGAGGCCCTTGGCGCGCGCGGTGATGATGTATTCGCCGGACAGCGATTCGATCATGAAGGCACGGGTCATGCGGGTGATGTAGGCCATCGAGAAATAGGCCAGTACCAGGGCCGGCTGTGCCAGATGCGCCAGCGCATCCCAAAGCGAATCCCAGTCACCTGCGATGATCGAATCGATCACCAGCATGCCAGTGACGTGCGGTACCATGCCCTCATACGCCACATCGAGCTGGCCAGTGCCGGGTGCGACGCCGAGTTTCACGTAGAAGATCAACAGGCAGAGCAGGCCGAGAACGAAGACCGGGATCGACTGGCCTGCCAGACTCACCACGCGCACGACGTGATCTAAGCGGGAGCCTTGTCGCGCCGCGGCAAACACGCCAAGTGGCACGCCGATCAGGATCGCGATGATGATAGCGGTGGTGGCGAGTTCCAGAGTTGCTGGAAAAAACCGGGCAATGTCCTGGGTAACGGGATGCGAGGTCATGACCGATCGTCCAAGATCCCCATGCACCAGGTTCACCAAATAAATCCAGAACTGCACCAGCAGCGGCCTGTCGAGACCAAGCTGGGCGCGAACCGCGGCGATCACGTCGGGGGGCGCATGATCGCCGGCGATCGCGATCACCGGGTCGATCGGCATCACCCGGCCAATCAGAAAGGTGACGAGGATCAGGCCGAACAAGGTCAGCGGGATGCTGGCAAAGCTTCCGGCCAGCATCTGCAGGCGCGCATTCACGCCTTGGCGATCGATGTATAGCGGGTGTAGTCAGGCATCGGGCCGACCTTGAAGCCGGACACGCCCTTTCCGAGTACCGCGACGGCATTGCGCTGCAACAGCATGGCGAATGGCGCGCGGTCCATGAAGGCTTCCTGTAGGCTGCGATAGAGCGGCATGCGTTTTGCTGAACCGAGCTCGTGCACCGCGGCCTGCGACTGGCTTGTGAGCTCCTTGTCCACGAAATGGCTGCGTTTGATACATCGACGTCCTTGCGGCGCCGAAGAGAAGGTCAGGTTCTTGTCTCCCGCGATCGTCTTGAGTTGATCTGAGCCGAGTTCGCGCGCGATATCGACATCGCCCTTCTGCAGCAGAAGAAGCTGCGCGGCCGGATCCGAGACCTGACGCAAGACGATGCGCCGCATAAGGCCCTCTGTCGCGTGAGGGTTTGCATCCATGACGACATGGTCGCTCGTCGCCCATTCAGTCAGTTTGTAGGCAGCAACACCGGCGGTGCGACTCCTCAACCAGGCGTTGCCCAGGTCACCGTTGGCCTGGTTCGCCATTTCCGCCTTCATGTCCACCACGCTTCGGACCTTGGCAGAGAGACAATACAATAGAAGCTTGTGACCTCGGCCTCGTTCGGCAGCTTCATCTCCTGGGTGTAATCGTCGAGCGCACGAATATTCTTTTCCACGTTATCGGGGGTGAAGCCGAACTGCGTGATGATGAACCCGGGTGTCTTGTTCAGCTTCACCACGCGCTGCAGGCTGAATGCGGCGTCATGCGCTGTGACCGGATTGCCTGAGTCGAATTGCGCATCGCCCCGCAGCTTGAACCTGTAGGTCAGGCCATCCAGGCTGATGTCCCAGGTCTCTGCGAGATCACCTTCGATCTCGGTGGCATCGTCCAGGTTGGGCCGGATCAGCCGGCGATAGCAGTTGGCATCGACCTCGCCGTTGGTGAATTCGTAGGACTCGGCCGGATCGAAGCTGACGATATCGTCGATCTGTTTGGCCATGACGGCCACACCCTTGGGGGTGGCGGCGCGCGCTTTGGTCAGGATGGCCGGTGCCGCGAGCGTGGCACCTGAACTGGCCAGCAAGCTGCGTCTCGTCAGCATGATGCCTCTCCCAGCAACCGATTGTCGCTACTTTGCCAAGGCGACGGGCGGGGCGCTAGGCTCCGCACCCATGCAACGAAACGTTCGTCACTCGGTCTGCCCACACGACTGTCCCTCGACCTGCGCGCTGGAAATCGATGTCCTGGATGGCCGGCGCATCGGCACGGTGCGCGGAGCGGAGGGTAACAGTTACACGTCGGGTGTGATCTGCGCCAAGGTCGCGCGCTATGCCGAAAGAATTCATCACCTCGATAGGCTGACGCGACCGTTGCTGCGAACCGGCCCCAAAGGGTCTGGACAGTTCCGGCCGATCTCATGGGAAGAGGCGCTGGATCGCGTGGCGGCGGCATTCGTCGCCGCCTCACAGAAGCATGGCGCGGAGGCCGTTTGGCCTTACTACTATGCGGGAACGATGGGGCTGCTGCAGCGCGACGGCATCAACCGGTTGCGCCATGTCATGCGCTATTCCCGGCAGGCGAAGACGATCTGCACCTCGATTTGTGAAGCAGGATGGATGGCAGGCGTCGGCCGCTGCACTGGCCCTGATCCACGCGAAATGGCGCAGTCGGACCTGATCGTCATGTGGGGCGGGAATCCCGTGGCGACGCAGGTCAACGCAATGACGCACATCACGCGGGCCCGGAAGGAGCGTGGTGCAAAGCTCGTGGTAATCGATCCCTATCGCACTGGCACGGCGGCAGTCGCCGACATGCATCTGGCACTGCGACCTGGCACTGATGCGGCGCTGGCCTGCGCAGTGATGCATGTGGCGTTCCGCGACGGCTACGCCGATCGCGAGTATATGGCGCGCTTTTCCGATTTTCCCGCCGGGTTGGAGGCGCATCTTGCGGCCCGTTCGCCGGCATGGGCAGCGCGGATCACCGGCGTTGATGTAAGTGAGATTGAAGATTTTGCCCGGCTATACTGCACGACCCGGCGCGCCTATATCCGCCTGGGCTATGGCTTTGCCCGCTCGCGTAACGGGGCGGAGTCGATGCACGCTGTAACCTGCTTGCCGACGGTTACCGGCAAGTGGCCGTACGAGGGAGCCGGTGCCTTATGGAGCTACCGCAGTATCTATAACTGGGACAGGACCTTGATCGAGGGGCTGGACGCGATTGATCCGGCGACTCGAGTCCTGGATATGAGTCGGCTTGCAAGCATTCTCACCGGCGATCGCGATGCACTCGGCGACGGACCTCCAGTGCATGCGATGCTGATTCAGAACAGTAATCCGGCGACGGTTGCGCCGGATACCAACCGGGTGCGTCGAGGTTTGCTGCGGGAGGACCTGTTCGTCGCGGTGCACGAGCAGTTCATGACCGAGACGGCGCAGCTTGCCGACGTTATTCTGCCAGCGACGATGTTCATGGAACACGATGACCTGTACCAGGCGGGTGGCCACAGCCATATCCAGATCGGCGCAAAGCTGATCGAACCTCCTGGCGAAAGCCGGTCGAACCACATGGTGCTGCAAGGATTGGCAGCGCGGCTGGGGGCGCAGCATCGCGGTTTCGAGATGAGCGCGATGGAGATCATCGACTGGACCTTGCGCGCCTCTGGTTGGCCGGACGCGAAGACCGTGCTGGAACAGCATTGGATCGATGTCGCGCCGCCAATAGCCGAGGCGCACTTCCACAACGGCTTTCCACAGGCGGACAAGCGCTTCCATTTCGCACCCGACTGGCGCGCGATCGGTCCTGGCTGGGCGCGCATGCCGACCTTGCCGGACTACATGCCGACAACCGACGAAGCGACAGCCGAGCGGCCGTTCCGCATGGTCACTGCGCCCGCACGGCAGTTTCTGAATACAACGTTTACCGAAACGTCGACATCGCGCGAGCGGGAGGGGCGGCCGACCGTACTGCTGCATCCTGCCGATGCAACGCGCCTTGACATCGCAGATGGCGAGCGCGTGCGGCTCGGCAATGCGCGAGGCGAAGTGGTGCTGCATGCACGCTTGTTCGATGGCCTGCAGCCCGGCGTCCTGGTGGCAGAGAGCGTGTGGCCGAACGCGGCCTTCGAAGGGGGCATCGGCATCAATGCGCTGACGAGCGATGATCCGGCGCCGCCCATGGGTGGGGCGGTGTTCCACGATACTGCGGTGTGGCTGCGCTCCGTCGCTGCCGAGATGCCGGTTGCGGCTGACTGAGGAACAACGGCAATGAACAAACGCATCGCCTTCGTCGGCGCTGGCGCGATCGGCGGCTATATTGGCGGCAACCTCACCGCGCTTGGGCACGACGTGACGCTGATCGACGCCTGGCCGGCGCATGTGGAAAGAATGCGCGCCTCGGGCCTGCGGCTATACGGCATGACAGAGCCGGAGAACCGTACGGTGCGGGTCAACGCGATGCACATCACGGATGTGCAGGCGCTGGCGAAGCAACGGCCGATCGACATCGCCTTCATTGCGGTAAAATCGTACGACACGGTCTGGGCGACGCGGCTGATCCGGCAATACCTGGCACCCGGCGGTTTCGTGGTGTCGTCCCAGAACTGCATCAACGAAGAGCGGATCGCAGGCGTGGTCGGCTGGGGCCGCACGGTGGGCTGCGTGGTTGGCGGAGGGGTAGGTGTGGAGTTGTTCGAGCCGGGCCAGGTGCGTCGCACCATGACAAAGAACCCGAACGTCGTGTCGTTCCACGTGGGTGAGCCGCACGGGCGGATCACGCGGCGTGCCGAGGAATTGGCGACGATGCTCAACGATATCGATACCGCGCATGCGACGGACAATCTATGGGGTGAGCGCTGGACCAAGCTGTGCGTCAACGGCATGCGCAATGGGGTCTCTGCGGCGACCGGATTGGGTGGCAATGGGCGCGACAGTCACGATGCGATACGGCGCGTCTGCATCCGGCTGGGTGGTGAGGCGGTGCGGGTGGGCCAGGCACTTGGCTTCACTCTCGGCAAAGTGGGCGCGCTCGATCCAGAGAAGCTGGCGCTCGCCGCGGAGGATGATCGTCGCGCGCTGGACGAGATCGAGGGATTGATGCTGGCGGGTACCAGCGCCGCGGCGCGCAGCGATCTGCAACGGCCTTCGATGGCGCAGGACATGGCAAAGGGGCGGCGCACCGAGATCGAGTTCATGAACGGGTTCATCGCCGAGAAGGGCGCAGAAGTCGGCGTGCCGGCGCCGACCCACGCAATGCTGACCGAGGTGGTGAAGCGCGTGGAACGTGGCGAGATCGCTGCCGACCCGGCGAATGTGCTGGCGAACCGCTAGCGGATGGTACTTGTCCGCTCGGTCACTGCGTGAACGTTACCTCTGCAGCACCCAGCCCCTCGAACTGCACGCCGCAAACGTCACCTGGCTTGAAGTAGCGCAAGCCGGTGTACGAGCCGCAGGTAACGAACTGGCCGGCGCTCACGCCGCCTTTGTCCCGCAGCATGTTGACCAGCACCACTGCAATCCCAAGTGGATCGCCGGTCGCGTGGCCACCGACCTGCTCCAGCACCGGCGCGCCGTTGACGGTTAGCGTCACCTTGAGTTTGCCCAGTTCCAGACCGCGCCAGTCGGTGGCAGGTGAGGCATGGACGAAGGCGCCATTGCTGATGCTGTCGGCCAGCTTTTCAAGGTTCGTGGCGTCTGGGTTTCGATAGCGACTGGTCACCAACTCGATCGCCGCGCAAGCCTCCACGCCCGCCGCGACCTCGTCACGCGAATACGCGGCGGCGCGCGGTGGAAAGTCGCGACGAAAGATGAATGCGACCTCGCCTTCGACTCCGCATTGCGGCACCAATGCAGCGGGGACGCGTGCCGGCGATGGTTGGATTGTATCGCCGTAGATCACGCCGCGTGTCGGCTCGCCGCTGGCAGGCGCCATCGCCTTGAACGCGCCCATTGGCTTGCCCATTGCCGCGGTGACCGCGTCCTGAACAGCGTGCGCATCGGCGACACTCGCGGGGGTTGCATCCGGCGGCAGGCCGTGCGGCAGCTTCCCGGTCCGACGCGCCTCGACTAGCAGGTTGGCCGCGCGATTGATCTGTCGGGTGTCCATCTGCCTTCTCTCCATTGGGTCTCGGAGCGTGGCACTCCGCCAGGCATTGGCAAAGCCTTGGCAGTCCACGGTTCGGGTGCAAGAATGGTATCGTCTGGGACAATGCGGACGGAGGGGAACGGCCGGAGATGATCGGCCTGGTGCGGCTATCTTTGCGTCGGCCCTATACCTCGGCCATCGCTGCGCTGCTGATCTTTTTGATGGGTGCTCTGTCGATCACCCGGATGATCGTCGACATTTTCCCGGTGATCGATATCCCGGTGGTGCTGGTGGTATGGAACTATAACGGCCTCACCACCGAGGACATGGAACGGCGAGTCGTGTTCATCTCGGAACGCGCCTACTCGACCACAGTCAACGGCATTTCGCGGATTGAATCGAAATCTATTCCCAGCATCGGGCTGCTGCGTGTCTATTTCCAGCCTGGCACCGACATCGGCGGCGCGATCGCACAGATCACCTCGGTGAACAATACGATCCTGCGGATTGCGCCGCCCGGCATGCAGCCGCCTGCGGTGATCCAGTTCAACGCCTCGAACGTGCCTGTCGTGCAGGCGACGCTGTCCAGCAAAACGCTGACCGAGCAACAGATCTACGACTACAGTCTGAACTTCATTCGCGTGAAGCTGTTCACCATCCCCGGTCTGTCCACGCCGGGTCCGTTCGGCGGCAAGTCGCGACAGATTAACGTCGATATCGATCCGGCGCGGCTGCAGGCGAAGGGATTTTCGCCGACCGATGTGGTGGCGGCGTTACAGGCTTCCAACGTCATCGTGCCCGCAGGTACGGCGCGCATCGGCGAACGTGAATACAATGTGCAGCTCAATTCCAGCCCGAGCGCGGTCGACCGGTTCAATGCCCTGCCAATCGGTGTCTACAACGGCGCACCCGTCACACTCGGCGACGTGGCGCACGTCAGCGATAGCTATGCTACGCAAACCAATATCGTGCATGTCAACGGCAAACGCGCGGTTTACCTTGCCATTCTGAAGCATGCGGATGCGTCCACGCTTGCCGTGGTCGATTCGACGCGTGCGGCGCTGCCAGAGATACAGGCGGCGGCCCCGAGTGGGTTGGAGCTGAAACTCGATTTCGATCAGTCGGTGTTTGTACGCGGCGCAGTGCAGAACGTGATCCGTGAGGCGATTATCTCGTCGATCCTGGTCTCCGCACTGATACTGGTGTTCCTGGGCAGCTGGCGCAACACGGTCATCGTGTCCGCCTCGATCCCGCTGTCGATCTTCGCCGGCATAGTCTGCCTGTTTCTGAGTGGCCAGACCGTCAACCTGATGACCCTGGGCGGCCTGGCACTGGCGATCGGGCTCCTGGTCGACAACGCTACCGTCACCATAGAGAACATCCACCGCAACCAAACACTCGGCAAGCCGCTCACCATCGCGATTCTTGACGGCAGCAGCGAGGTGATCCAGCCGCTGACCGTCGCCACGCTAGCGATCTGCATCGTGTTCTTCCCGGTCGTGCTGTTGTTCGGTGTGGCGCGCTATCTGTTCATTCCGCTCGCCGCGACCGTGGTGTTCTGCATGCTGGCGTCCTACGTGCTGTCATTCACCGTGGTGCCTTCGTTCGCGCGCTTCCTGCTGGCTTCGCAGGCGGAACACCATGGCCCGCCACGCGGTTTCTCCGCCGCGTTCGACCGCGGCTTCAACCGCTTCCGCGATGCCTATGGCAGACTGCTGGAAGGTGCGCTGCATCGGCGCGTGTTCGTGCTGACGTGTGCGGGTGTGCTGCTACTTGTATCAGTTGGACTAGGCGCGGTGATCGGCCTGGATTTCTTTCCCAGCGCCGATGTCGGGCTGATCAAGTTGCACTTCCGCGCGCCAGCCGGGACACGAATCGAGCGCACCGAGGAACTGGTGCTGCAGGTCGAGGACCGAATCCGGCAGATCATCCCGGCCAATGAACTTGAGACCGTCAACGACACGGTCGGGGCGCTGTCATCGTTCAACATGGCCTTTGTCCCGACCGACAATGTCGGTGACATGGACGCCGAGATCCTGATCTCGCTAAAACCCGAGCATCATCCCTCGATCGATTACATCCGCGCCATCCGCAGCAAACTGCCAGATGAATTCCCCGGTAGCATCTTTTATTTCCAAACCGCGGATATCGTCAGCCAGGTGCTGAATTTCGGCCTGTCCGCACCGATTGACGTGCAGGTGCAGGACGTGAACTTCGACCGTGCATCGGAACTTGCCCGCAGACTTCTGGCGCGCATGCAGCGGATACCGGGCGTGGCCGATCCGCACATGGTCCAGGTACTGAACTACCCGTCATTACAAGTGGATGTGGACCGTCTGCGCGCCGCGAAACTGAACGTGTCGCAGCGTGACGTGGCCAACAACGTGCTTACCACGCTTTCCTCCAGTTCGCTGGTAGCGCCGAACTTCTTCCTCAACCCGCAGAACAATGTGAACTACTTCGTCGCGGTGCAGACGCCAATTGAGCGAATCAACTCGGTCGGTGACTTGCTTGATACTGTGGTCAACCGTCCAACCGCTGACGGCCTCGCCGGGCCTGCGGCGCAACCGGGTGCGCCGGTGATCCGGCTCGGCGAAATCGCAACGGTGTCACCGCGATCGACGCTGGAATCGGTCAGCCACTACACAGTGCAGCGTGAGCTCGATATCGCTGCCAACGTCGATGGCCGGGACCTCGGCTCGACCGCCGCAGACATCCAGAGTGCAATCAACGATATCAGCAAGGGTCTGCCGATCACCACCAAGATCCTGATCCTTGGCCAGAACGAGGTGATGCAGAGCTCCTTCAGGAGTCTCGCCCTGGGCATGGTGCTCGCTGTGCTCTTGGTCTATGCGCTGCTGGTGGTGCTGTTCCAGTCCTGGGTGGATCCGCTCATCATCATGATGGCAGTGCCAGGTGCGCTGGTGGGCATCCTATGGATGCTGGCCCTGTCGAACACCACCATCAATGTCGAATCACTGATGGGCGCCATCATGTCGATCGGCATTTCAGTGTCGAACTCGATTCTGGTCGTCAGCTTTGCCAACGATCTGCGTGCACGCGAAGAAGTCGGCCCGGTGCGGGCCGTGATTGAGGCCGGCCGCATCCGCCTGCGTCCGGTACTGATGACCGCACTCGCGATGATCATCGGCATGGTGCCGATGGCGCTCGGCCTCGGCGAAGCGGGTGAGCAGAATGCGCCGCTCGGCCGCGCAGTGATCGGCGGTCTGATCGTGGCGACGATATCGACGCTATTCATCGTCCCGATCTTCTACACATTGCTGCGGCGCAGGCCACCATCTCTACACAGCCTCGATACGCGCTTCGCGGCTGAGGCGGCGGGTGCGTCCGGTTCGGGGGAAGCTCACCATGGCTAAAGGCCGATTTCGTTCGCTGCTGGTATATTCAATCGGGATCCTGCTGGTCTCCGGTGCAGCGCTGACCGCGGTACGGCTGTGGCATGACAAGGACGCCCAGCTTATCGCGGCGCGAGAAGCGATGGCGGCAGAACTGGCGAAGGGGCCGGCAGTGCAGGTGACAACCGTCGCGCAGGGCCCGAAGGAGCGACAGATCTCGCTGCTGGGTGATACGCGTGCGTATCAGGTGGCGACGCTGTACGGCAAGGTCGGGGGTTACTTAAAGTCGGTCACAGTGGACCGTGGCGACCACGTGAAGGCAGGGCAGGTCTTGGCCCAGGTGGAGTCAGCAGAGACCGACCGACAATTCGATGCAGCAGTGAGCGACCTGGAGAACAAGCGCAAGAATGCCGATCGCGAGAATGAGCTGGTGAAGCGCGGCTGGACCTCGGTGCAATCGGCGGATCAGGCGAACACCTCATTTCGCATGGCGCAGGCGAACATGGAACAGCTTGCGGTCATGAAGTCGTATGAGGTGCTGCGCGCGCCATTCGACGGCACGGTTACGGCGCGTTTCGTCGATGTTGGGGCGCTGGTGCAGAGTTCGGTGACCAACCAGACGTCCAACCAGCCGGTGATGACCATCGCGGACATGAGCCGGCTGCGCGTCGACGTTTACGTCGAGCAAAAGGATGTACCGTTTGTGCACGTCGGCGATCTCGCCGATGTCACTGATGGTTCCAATCCGGACCGCAAGGTGCAGGCGCGGATCGCCAGGTCTGCTGAGCAGCTCGACCCGCGCACGCGGACGCTGTTCGTTGAACTCGACGTTGATAACACCAATGAATTCTTGATGCCAGGCAGCTTCGCCTACGTCACACTTCATGTGCCAGTGCCGAGTTATCCTGAGGTTCCGGTCGCGGGGCTGGTGGTGCGCGGCACCAACACATTTATCGCTAATGTGAGTGCGGACAGCACGGTCAAACTCCAGCCGGTGAAGGTGGCGAACACGGACGGCCTGCGCGCCAGCCTCGCGGAAGGTGGTCGCGTAGGTGAACGTGTGGTGCTCAATCCGCCGGAGGAAGTAAGCGACGGCAGCCGAGTGCGGCCGATTGAACCCAATCGCTGACGAGATGACGCAGATCTGGCCGGTGAAGGTCCACACCGGCGTACGCGTGAGGATGCGCGACGGTGTCGAACTTATGTCCGCGTGACCCGGCCTGACGCACCAGGACGGTTCCCTGCGTGATGGAATATCACCCATCTCCATTGCCTGACTGTCGCGACGAGTATCCGCCGGTGGTGCCGTATCTGGCTGAACGCGGTTATGCGGTGGTGCAGTACGATGTGCGCGGGACCGGCAGTTCGTCCGGATTTCCACCGGCACTTATTCGCCTGAGGAGGGGCAAGACGGCCGACTTGGTTGGATGGATTGCCGAGCAGCCGTGGTGCAGCGGCGCGGTCGGCATAATCGGCAGTCGTACGGCGGGATTGTGCAGTGGTAGGTCGCAGTGCAGCGGCCTCCAGTGCTGAAGGCGATCGTGGTGCGCTCTGCGGTATACGGGCTTCACCAATCCCGGCGGATGCGTTCGGCCGTGGATGTTCAAATATGCTCTGCGCCGCGTCTCGAGGTGGCGTATTTTCATGTCAAGCTATACGATGTTGCCAACGACGGTGCTGTGCGTTGATCTGCGACGCTGGGCTACTTGCGGTCCATCGCAATTCGCATGAGGTTCCGTCGCTGCTGGTTCCGGGCCACGTGTATACATTGCGCTTTGCCTTGCGGCATTCCGCGTATCGGGTCGCGGCAGGCCACCGCTTGCGCGTCGCAATTGCGAGCGCCGAGTTCCAGAATGCTTGGCCGATAGGCCAAACCGGCGGTGAACACGGTGCACTTGGCCGCAGCAACGCGTCGCACATCGTGCTTCCGGTTGCACCGGATGATGCCGACCCTTTTACGCCGATTCGTTCAACTGCGTCGCCACACTCATTGCCTGCCCCGGAGACGCTGGCACAGCCCACGTATCGCTTGGAACTCGACCTGGTGAATGACACGGTAAGTTGCGTCTTGCAGCCGCCGGACGTGGGGCGGACGAGTAGCCATTCGCACTACACGGTGTCCAATCGTGAATCGGCACATACCATGATCTCGGCATTGCCAACGCATCTCGCAGTACATCTGATGATAGGCATCCGGATCGAGGCAGCCTGTCAGAGCTCGAGCCATCCAACCGGCTACACGCATCTCTCGCAGGTGTGGATCACCTGACGGTACAGAACACTTCCGCAAGAGCTGGAACGCGACTGTACCGCGTACACTGTCCTGATCTTATGCCGTTACCGGCGACGGACCCAGCTTTGTTTTGCCGGCGTCAACCTTGGCGTGGTAAGGGCAAACTATGGGCTACTGGGGCAAGATCATCGGCGGCGTGGCGGGATTCGCCATGGGCGGCCCGATGGGCGCCGTGGTCGGTGCTGCTCTGGGACATGCGGCAGACGCCGGGGCAGCAGGTGATTTCGGTATGCGCTTCGTGCCGCAGGCCGGTTGGAACCCGGCGCGCCTGGCAGCGATGTTCAGCCGTCGCGACCAACTTTTCGCGATCTGTGTTGTTGTGCTGTCCGCCAAGCTTGCCAAATGTGATGGCCCGGTCAGGCGCGAGGAGATCGACGCGTTCAAGCGTCAGTTCCGGATCCCGCCCGAGTCGGTGCGCGACATTGGCCGCCTGTTCGACCAGGCACGCGATAGCTCCGAGGGGTATGAGAGTTACGCATCGCAGTTGGGCGATGCATTCGCCGACAACCGAGGTATGCTGGAGGACGTGCTTGCGGCTCTGTTTGCAATTGCGAGAGCCGACGGACCGATGAACCGGCAGGAATTCGACTTCCTGTCACGCACGCATCGCGCGCTCGGGTTGGATCAGAACGCCTGGGACCGCGCGCGCGGCGGTAGTTCCCGTCAGGCGCCAGCGCCCGAAGAGCCCGATGCGTACGCGGAACTCGGCGTAGCACCGTCGGCAAGCGCCGAGGTCATCCGCGCCACCTGGAAGCGGCTGATGCGCGAGAACCACCCTGACAGCCTGGCGGCACGCGGTGTGCCCGCTGAGTTCATTGCGCGTGCCAACGAGAAGGTGGCGCGGATCAATGCGGCGTGGGACCGGATCAAGCGCGAGCGCGGCTTATGAGCCTCCGTATTCGGGACCTGCCGAGCCCGAATCAGGACGACCGGCCGCCGAGTACGCCAATCGACATGCTGATTCTACATTACACCGGTATGCGCAATGCCAGGGAAGCGATCGAACGGCTATGCAATCCCGCCGCGCATGTGTCGTCGCACTACGTGGTGGACGAGGATGGCGCCGTATTGCGGCTCGTGCCGGAAGAACGGCGCGCGCACCATGCCGGCGTGTCATATTGGCGCGGCAATCGCGGGTTGAACGGACGGTCGATTGGCATCGAGATCGTCAACCCGGGTCATGAGTGGGGCTACCGCGACTTTCCTGTGCTGCAGCTTGCTGCGGTCTGCGACCTGTGCTTGGCAATTCTGGCTCGGCATCCGATTCCGCAGCGCAATATCGTTGCGCACAGCGATGTCGCACCCGATCGTAAACAGGATCCAGGTGAAAAGTTCGACTGGCAGGGGTTGGCGGCGAACGGAGTGGGGCTGTGGCCGGAGAATGACGAAGACTTGACCGGCGGCCGTCACGCCTCCGTCCTTGAGGTCAGGGCGGCACTGATCGATATCGGCTATGACGTGACTGGCGATGGCCCGTTCGATGCGCAAGTCGCCACCGTGCTCCGGGCATTCCAGCGACATTGGCGACAGGAAGCAATTACCGGTGAAGCCGACCCGGGCACACTCGCGCAACTGAATGCAATTCGGCGTACCGTGTTGGCGCGGTGATTGGGCTCCGACCGCCAGTGCGCGTCGGCGCTACGGTCTATTGGCTGAGTGGGATGGTGGCGTTACTGCTGGTCCGCTCTTGCTACCGGGTTTGCCCGGTATTTTGCTGGTATCCTGCTGCGAAGAGGTTGAGCTGTTCGGCTGCGAGCTGACGCGATCTTGCCCTGATCTCGCCGCCGGTCCGTTCTTGCTGCCAGGTTGGCCTGCTATTCCGGCACCCGAGTTCTGTGCACTCGGCGCAGTTGCGGCAGGATTGCCAGCGGTTTGCGCCCCGGCGGGGACGGCCAGAAAGACAATCACGGTGGTTGCCTTCAGCAGGTTCATCGTTACCTCCAGAGTGTTCCCTCGGGTCAACCAGGGTTGGTTCGCATCGTGAGGAACGTGTCGGAAGGCTTCGAGTTGCGGCATGTAAGCAGCTAACTTGCGCTCCCGAAACGGGCGAGCACCTCTTCGTAGCGGGCGACGCGCGTCGAGTGAGCCAGGTCGCTGGCGGCGTGCCAGTCATCTGGTGCTGCGCTCGCGTATCAGTGTGGTGACCATGTGTTCTGTTATGTCGTCCCGCAAACGATGGCAGGAGAGATGGTGCGTGACCCCGAGGCCCGATACAGGGGCGTGCCTGGAACAGCGTTCGCCCGTGCTTTTGGAAGGCCGCCTCGGTCGCATAGGTTTAGACGAAAGGCTCGCCGCTCACAGGCAAGCGCCTGTCCTGAGTCCGGCAATCGGCGGAAAGGAGTTCCATGTTCCGAGTCCTGCGCTCGCTGCTTGTCGCTTTGCCATTCGGTAGCGTCCTCGCGGATGCGCCGTGGGCTTTTGCGAAGTGACGCTGACGCCGCTGGACCTGTCGTTCCATCCCGGTGCCAGCGCAAGGGAAGCCGCCCAGTTTGCGACCTTCATCGAGCAAGGTACGCGGATGTAGCAAGGTCAACGGATGATGCCGTCCAAGCCGCGCCTGCAACCCTGACAGATTTCTTCAGCAACACGAAAGCCCCGATCGGCGCCAATCTTCCAGCAGCACTGTAGCTGGTGTCGGCGCGAGTTTGATCGCACTCGGCAGAGCAACCGGGTCAACCAACCTTCAGGAGATTGGCGCATAACATGACCGTGAAGCGCATCGTTCCAAATATCACCGCCACTCGTGTTGTCGATGCCGTAAGCTTTTACCGCGATGTCCTTGGGCTGGCGGTGGTCATGGACCAGGGGTGGATCGTGACGTTTGCCTCCAACGGAGTTGCAGCACCCCAGATCAGTGTGGCGACCGAAGGTGGATCAGCAACTGCGGTGCCCGACCTCTCGATCGAGGTGGACAACTTCGAGGAGGTCATGAAGCGTGTGGTCAGTGCCGGGTTGCCCATCGAGTATGGTCCGGTCGATGAGCCCTGGGGCGTTCGACGGCTCTATGTGCGCGACCCTTTCGGCCGATTGGTGAACATCCTGACTCACCTTTGAGTCCCGCTATAGTTCGCTGCGAGCGGAGCTTTCAACGATCCAAAGTTCCTACCCGGGTAGTCCGCGCCGAATTTCCCGTGACCAGCCGCAATCGCGAGCGAACTGTCGCAAAGACACATCGGCCCAATATGCTGAGGCGCTGTGCGATCCCATTGTCACTTGGATCTTGGTGGATGCCATTGGCGACTGGGTCCTGGCCCATCGCGTGGTGTAGGTGTGGCGAGCTCCCGGGCGGGTTAGGCCACCGGCACTCTCGGCTCGCTGTCGATGGTGCTGAGCGTCGGCACGGAGCCGGCTCAGCGCAGGCCCCGTCGTTCCATGATCTCACCGAGCTTGCGTGACGAACCATTCAGCAATGCGGTCGCCATAGCTCGCGCCGTTTTTGCGGAAAGCTGAAAACCCAGCCATCCAAAACCCGAGTGACGTAAAGCCAGTACTTGATCGTCCGTTTCCTTCGCAAAAACACACATCCACTCTGGCTCCCTTTGGCCTCTGATCCTTTCACCGTTTTCCAGCGTCATAGGAATCTTCTTGGCGAGCTTCTCGCGTTGCTGAGCTAGATGGGTGATCAACCTATCTAGACCGTCCGCATCCATTTCGGAACGCCCAACACACTCATCGCCTTGCCAGAGTTCGATCGAGAGGTTGGCTTTTGCGGATTCATCGATGTGAGTTCTTAGATCGAGTGACACCGCGGGCTCCGTCTGATCGAGGGATGTTCAATCCTTTACCCGTCAGAGCCGCTTCCTGCAAAAGGGACGACCTAAGAGGTCACAACGGGGATGAGTTGCGACCCTATTCTTCGCCTCGCGCCGCAGAAATAACCTACTTATTGGACCCTGCATTTTGGGGGCAGGGTCTTGCCCTGAGATGGCATGGACAGCGATTGCACACACCCTCGGTTCCTTGCAGATTGACACGATTGTGGCAGGAGCCGATCAACCCAACCCAGCGTCGCTGGCCCGCGATGTTTCGCCTTGGCATGCGCTTTCATCAGATGTCCAGTACCCGCTCGGAGCAGGTTTGGAGTAGGTGCTTTGCCGCGATGATCCCGGACCGAACCCGCACCCAGCGGAAATAGCTCTGGTGCCACCTAAATAAGCAGGAAGACCTGGATGGCTCTTACACCTATTCGCGGTGCCCCGCCCGGCGCACCCAATCCTGACTTCCCCATTGAAAACCCGGGGGCGAAGCCGGCGCGACCTACCGTTCCGCCAGCGTCTGCCGATCAGTCGCCAACACCTCCTGTCCGACAGAGGCACACGCCGGTCGAAATAAGCGGTGGCGGTGTCACCTTCAGATTCAGGGTCATTCCAGAACAGCCAGCCATCGCGCGTGCGAGCATGACCATCCACATCGTCAAAGACGCGGTGGATGCATCGGCCGCGCAAATGCTTGGGTTCCTTCGGATGTCAGCCGGAACCGCGAGGTCGTTCCTTACCGATCTACGGAATGGGCGTTCTCCCATTCTCGCCATGGGCGACGAGGACGGCGACGTGCAGATCGAATATGGAAGCACGGACAGCGAGCCTGTCCTGAAGGTGCGCAAGCCGGGGGCACGAGACGTGTTACACTGCCGGACCATCGAAAAGGGACTCGACTTGTCGGCGACTGCGAACGAGCTTCTTGCCGATCTGGGCGCGTAAGCCCTGGCCGATTATGGCCTCCGCCACGGCGCCCATCTCCATCAGCTTATCCAGCAGGAGGCCGCACGGCACCGATACGTCAGTACTAACGATATATTTGGCTGGACAGAAGTGAGCCGGGCAGGGAACGCTAGGCTTGCGCCCATGCACCCCCGCGGTTTGCCGGGATGAGGTGAGGCAGGCGAGTGCGGGCGCCTGCCTCAAACTTGCGTTTCAGCCGTGCGGCAAAACTAGGCTTTGTAGCTGGTTCAATGCCGCCTGGAGATCGCTCATACCAAGGCTGCCGGTGGGAGCACTCTGCGGTTGCATGAACGGTAAACTCGGCAAAGGTGGCAGGCCGTGAACATAATCCGTGGCTGCCTGGATTTGAGCGGCCGCACCTTGCAGGTCGGACGAGACCTTGGCCAGCATCGCGTCAATTGCAGCCCACGGGTCGTTGGTAGCTTGACTGGGAGACGAGACAAAGGATGACTGTTGTGGGGTGTTGAGAGCCAGGCTGATGATACTGGTTCCAGCCGTGTCGCCGACGCTGTACGAAGCGGTGTCTGTATTCGAGGTGAGACCAAACGGGACGAGAGTGTTCCACCCATAGCTAACCGTATGGTTGCCATTCACCGAGACGCTGCTTGTGTAAGTTCCCGAAGTGGTCGCGGTGCCAGAGCCCACGTGCGATATCATGCTTGCACCTGGAGCCAGGTCAGACGAATCGAAGGCGAAACCCCGGACACTGAGTTGATGCTCCGTGACATTGCCAGTGTTGGTGACAAGCGCTGCACGCAACACCTGTGTGCCGACCCCGACGTTCGGCGCCGTGGTGTAGCCGACCACATTTGGCGTGCTGCCAGTGGCATTCTTGAACGCTGCCTGGATGTTGGCAGCGGTCGCGAAACCTGGCATCTGATGAAAGTACCACGTCTGACCGTTATCGAACGATTCGAGGTTCTCGACGTTGACGGTAGCCTTCTGATCTAAGCCTACCTGTACCCCTTTCCAGGAGTTGTCACCGAAAACAGCCTGCGACGACTGTATCTCGACCATGGTGCCGATCGAGAGCCCGGCATCCATATCGGCCTGGGTTACGGTGTAGCTGTAGTGCAGCAATTTGGCTTGGCTCGGCAACAGGGTGTCGGTGCTCAGTGTGGTCCAAACACCGTTCAGTTTTTCTGTGGTTGTTGTGTCGAGAGTGACGTTGCCGGTATTGGCCTCTATGACAGTGAAGTTGATCACTTCGCCGGCATGATCGACCGAGTTCTTATCGCTGGATACCAGGAGAACCGACGCTTTAGGATCTTGTACGACAGGTGTTGTGACGGTGGTCGATGCATGATCACCCTGATCATCGGTCACCGAGAACGTGTTTGCGATGCCACCAGTGGCCCGCGCTGGCGCGGTGCTGACCCCATCGCCGTCTATATCGCTTTGAGTAACATGATACTTGCTGGTGTAAGTCCATGTTTGGCCGACGTCCAGGTGGTTCAAACTCTGACCGTCGGCCGTCTGGAGCCCCGTCAAGGTCTCGTTGCCGGTATTGGTTACCCTGACGGTATAGTTGATGGTCTGATAGCTGTGATCGACTTTGCTATCGTTGCGCACATCGTAAGATGTCGTATTGAAATCTGCTGCGATCGAGAGTCCGGGGAGTTGCAGAACCGGCACGCTTGCCGTGGCAAAAACCTGGTCGCCATTGTCGTCGGTGGCTCTCGCGGCGATGGCGGCGGTGCCGTTATCGATGTCAGCCTGCGCAACGTTATATCGGCCAATGAACGACCGCGATTCGCCACCGTCAATCTCGGCATTCTGGCCCAAGATGGCGCCCGAACCGTCATACACAACGACATTGGCGAGGTCGGCGCTGCCGGTGTTGGTTAGCGTGACCGTATAGGCGAGGGTTTCGCCGGCATGGTCGACAACCTGGTTGGGCTCCGGCAGCAATCCCAGCGTGTCGCCGGGATCGCCGGACGCAAGGTCGACGCTCGAATAACCAATCTGATTGATCAGTATAGCAAGGGGAGCGAGGAGCGAATCTGTGCCGCTCTTGGTTAAGCTATCCATAAAATTTACCCCTGAAAATGCGATGGAAGTATTCTACGTCTTTGGTCGGTCATCGCCCGTGGGCGTATCCGAAAAACTAGCGGAACGTTATAATTACGCAATTTGTCCGTTTGGATAGTGCACCAATATCCATTGGCCAAGATGGTTAGGCTCCCGGATTCTCAGTGCCGGAATCACTGACCAGGGCCTACCGAGGCAGTGCCCGAACCAGCAGGGCTTCCGCGTGCAATCGTACTCTGCTTTGCGTCTTGCCCTCTGATCGCCTGTTCAGCTGCGCGGAAATGCAAACCTTGACCAGGCGGTAAGCTCCGCACCGAAGGTTCGACGTTCCGACAGCTGCGTGTCAGTCTTGCAGTCAATGACAGATGCCACAGACCAAGCGTCGGCCTCGAGCGGGTCGCATGGAGAGATCGGTCCAGACCGCCATTGGCAGGTCACTCTGTGGGCCATGGTCGGCATCCAGTTCATCATGACCATGGCGTTCAGCTTCCTCAGCCCGATCATGCCGTTGTTTCTGCCCAAACTCGGCGTGACCACCGAGGCGGGCATCGACCTGTGGTCCGGCATCCTCAATGGCTCGACCTCATTCGTCGCAGCCTTCGCGTCGCCGCTCTGGGGTCGCCTGGCCGATAATTACGGCCGCAAGCCAATGCTGATCCGCTCCAGCTGCGCCATTGCGTTCTTCACTGCGCTGATGGGCCTGTCGCTGAACGTATGGCAGTTCTTTGGTGCCCGCGCGCTGATGGGCGTGTTCGCCGGCTTCTCTTCGACCGCAATGGCATTAGTCGCCAGCCAGGTGCCCGAACAGCGTCTGGGCTACGCCCTCGGTTGGCTCAGCACCGGGCAATTGGTGGGCTCGCTCGTGGGGCCGGTGATCGGGGGCATTCTCGCCGACCTCACCGGCAGCTATCGCATCCCGTTTTATTGCACCTCCGCCATAACCTTTGCTGCAGTGTTCCTGGTGTGGCGTGGCGTCCCCGAGCGCTTCGTGCGCCCCGATGGCGGCCGTCGCAGGCGAGGTGGCCTGCGCGGCCTGGCACTGTTGATCGGGGCCACTGGCGTGTTGCCGCTGTTCTTCGTGCTGCTGATGGCGCAGTTCAGTACCCGTGCGGTGCAGCCAGTGGTAACGCTGTTCGTGCAAGAACTGACCGGACCGCGGCCGGACCTCGCCACCCTCGGAGGTGTTGCCTTTTCCGTCACGGGTCTCGCCGGCATGATCGCGGTGCCGCTGCTTGGCAAGCACAGCGACGAGATCGGATACCGTCGCGTATTACTGATCTGCCTGCTGGGCGCCACGCTGACCAGCCTGCCGCAAGGCTTCGCGCAGAGCTACTGGGTGTTCGCGCTGGAGCGGTTCGGTGTCGGCCTGTTCATCGGCGGCATTCTGCCGACGGCCAACGCGTTGATCGGCCGCATGGTGCCACGGTCCGACCGCGGCACGGTCTATGGCATGACGGCCTCGGCCAGCTTCCTTGGCAATTCGCTGGGTCCGCTGAACGGCGGCGCGATCGCCGCCTCGTTCGGCCTGCGCTGGGTGTTCCTGATCACCGCTGCACTGCTGTTGGCCAACCTGATCTGGGTCTATCTGACCGTCCCCGAATATGTGGACGTTGGTCGCGAATAGGAGACAGACATGGCATCCCGGGATGGCGCTGTTGCACGTGCATTGGCGTTCTTCGACAGCAACGGCTTTCGAGACCGGCTGGCGGATCTGGTCGCGATTCCCAGCACCTCGCAGGACCCAGGCCACGAGGCTGATGTGCAGCGCTATCTGGAAGGAGCGATGCGGCCATGGCTGCAGCGCCTCGGCTTCGAGGTCTCCATCCATCCCAATCCAAGATCCGGCTTCGGCCCAATTCTGACCGCCGAACGTCACGAGGATGCATTGCGCCCGACTGTGCTGACGTATGGCCACGGCGATACGGTTCGCGGCCTGGAGGACCAATGGCGCGCCGGGCTTGATCCCTGGCGGCTGCAAGAAGAGGGCGATCGCTGGTATGGCCGCGGCAGTGCCGACAACAAGGGCCAGCACGCGCTGAACTTGTCGGCGCTGGAGGCCGTGCTGGACGAGCGCGGGGGAAAACTTGGCTTCAACCTGAAGCTAGTGCTGGAGACCTGCGAGGAACGTGGGTCCATCGGATTACGCGAGTTCGTCGCCCAGCATAACGAAGAACTCTCGGCCGACGTATTGATCGGTAGCGATGGTCCGCGCGCGATGCCAGAGGTGCCGACCATCGCCACTGGCACCCGCGGCACGTTTCACTTCGATCTTGTGGTGGATCTCCGACCGGGCGGCGTACACTCCGGACATTGGGGCGGATTGACCACAGACCCCGCTGTGGTGCTGACCCACGCAATCGGCACCATCATCGACCGCAACGGGCGCATCCAGGTGCGTGACTGGCTGCCAAGCAATGGCTTGCCTGCGAGCATTCGCTCGGTGCTGGCGGGCTGCGAGGTCGGCGGGGGTGGCGGGGCCGCCTCGATCGATCCTAATTGGGGAGAACCCGGTCTGTCGGCAGCTGAGAAGATCTATGGCTGGAACAGCTTCATCGTGCTGGCGATGGTGTCGGGGCGACCGGAGAATCCGGTGAACGCAGTGGCGCCAAACGCTCGGGCGCATTGCCAGATCCGTTACACCGTGGACACCGATCCGGTGACGTTCGAGCCGGCGTTGCGCCGGCATCTCGACGCTGTTGGGTTCCGCTCCGTGCGGATCGAGGACGCCGGCATTCGGATGCCGGCCAGCCGCACCGACCCGTCAGACCCCTGGGTGCGTTGGACAGTCGCTTCGATGGAACGAACGCTCGGCCGGCACGTGCAGGTGATCCCCAATTCGTCGGGCGGGCTGCCAGGGGATGTATTCGTGGATCATCTGGGCACGCCGCTGATCTGGGTGCCGCACAGCTACAATGGCTGCAAGCAGCACGGGCCAGATGAGCACTTGCTAATAGCGCCGGCACGTGAGGGAATCGCCGCCTTCGCCGGCATCTGGTGGGATCTTGGTGAGGAATCTACGCCATATGGCGTTCACATCCGCTAAAGCGGCTCGCGCTGACTTAAATCCTGTCCTTCGAACCGGCGGCAATGCGTATGTCGTGGATCTCCGATTGGTTTGACTGGAGGCAAGATGTCGGGGCGGGCAGAAAAATCGTATTCGCAGGACCTGGCGAACCGCGTGTTGGCGGAGCGGATATGCTAAGTGAGATCGCGCGTCCGCCTGTCGTACGCGTCGAAGGTTCTTAGCCGCCCCAACAAAGTGGCGCTCGTCGCGTGGTCGATTCAGAGCTTCCGCAGCATCAATGGGCCGGAGCCCAACACCTGCGCGCGCCATCCTGCCGCGAGCAGCGTCGTTGCGTCCAGCTGAGTGACAACCGCGGGTCCATCGAACTGATCGCCCGCGCCGAGCGACGACCGATCGAAAACTGGCGCCTCCAGCGCGCCGGTCGCATGCTGCACCACCTGTCGTCCGATCGGCACTGCGCCAACTCCGGCCGGAAGGCACGTGGATGCCGCCGTCGGTGCGCTGGCTGCCGCTTCCACGCGCAGCGTTATCAACTCCACTGTTGTTTCCATCGTGAAGCCATTCAGCGCCCGGTGCGCTTCGGCAAATACCTGTCTCGCTGAGTCCGCAGTGCCTGGCCAGACAATCGCAAGTTCCGCGCCCTGACCGGCATAGCGTAGCAGTGCAATGCGGGTGATCGTCCTATCACGCTCTGTTACCTGTTCCGCAGTGAACCAAGCATGCGCCTCTGATTCGAGCGCAAGATACACATCCTCTGCAGCGTCCCACTGGTCCGGTCGTGACATCGTGCGCGAGAACTCCGCCTTAAGACCGGCCGCAAGCAGGCCCTCGGCACACAGCACACCGGGGGCGGGAGGAATCAGCACGCACGAAATCCCCAAGTGGTCGGCTAATGAACAGCTATGCAGCGGACCCGCGCCGCCGAAAGCCACCAGCGCGAAATCGCGCGGATCATGGCCACGCTCCACCGACACGACGCGGATCGCACCTACCATATTCGAATCGGCGATCGCCAAAATGCCGCGTGCCGCATCATGCAATGACAGACCCAACGGCTCGGCGACATAAGAGCGGATTGCACGTTCAGCCAGTGCTGTGTGCAATGTCATTCGGCCCCCGAGCAACGCTGCGGGAAGATGCCCAAGGACAAGGTGTGCGTCGGTGATAGTGGGTTCCTTGCCACCGATGCCGTAGCACGCGGGACCGGGCACGGCGCCTGCACTCGCCGGTCCGACCGTCAGGGCACCATCAGATAGGCGTGCGATGGAGCCACCGCCCGCGCCTATCGTCACCATATCAATCATTGGCAGCGGCAAAGGCCATCCACCGACATGGCCTCGCTGCGTGAGTTCGATCCGCTCTCCGCGCAACAAACAAATATCGGCGCTCGTGCCACCAATATCGATCGTGATGATGTCTGAAATGCCGGTACGGGCAGCAACGTCGCGAGCGCCGACCACTCCCGCCGCGGGACCTGACAGCACCGTCAATGCCGGTGTTCGAGCTATCGCCGCGGCGCCTGCAACTCCACCGTTAGACTGCATCAACAACAACGGTGCGCTAATCTTCGCATCCGCCAGATGACCCTGCAGGCGCTGTATGTAAGTGGTGACTGCCGGCATCACAGCAGCGTTCATGATGGTCGCCAAGCTGCGCTCGTACTCGCGCACCACCGGAAGCACGTCGACGGAAGCCGTCACCATCGCATCGGGCAGTGCGGCGCGCAGCAGTTCCGCGACACGCCGCTCATGCGCAGGGTTTGCGAAAGAGTGCAGCAGGCACACCGCTACAGCCTGTACGTCCATCCGGCGCAAAATGGCCGACACATCATGTACGCTGGCCTCGTCCAGCGGTGTCAACACCGTACCACCTGGACCGATCCGTTCACACACCTCCAGAACCCGCGCCGGCGGCACCGGGCGCTTTGGCTTCACCCATGCAAATAGATTGGCGTGGCGCGGAATATCCTGCCGACCGATCTCCAGCACGTGGCGGAACCCCAGCGTTGTTACCAACGCGGTGCGCGCGGTCCTGCCTTGCAGGATAAGGTTTGTCGCCACTGTCGTGCCATGCAGCACCCGCACGATCTCCTGCGGGTGCACACGCGCGTCGTTGAGTACCAGCTGCACGCCAGCAATGAACGCTTGCGACGGGTCTGCTGGTGTGCTGGCCGTCTTCGCACGCCATTGGCGACCGGTGGCCTGATCCAGCAAGGTGACATCGGTAAACGTGCCGCCGATGTCGACAGCAACCGCGAACGTCAAGCGCGGACCCGGACGCCAGCCCGGCCTTCCACAACAACGGGCAGACTCGATCTGCCCATCATGCCTGGACCAACTCGTTGTGCCTACGGAGCAACCGCGTGGCATCGGCATCAAGTGCGTCGCTCGCGATGACCACACGATAGTCGCGCCGGGCCGCGGCCATCGAAACGAAGCCATCCCGTACATCCTGCAGCACCTGCTCAGCCGGTCGCTCGAACGGATGGCCACGGCCGCCACCGCCCCCAGTTTCCAGCAGCAAGATGTCGCCTCGTCGCAGAACCGTGCCATCCGACAGCGGTGCGAGCGTGCGCTCGTTCGTTGTGCCTGGATTGACCAGGGCGCGGCCGGTGCCGCCTCGCATGCCACCGGCGACGCCCCAGGGCGGATTCAATACACTGTCGATGCGCATCGACAGCACTGCCTGTTCAGCCAGCACCTCGTATTCGCGCACCACGCCGGCCCCACCACGGAAACGACCCGGCCCGCCGCTATCGCAATTGATGCCGTAACGCAGCAACCGCACCGGATAACCTTGTTCAAGGAATTCGACCGGATAGTTCTCCTGCGCGACGAAATAGACAGCATCAATCCCGTCGGATGTGGCACGTGCGCCGTAACCCACTCCCACACCATCCGACATCAGGAACTGGCGTCCGCGGTCAATGCCGCGCAGCATGATGATGACATAGGCAGAGTGCGAGGCTGGCGCATTGCCTCCTGCAGCATTCACCAAACCGTTCAATGTCGCCAGGAACCGCATCATGGTCATGCCGCGCAGTCCGAGTGGCGCAGGAAACCGCGGCCACAACAGCGATCCCTCCCGCAGCCTCACCTCATCCAGCGCACGCGGTCCACCCGCGTTGCACACCTGCGCCGGATCACCGCCGAGAAAGAACAATCCCAGCGCCATCCCCGGCACGTCCGGGTTCATCAGGAAGTTCACTGGCCCAGGCGCTTGGTCGTCCGTCTCTGTCGCATCGAACACGAAGCGGTCATCCGACGTGCGGGTCAAAGCCAGGCGGATATGGAGTGGCCCATTGCCGTGGCCATCGGAGTCGATCGCATCGCTGAACCGATACGTCCCCACCGGAAACGTCTCACGCAAACGCGCTCGCACCAGTTCGCGTGTGCGAGCGAACAGTTGCCCAAAGGCGTCAGCCATAACGTCCGGACCGAACCGTCCCAGCAGTTCTCTGACGCGGCGCGCGCCGAGTTCCACCGATGCCATCAGCGCGCGGGTATCGCCACGACTTTGCTCGGGGTAACGCGAGTTGCGGTGAAAGATCTCCAGGGCTGCTTCATTCACCGCACCAGCGTCTATCAGCCTGGTGGGCGGGATGATGATGCCTTCCTGAAAGATGTCGGTGGCGTCCGAGCTGATCGATCCGGGCCGCAGCCCGCCAATATCCGAGAAATGCGCCCAGCCCATGACGAACGCGGCGCGGCGCCCATCGTGAAACACCGGGGCCAGAAACACCTGATCATTGGAATGCGACACCGCACCACGGGACGCATAGCAATCACTATACCAATAGAGGTCGCCCTCCTGCATGGTGTCCGCTGCAAAGCGGGCGAATACCGGGCCGGTAATGTCGCCGAAGATCGGCACCATGGAGCCAACAACCATCACACCATTCGCATCGAACAGCGCGGTGTAGAAATCCTTCTTCTCGCGTATGAATGCGCTGATCGCGGTGCGCTCCAGCAGTGCATCCATCTCGGCCTGCGCGGCGCGAATAGCGCCGCGAATGATTTCCAATCGGATTGGGTCGACCATTTAATCGGCGACGAAGGTCTGATACACCTCAACCATATCGGCGACCGATGCCTGATACAGCTGCGCGCCGTGCTCCGGCGTGGAGAGGGAGGGATCCGAGCCGATGCGGCCATCGGGGAATCGCTGGCGATAATCGGCACAGTCGAAAAATCCGGTGCTCTTCGGCGCAACCTTCGGCGACATCTGAGCGTACTTGATCGCCTCAGGGTGGTAGTGCTGCGACAACGACACCTCGGCCGCCGTCGCGTGGCTGCCGTTCGAGTCTCCATACAGCTCCTTGGCGAGCGCCGTTGCACGTGGGCCCTGCGACCAGAATACCATCTTGCAGCGCGCTGGGGACGAGTCGCCCGGTCCCCGCATCGACGTTGTGGCGTAGATCTCGTCGAAGGCGGCCGTCACCGTGGCGACGTTGCCGCCATGACCGTTGATGAACAGGAATCGCTCAAAGCCGTGCTTTATCAATGAGATGACGACGTCGCACACCAACGCGATCAGCGTTGATGGACGCAGCGTGACTGACCCGGCGAAACCCAGATGGTGCTGCGACATGCCGATGGTCAGCGTTGGCGCCACCAGGCAACCGATCGCATCGCCCGCGCCTTTGGCAACAAACTCCGCATCTAGGTGATCGGTGCCGATCAGCCCATTTGGCCCGTGCTGCTCGGTCGAGCCGATTGGGATGATGATGCCGCGCGAAGAACGCAGATAATCCTCCACCTCGTGCCAAGTGGACAACGCGAGTTGCATGGGTCCTCTCCTGCAGGGCGCCATATCTTGCAGCGCTTCAGCACGATCGACAACCTGGCGCATGTGATTCCGAAGCAGAGTCCATATTGACATGACGTGCAAAGCAATGAATCTGTCACGTATGGAGACAATCGAACGCAGTGGCCGGCTCTTTGTTGCTCTTCGAAAGAACGGCCCATTGCGGATAGGATTGGAGCCTGTCTATCACGCAGTGACGCCGAATTGTCGAATCGCACTATGCTCCGATGAGCCTGGCACCCGTTCAGGTTGGGCCGAACCGCCGGCGGGACGTGTCACTTGCCCCGCATGCCTGAAACGGCTCACGAGACTCTGAGCCTCACAGCCGAAGCCCCGCCTCGCGCGGCAGTGGCATGACCGCATCGATGAAATAGGGCAGCTCGGTCTTGAAGTTTACGAACGAAACTGTGGTGCCGGCGAATCCGGTCTGGCTCATCCGCAGCATTTCCTCGGCAATTTTGCGCGGGGTTCCGATCAGCGGATAGGTACCTGCGCCGCCCACGAATCGCTTGCGATGCAGGCGATATGCCTCGGGATCATGCGACGACGAGAACTTCTCCTTGGAACCCATATAGAAGTCCACACTCGTCGTATCTTCCATTCGCACCGCGTAGTGTTCGTAATAGTCTTCAGCCTCGGTCTGCGTCGGCCGGCACACCACATGGCAGGTCGTATAGACACCAACCTCGCGACCGACCGAACGCGCTCGCGCTGCCATATCATCAATGTGCGGCCTGCCATCCTCGATAGCGACGAACGTTGTGAACAGGAAATCGGCTGTCTTCGCGGCAAAGTTGCGTCCCGCTGCTGAGAACGCCGCATTGAGCGTCACTGGCCGCGGTCGCTGCAGCGGCATCGGCAGCCCCGACACACCGTTGAGTTGGTAGAAGCGTCCTTGATAATCAAACGGCGGGCCGCCGGCGTAGATGCGCTCGACGATTTCCGCCCACTCCAGGCCCTGCGCATAGCGGTCCTCGATCATGGTCAGGCCGAACAGCGCAAACTCCTGTGGGCTCCACCCGCAGACGATATTAAGCCCGGCCCTGCCGCCGGATGCATGATCCACCGTCGCCAGGGCCTTGGCGGCAAACACCGGATGCACCATCGGCACGTGCACTGTCGAGAACAACGCGATCCGCTGCGTGACCCCGGCAAGTGCGGCGGCAAAGGTCAGCGTCTCGAAACTCCATTCCCGGCTGTTCACCTCGCCCCCGAATCCCTTCCAGCGCGCGATCGGCAGGAAGAACTCGATGCCGGCGTTGTCCGCCATCTGCGCCACCTCGACAATCTCGTTCCAGCGCGCCGGCCACCGTTCGGGCACGCGTGTGAGCGTCAGGCCACCGTCGGCGTTCGCCGAGAACACACCCAATTTGAACTTGTTCGGGCCAAACATCGGGTGTTCCATCGGGCGGCCCTCCTTGCCGCGAAGCTCGCATCATCGGCAAAGTACCGTCGGCGACGTGGAGAGGGCAATGACAGAGACAATGGTGAACGGCGCCGAGGCGCTGCTTGAGTTGCTACAGACCCAAGGCGCCGACTACATATTTTGCTCACCCATCGCAGCGTGGGCGCCGCTATGGGAGGCGCTGGCCAAGCGCAAGGCCACGAGCAATGTTGAGACGCCACGATACCTCAACTGCCGGCACGAGATCCTCGCTGTTGGCTTGGCCGCCGGCTATTACAAGGCGACCGGTCGGACCCAGGTGGTGCTGCTACCGACCGGCCTGGGTGTGCTGCATGGCGCGATGGCACTTCGCTCGGCCTATCATGAGCACATTCCGATGGTGATCGTTTCGCCCGATACGCTGACCCATGGCGCGGTGCCAGAACTGGATCCTGGCCCGGAGTGGCCGACGCTTCTGGTCGATCTTGCCGGACCCGTGCGCAACAGCGAGACCGTGACAAAGTGGGCGAAGGAAGTGAAGACCGGCACCGACTTTACCGCCGACGTCCGGCGCGCGTGGTATTTCGCCGAAAGCGTGCCACGCGGCCCGACATTGGTCGGCGTACCGTTCGACATCCTGATGAACCAGATTGCCGCACCGCAGGGCGACAAAACCAAGGCGCCAGCCGTGGTCGCGCCACTCGACAGCCTGCGCGAGATCACGACGCTGCTGAAGCAAAGCCGTGCCCCGCTGATCGTGACCGAGCACGCCGCGCGCACAACAGAGGACCAAGCCGCACTGGTGAGCATCGCGGAGTGCATCGGCGCACCGGTGTTTGAGTACTGGATGCCACTCTATGTGAATTTCCCGCGCGCGCACCCACTCTACGCCGCCGATCCGATCGAAATGCACCTGAAGGATGCGGACTGCATCTTGATCGTTGGCGCGCACGGTCCGTGGCATCCACAGGAAACACCGCTGCCGGAGGATTGCAAGATCATCCAGATCGAGGAGGACCCGCTGCGGCCTCGCGCCCCTTACTGGAATTTCCGCACCGACTACTGCATTGCCGGCGACATCGGCAGCAACTTGAGGCAGCTCGCAACCCTGATCGAGGCAGAACCCCGCGCACCCGAGGTAACGGACCGTACTCACCATTGGCATACCCACAACGCGGCAAACAATGCAGCCGCCGCCAAGGAACGCGAGACGGTGCGCGGCGGCGAGCGAATCCACGCAGTCCACCTGTTCGACAGCCTGTGCAACCTGCTGACCGACCGCTCGGTGATCGTCGATGAGATCATCGCGCAAGTGCCGCCGATGATCCGCCACCTGTTTCGCGAGCGTGATTTCGGCCATATCCGCGGCTGGGCGGGCGCATTGGGTACTGGCCTGCCCACGGCCCTGGGCGTAAAGCTCGGTCGGCCGAATGACCTCGTGGTCTGCGTCATCGGTGACGGCGCATTCAATTACAATCCAATCCCCGCCTGCTTCGGGCTGGCGCAGCAATATCGCGTGCCGGTGCTGGTGGTCATATGCAACAACCAGGGCTACGTGTCGCAGGAGTGGAACCTGTCCAAGTATTTCCCCTCCGGTTATGCGCTGCGCGATAATAACCCGTACGGCCGGGTGATCGAGCCGACACCAGACTATGCGGCGCTCGCTTCCGCGTTCGGCGGACACGGAGAGCGCGACAGCGACCCGGCGCAACTTGAACTGGCGATCCGCCGCGCCATCTCAGCGGTTGAAAGCGGACAGCTCGCTTTGCTGGACGTTCGGCTCGAGCCGTGAGGTCGCCATGGCAAGTGTGGCCATCCGTCCGGGACAGAACACACTTGCAGACTGGCGTGGGATCTATCGCGGGGCCGGCGTAACGCTCGATCCCGGCTGCCACAACGCTGTCGCTCGCAGCGCCAATGCCGTCGAGGCAATTCTGGAGCGCGGCGAGCCGATCTATGGGATCAACACCGGCTTCGGTCGCCTGGCAAGCGTTCGCATCGCACCGCATGAAGTAGCAACTCTGCAACGCAATATCGTGCTGTCGCACTCGGCCGGGGTGGGCGACCCGATGCCGGCGCATCTCGTGCGGCTGATGCTGGCTTTGAAGTTGTCTGCTCTGGCGCAAGGTGCCTCCGGCGTAAAGCCAGCAACTGTGACGTTGCTGGCTGAGATGATCGCGCGGGATCTGCTGCCGGTGATCCCGACGCAAGGTTCGGTTGGTGCGTCAGGCGATCTCGCGCCGCTTGCGCATATGGCCGCGGCGATGATCGGAGCCGGCGAGATCCTGTGCGGCGATGCCCACATTCCTGCCGCAACGGCATTCGCGCAGGCGGGCCTGCAGCCGATTGTACTTGGCGCCAAAGAGGGCCTTGCGCTGCTGAATGGTACGCAGTTCTCGACCGCGTATGCGCTCGCCGGACTGTTCGAAGCGGAGGCGTTGTTGCGGATCGGCCTGGTCACAGGTGCCCTATCAACCGATGCGGCGCGCGGCTCGGATGCGCCGTTCGATCCGCGCATCCACGCCCTCCGAGGCCATCGCGGACAGATCGATGCGGCCAACGCGTTGCGTGCGCTGCTCGCCGGCAGCGCTATTCGTGCCTCGCACCTTACCGGCGATGATCGGGTACAGGACCCGTACTGTATGCGTTGTCAGCCGCAGGTCATGGGCGCCGCACTGGACATTCTGCGCAACACTGCTGCAACGTTGGAGGTCGAGGCCAACGGCGTATCCGACAACCCACTGATCTGCGGCGATCCACCCGAGGCGCTGTCGGGCGGCAATTTTCACGCCGAGCCGGTCGCCTTTGCCGCCGATATCATCGCGCTGGCCCTGTGCGAGATCGGGGCGCTGGCCGAGCGACGCATTGCTATGCTGATCGATCCTTCGCTGTCGCGCTTGCCGGCGTTCCTTACGCCAAAGCCAGGATTGAATTCTGGGTTCATGGTGCCGCAGGTGACGGCGGCAGCGTTGGTGGCGGAGAACCGCCAACACGCGATGCCGGCGAGCATTGACTCCATCCCGACGTCCGCCAATCAGGAAGACCATGTATCGATGTCAGCCCATGCGGCACGCCGGCTGCTGCCGATGGCCGACAATGTTGCGGCCATCCTTGGCATTGAGCTCCTGGCCGCGGCGCAAGGCTGCGACTTCCTCGCGCCGCTCACGTCCAGCCCGCCGCTCGAACGCGTTCGCGAGCTGGTACGCGAGCAGGTAGCGCACCTGGATGGGGACCGCGAGATGGCATCGGATATAGCCAAGGCAATAGCGCTGGTGCGATCGGGGTTATGTCCAACCGTGCCATTGCCGGGCATTGGAGGCCACGATGCCGCAGATCAGTAATGTCAGGACAATCCGCTCTCCCCGCGGCACGGATCTCACCGCAAAGTCGTGGCTGACCGAAGCGCCCATGCGCATGCTGATGAACAACCTCGATCCCGAGGTGGCTGAACGGCCTGGTGAACTTATCGTCTATGGTGGCATGGGCCGTGCAGCGCGCGATTGGGACAGCTACGATCGTATCGTCACTACCTTGCGGCGGCTGGAAGTGAACCAGACGCTGCTGATCCAGTCCGGCAAGCCAGTCGGCGTGTTCCGCACGCATGAAGACGCACCGCGGGTGCTGATCGCCAATTCCAACCTTGTGCCGCACTGGGCCACCTGGGAACACTTCAACGAACTCGACCGCAAGGGTCTGATGATGTTCGGCCAGATGACCGCGGGTTCGTGGATCTACATTGGCAGCCAGGGAATTATCCAGGGCACGTATGAGACCTTCGTCGAAATTGGCCGTCAGCACTATGGCGGGAATCTCGCGGGGCGCTGGGTTCTGACCGCCGGTCTCGGCGGCATGGGTGGCGCGCAGCCCTTGGCTGCGACGATGGCGGGCGCGTCGCTGCTGGCGATCGAATGCCAGCCCAGCCGGATCGAGATGCGTTTGCAGACCGGGTACTTAGACATGCAGGCGAGCGACTTGGACGAAGCGCTGGCGGTCATCGAACGCTCCTGTCGCGAACGCAAGCCAACCTCGGTCGCGCTACTCGGCAACGCAGCGGACATCCTGCCGGAGCTGGTGCGTCGCGGCGTGCGCCCCGATGTGGTGACGGACCAGACTTCGTCGCATGATCCGGCGAACGGGTATTTGCCGAAAGGCTGGTCGGTTGCCGAATGGGAACGCCGCCGCGAAACGGCACCTGCTGATGTCGCCGCTGCGGCGCGCACGTCGATCGCCGAACATGTCGCCGCCATGCTCGCCTTCCACCGGATGGGTGTGCCGACGGTGGATTACGGCAACAACATCCGCCAGGTGGCCAAAGACGCTGGCGTGGCCGAGGCGTTTGACTTTCCCGGCTTCGTGCCGGCCTACATCCGTCCGCTGTTCTGCCGCGGCATCGGCCCATTCCGCTGGGCCGCACTGTCAGGCGACCCGGAAGACATCTACCGCACCGATGCCAAGGTGAAGGAACTGCTGCCCACTCACACTCACCTGCATCACTGGCTCGACATGGCGCGGTCCCGCATACACTTTCAGGGGTTGCCGGCGCGCATCTGCTGGGTTGGTCTGGGTGATCGCCACCGGCTGGGACTGGCCTTCAACGACATGGTCGCAAGCGGCGAACTGAAGGCGCCGATTGTCATCGGTCGCGATCATCTCGATGCCGGCTCCGTCGCCTCGCCTAACCGTGAGACCGAGGCGATGCGTGACGGCTCGGATGCAGTATCAGACTGGCCGATGCTGAACGCCCTGCTGAACTGTGCGTCAGGCGCCACTTGGGTTTCGCTGCATCATGGTGGCGGGGTTGGGATTGGTTACTCGCAGCACGCAGGCATGGTTATCGTGTGCGATGGCACCGAAGCCGCGGCACGACGCATTGAGCGCGTCCTATGGAATGATCCGGCCACCGGCGTGATGCGACACGCCGATGCCGGCTACGATATCGCGCGCGATTGCGCGCGTCAGAACGGCCTGGATCTGCCCGGAATTCTATGAGCGCTCAGCGCGCCGGCGTCTCCGCCGCGTCGAAGTTGCACTCCACCGCGATCCCGTCCGGATCGTAATAGAACAGCTGCGTCATGTTCAGGCGCGGCAGTACACGTTCGTCGTACTTGACACTGTTCCGCTCCAGCGTGGCCTTCATATCCTTCAACCCGGCGCAGGCGAAGGCGATGTGGTCCAACCGGCCAGTCTTTGCCGGGTCGCTTGAACTGTCGGGGATCTGCTCAATCTCGGGCCGATGCCCGATCAGGTGCACCGTCGGTACGTCGCCGCAATACAGCCAGTAGCCCGGGAAATTCAGCGGCGGACGATCGCCGACCTTCAGCCCGACGATATCGGTGTAAAAATCCTTGGTTGCCTCCAGATCCCTCGCCAGGATCGTGTAGTGGTTGAGCGACGTTGCAGGCATTGCATCTCCCTCCGTCAGAAAACGTTTTCCGGCTCCATGCCGAACAGGATTTGGCCGACTGACTCATAGTGCAGCTGCCGCCCTTGCGACTGCTGCGCCACCGTGTGGATATCGCGCAGACGCTGTTCGAACGGCTGCTCCTCAAACACTGCCATCGACCCGGCGGCATGATACAGCGTGTTGACAATCTCGCGCGACTGCTGGATCGCCCAGGTCGAGGCCAGCCGGATCATCGCGCGATCCTCGGCCGTCTGCTGTCCAGTCGCCTCGACGTGCCCCCAGGCGGTCTCCCAGATCGTGTGCAGAAAGGCGCGCGCCGACCGCCAGCGCGCCTCGCATTGCGCAAGCTGCGACTGCACCACGTTGTTCTCGCGCATCGGCTTCGACGCGCCGCGCGACACCTTGTTGGCCGGCAGGTCGAGGAAGTCCTTGATCGTGCCGCGGGCGATGCCCAACCCCACGCCGGCAAACCCGCAGGAATATAGCTGGTTGCTGGTGAACCGATACAGCAGCCCGTCCTCGCGCCGCTCCTCAGGGTTATCGCGCGACGCGGTGAAGCGTTGCGGGACGAACAGGTCCTTGATGACGTATTCGTTGCTGGCAGTACCGCGCAGACCGACGGTGTGCCAGATGTCGTTCACCTGCACACTGGCCTTGGGGAACAGCATCGTACGGACCTTGCCGGTGCCGGCCACCGGCATATGCGCACCCAGCCACCGGGCGTGTGCGCAGCCGCTGGCGAAGCGCCACTTGCCGCTGATGCGATAGCCACCATCCACCGGCTGAGCCTCATACGGCGCACCAGGCGGCCCCCAGGCCAGGATGCCGGTCGGTGGACCGAACATCTCACACGCCACCTCGCGATCCAGATAAGCCGCGGTCATGGAACAGCCATTGTTTTGGCCGACGCACCACGCCACCGACGCGTTGGCTTCGGCGAACGCTTCGGTCACTTGCGTGAACAGCACCGGCCTTAACTCGGCGCCGCCGAGAAAACTTGGCTGCAGCATCCGGAAGAAGCCGCCGTCGATCAGCGCCTTGACCACGTGCTCCGGCAACTCGCGGCGGCGCTCGATCTCGTCGCCGGCCTCAACCAGCATCGGCGCCAGGTCACGCGCCCGTTGGATGAATTGCCCGCCGTCGGTCATGCCTGCTTCTCCAGCCTCTCCAGTCCGGTGATGGCGTCGGGCATTCTTCTCTCCTGTTGGCCGCTCCAGCGTGCCACCGTTCGATCATTGCGACCATCCCCTGCCCTTTGGGCGGGCGCAATGCGCCGACGTGCCGCCAGCTTGAGAACTATGCGCTGGGTCGGCAGGCAAGAGGCGGAAGTGACGGACTCAGGCCGCCGGCTTGGCGCCGAAATGCTTTCGCAGACGGGAGACCGCCTCATCGAGCACTTCGTCCCGCTTGCAGAAGGCGAAGCGCGCGTAATGGCTGGGCGCGTCCGGGGCATCGTAGAACGCCGAGACAGGAATCGCGGTCACCTTGGCGCGTTCGGTGATGTGCCGGCAGAACGCGACATCGTCGCCGTTGAATCCCAGAGGCCGAAAGTCGGCAGAAATGAAGTAGCTCCCCCTGGTCGGCAGCATCGTCAGCCCCAGGCTCGCCAGTCCCGCCGCGAGGCGATCGCGCTTCGCCTGCAATGCGCCTGATAACGAGGCAAAATACGCGTCGTCTTTGGCCAGTCCGACTGCCACAGCGCGTTGCAGGTTTGGCGCCGTGGTAAAGGTCAGGTTCTGGTGCGCCTTCGCCACGTTGGTCGCAATCGCTGCGGGCGCGGTGACGTAGCCGACTTTCCAGCCGGTCAAAGAAAACGTCTTACCGGCGCTGCCGATCCGCATGGTGCGCTCCCGCATGCCTGGCAGGGTCATCAGCGGGACGTGGCGCGCGCCGTCGAACGTCAGGTGCTCGTAGACCTCATCGCAGATCGCGTAGGCGTCGTGCCGCAGCACGAGTTGGGCGATGAAGCCCAGTTCCTCCTCGGTGAACACCTTCCCGCAGGGGTTCATCGGCGAATTCAACAGGATTGCCTTGGTGGCCGGCCCGAACGCATCGGCGAGTGCAGCACGCGGCAGTGACCAGTCAGGCGGCTGCAATCGCACGAAGCGCGGGATCGCCCCGAGAAGTCGAACCACGGGCGCATAAGTGTCGTAGAGCGGTTCGATCAGGACCACCTCATCACCCGGGTTCACCACCGCCATCAGGCAGGCGGTGATCGCCTCGGTCGCCCCAGACGTCACCACCACCTCGCGCGCCCAATCGACTTGCAGCCCGTAGAACCGACGATTTGCGGCTGCCACCGCCTGGCGCAGCTCCGGTAAGCCTGGCATCGGCGGGTACTGGTTGCGGCCGTCCTTCAGGGCATCTGCCGCCGCGTGCACGACATCGGCCGGCCCGTCGGTGTCAGGAAATCCCTGCCCCAGGTTGATCGCGTCGTGTTCGACCGCGAGCGCCGACATGACGGTGAAGATCGTCGTTCCGATGCCGGAGAGCAGCGTATTTGCAGGTTTCACAGGAATGCTCACCGGTTGCTTGCGCGCCACAGTATGGATTCCGCCGATCACCCCTTCAACCTGTACCGACAAAGGCCCGCCGCGGATTGCCCAAATAGCAGGCACTTGTGCAGCAAATGCGCCTAGGGCCTAATCGCCGTGTCTTCTACTCCCTGTGGTAAGTCCTGATTGCCGCTTGGCACGGCGCGTGCAAATCTGTGGCGCTGCCGTTCCGTTCACGACCGAGCCGGGCAGTCATACAAGGAGGCCCGGGCGCCCCCGGGAATTGGACGCGCATGAAGAAGATCGAGGCTGTTATCAAGCCGTTCAAACTGGACGAGGTGAAAGAAGCGCTGCACGAGGTCGGGCTGCAAGGCATTACCGTGGTGGAAGCGAAAGGGTTTGGCCGTCAGAAGGGCCACACCGAGCTGTATCGCGGGGCCGAATACGTGGTCGACTTCCTCCCCAAGGTTAAGATCGAGGTCGTATGCGAAGACGCGGTCCTGGAACGCGCGGTTGAGGCAATCATCAATTCCGCCCGCACCGGACGCATCGGCGACGGCAAGATCTTTGTCTCCTCGGTCGAGGACGTCATTCGCATCCGTACCGGTGAACGCGGCGAGGATGCGATCTAGCGCGAGCGAAAATAGCTTTGGAACCCGCTTTCGGCCTGTGGCGGAAACGAGTAGATGGGCCGCTTCGCGAAGGGGTCGCATGGTGCGGCCCTCCTTCTGTCTGCACCGGCCGCGATGGGTTGCTGGTGCGCCAACCGAGAACCGGGACGGGGAATTTAGATGGCGAGAAGGCCTTCGGGCGCCAGCGAGGGCGTTGGCAAGGTTCTGGAAATGCTGACCGAGCATTCGGTGGAGTATGTGGACCTGCGGTTCACTGATCCGCGTGGCAAGTGGCAGCATACGGCACAGCATGTCTCCACCATCGAGGAAGACACTTTCCGCGATGGAATCATGTTCGACGGCTCCTCGATCGCAGGCTGGAAGGCGATCAACGAGTCGGACATGATCCTGATGCCGGACGCCGATACCGCGGTGATGGACCCGTTCTCCGCCAAGCCCAGCCTGATCCTGTTCTGCGATATCGTCGAGCCGTCCACTGGCCAGCCCTACAATCGCGATCCGCGCAGCACGGCGAAGAAGGCTGAGGCCTTTCTGAGGTCGTCAGGTGTTGGCGATACGGCATTTTTCGGACCCGAAGCCGAGTTTTTCGTATTCGACAGCGTGCGCTTTGGGACCGGCGGCAACTATGGCACCTACCAGCTGGACAGCCAGGAAGGTCCGCAGGCAAGCCTGAAGGATTATCCGGAAGGCAATATGGGCCACCGTCCCGTGGTGAAGGGCGGCTATTTCCCCGTCCCGCCGGTTGACAGCGAAAGCGACCTGCGCGCCGAGATGCTGTCCACCATGGGCGAAATGGGCGTGGTGGTCGAGAAGCACCACCACGAGGTCGGCCAGAGCCAGCACGAGCTGGGCATGAAGTTCGGCCCGCTGGTGAAGATGGCGGACGCCCTGCAGATCTATAAGTACTGCATCCACAATGTCGCGCACAGCTACGGCAAGACCGCGACATTCATGCCGAAGCCGATATTCGGCGACAATGGCTCGGGTATGCATGTACACCAATCGATCTGGAAGGCCGGTAAGCCGCTGTTCGCCGGCAACGGCTATGCTGACCTTTCCGAGACGGCGCTGTACTACATAGGCGGCATCATCAAGCACGCGAAGGCTCTGAACGCGCTCACCAATCCGCTGACGAACAGCTACAAGCGCCTGATTCCTGGCTTCGAGGCTCCAGTGCTGCTGGCCTACTCAGCGCGCAACCGGTCCGCGTCGTGCCGAATCCCATACGCGACCAGCCCGAAGGCAAAGCGGGTCGAAGTGCGGTTTCCTGATCCCGGCGCCAACCCCTACCTTGCGTTTGCCGCCATGCTGATGGCCGGGCTGGATGGCATCCGCAACAAGATCCATCCCGGCGATCCGATGGACAAGGACTTGTATGACCTGCCGCCCGAGGAACTGAAGGGCATTCCGACCGTTTGCGGCAGCCTGCGCGAATCGATTGCCGCGCTGGAAGGTGACCACGAGTTCCTGCTGGCCGGCGACGTGTTCAGCACGGACCAGATCGAGAGCTACATCGAGCTGAAGTGGGCCGAAGTGTATCGCTTTGAACATACGCCGCATCCGGTCGAATTCGAGATGTACTACTCGGTCTGAGCCCGGTCCGTCGGTCTTGAGCGCCCCGCCTATGCGCGGGGCGTTTTTGTTTTTGCTCGGTTATTAGGCAGATCAACGCGCCCCGGCGCTGCCCGGTTAACTGCGTCTTTACCAATTAGAGCATGGAAATGCTTGAGCGGCCGGCGATTCGTCCGCCGGCACTGAAGGCACCGGAGTCCTGCACTGTTCGGCACGATTCTTGATTGTGCCTGACTTGACCGTCCCGCCGCACAGGTGACGGCGGCGCAGAGCAGATTAAGGGGCAGCGACATGAAGCTGATCATGGCCATCATCAAGCCCTTCAAGCTGGACGACGTGCGCGAGGCACTGACGCCACTCGGTGTCCAGGGCCTCACCGTCTCCGAGGTGAAGGGGTTCGGCCGACAAAAGGGTCAGACCGAAATCTACCGTGGCGCGGAGTATCACGTGAACTTTCTGCCGAAGGTGAAGATCGAAGTGGTGGTTCCCGCCGACCTCACCGACCAGGTGATCGAGGCGATCAGCAAGTCGGGCCATACCGGCAAAATCGGCGACGGCAAGATCTTCGTCATGGATATCGAGCGCGCCGTGCGCATCCGCACCGGCGAGGTTGACGCCGCGGCACTCTAAGAGACCAAACAAAAGGAATAGCTATATGACTAGACGCCGACTCACCGGAGCCGCGGGCGCTGTGCTGCCGATGCTGCTGGCGGCTGTGCCCGCCCTGGCCGACGATGCAGGGCCGCCCAAGCTAGACTCCGGCGATATCGCGTGGATGCTCGCCAGCACAGCACTCGTGCTGATGATGACCGTCCCGGGCCTGGCACTGTTCTATGGGGGCATGGTCCGCAAAAAGAATATCCTTGCCACCTTGATGCAGTGCTTTGTCATTACGTGCATCGTTACAATTGTATGGACCGTCGCCGGTTATAGTCTGGCATTCACGCCAGGCAACATGTACGTCGGCGACCTGTCACGCTTCATGCTGCATGGGATCGCCGATCACATCAGCAAAGGCAACGATACGCAGGCCTTCGTATTGGAGTCAGGAATCAAGGACGTGGCACCAATGACCACGACGATCCCTGAAACCGTGTACATGATGTTCCAGATGACATTCGCGATCATCACGCCGGCGCTGATCGTCGGTGCCTTCGCCGATCGTATGAAGTTCTCGGCGCTGTGCATCTTCATGACGCTGTGGTCGTTGCTGATCTACTCCCCCGTGGCGCATTGGATGTGGGCGCCGAGTGGCTGGAGTGCGCAGAACGGGCAGCTCGACTTTGCGGGCGGTACCGTCGTCCACATCAACGCCGGCATCGCCGGGCTGATGTGTGCGTTGGTCCTTGGCAAGCGCGTCGGCTACGGCAACGAGAACATGGCTCCGTATAACCTCTCTTATGCGGTGATCGGCGCCTCGCTGCTCTGGGTTGGCTGGTTCGGCTTCAATGCCGGGTCCGCGGTCGCCTCGAACGGTCGTGCCGGAATGGCCATGGCGGTAACACAGATCGCGACCGCAGCCGCAGCGCTGGGCTGGATGTTCGCCGAGTGGATCGCCAAGGGCAAACCCTCGGTGCTCGGTGCAATCTCCGGTGCAGTCGCCGGTCTGGTGGCCATCACCCCTGCTTCAGGCTTCGTCCTGCCCGGTTCCTCCATCATCATCGGCGTCGCCGCCGGCGTGATCTGCTTTTGGGCGGCCACCAGCGTGAAGCATATGTTTGGTTACGACGACAGTCTCGATGTTTTCGGCGTGCACTGCATCGGCGGCATCGTCGGCGCATTGCTAACGGGCGTGTTCTCCTACGGACCGCTGTCCGCCACCGACGCATCGCCTGATGGCAGCCCGGGCGGCCTCAACCAACTCTGGATCCAGTGCCAGGGTGTGGTTGCCACGCTGGTCTACAGTGGGGTCGGAACGCTGATCCTGCTGATGATCACCAAGATGCTGGTTGGCTTGCGTGTGGGTGAGGAAGAGGAGCGCGAAGGCCTCGACCTCGTCCTGCACGGCGAACAGATCTTCTGATCAGCCCAGGCAGCGCAGAGGGGTGCCGCGAACCGGCGTCCCTCCTGGCGTCTCCAATCAATGCGATAAGACAAGGGTAACGACGAAACATGGAGAACAGGAAAGTGAGAGGCGCCGCAGGTTGGGCTGCGGCAGCTGGCATTGTCGCCGCAATGTCGGCCGCAAACGCACAGACGACGACCGCACCCACAGCTCCAGCGGCCGGATCAGCACCTAGCGAGACGCCGGCAACACCATCGGCACCCGCCGCACCAGCTGCGGAAGCGCCGCCGCCCGGCCTTTGGGTTAATGGAATTCATCTGTCGGCGCAGCTCGAAGCCGGGATAATCGCCAATCCATTTCGTCCCGCGACGGGCCTGAACTGGGGTCAGCTCTTCACCGACCACGCCAACCAGGTGCAACTCAATCAACTGCTGCTGACTGCGAACAAACCACTCGACCCAAAGAACAGCGATTACCAGTGGGGCTTCAAGGTCCAGTTCATGTATGGGTCAGATGCCCGCTATACGCAGTTCCTAGGCGAACTGAATCGCGTGGACCCCGGGCAGCGCTACCAGCTGGACGTTGTCGAGGCGAACGTGCTCGCACATCTGCCTTGGCTGACCGCGGGCGGTATCGATCTCAAGGCGGGTCAATATGTGACGCCGTTGGGCTATGAGACGATCGATCCGTCGACCAATCCGTTCTACTCACATTCCTACATCTTCCAGTTCGGGCTGCCGTTCAAGCACACCGGAGCGCTGGCAACGACACACGTCAACGACGTGCTGGACATCTACTCAGGGGTCGATACCGGTACGAACACCACGTTCGGACCGCTGGGTGACAACAACGGCGCCATTGGTGGCATCGGCGGGTTCAACCTGACCTTCCTGGAAGGCAAACTGACGGTTCTCGCGCTGACGCATTTCGGGCCGGATGACGCCACTCGGGCGCTTTCGCCGATAGGATTCAACGCCAACGGGTTCTGGCGCTTCTACAATGATGTGCTGATCACCTGGAAAGCCACCGACACCTGGACGTTTGTCACCGAAGCCAACTGGGCGCGCGATGGGTTCGGGATCGTCACACCCTCCGGCACCGTCAACAAACCGGTGAACGGTTTCGGCGCAGCACAATACGTATCCTACGCGCTGACAGAGACGGTCGCGCTGAATGCCAGAGCGGAACTCTGGCGCGATGACAACAACTTCTTTGTCGCGGCATTTCCGGCCAACAACTCCTTCGTGCGGTTCGAGCAGGGCCTGCCCACAACTGTAAATGTCGCGCCTGGTGGCAACTCGACTTACGGCGCCCTAACCCTCGGTGTCACATGGAAACCCGAGGTCCCCGCGCCCATCACGGGCCTGCTGGTGCGGCCGGAGATCCGCTGGGACCACGCCTTCACCAACAACGAGCCGTTCAACAACAACCTGAATGGGAAGGGCACCAACAACTCCTTCACGTTCGGCTCCGACATCGTCCTGACGTTCTGAAGCCGTCCTACGTCGTGGCCGGCCCCCCGCGTTGGGCCGAAGGCCCGCCCGAGAACACGCTTGTGCCGGCCATCGTTGCGGCAGGGTTGTTGCGGTGGGGTGGCCGGGACAAGCTCGGCCATGACGGTGGGCTAAAGTGTCAGCCCACCATCGACAGTGATCGTCTGCCCCGTCACCATCGCCGCGCCAAACCCCAGGAACAGCACCACTTCAGCCAAGTCCTCGGGCTGGCAGCGGCGCTTCAGCAGTGCCCGCTCGATCGACTGTTGACGCTCTTCATTGGTCCACTCGACCATCCAGGAGCTGTCCACGGCACCAGGAGCGATTGCATTGACCCGCACCTCGGGTGCCAGGGCGCGCGCGAGGTTCTGCGTGAGACTCACCACGCCTGCCTTGGTCGCACTGTAGGCGAGGCTCGATCCGGCCCGTCCCAATCCCGCGATCGAACCTGTGCTGACGATAGCGCCGTGCGCGGCCTTCAATGCTGGCGCAGCCGCCTTCGATCCACGGAACACACTCAACAGATTGGTCTGCAGGAGCAGTGTCCACAGCTCGTCGGTGATCATGTCGAGTTCAGGCGGTGCGATCCGGCGATGCGTTCCCGGCGTACCCGCGTTGTTGAACAACAGATCGAGACGGCCGAGATCATCGATTGCCTTCAGCACCATGCGTTCGCAGTTGCCGGCCTCGCTCACGCTGCCCGGCGCCATGATCGCCTTGCCACCTTCGGCGTTGATCTTCTCCACTGCCTCCGGGCCCCGCGCATCGTCAGCCAGAAAGTTCACCGCCACCGTCGCGCCGAACTTTGCCAGCATGCGCGCCGTCGCGAAGCCGATACCAGACGCACCGCCGGTGACGAGTGCGGTCTTGCCCTTGAGATCGTAGCTGATCATGAGCCCTCCATTCATGGTGTTGCAGCGGGCAGCCACGGTTCCGGCGCACGCGCATCTATGTCTGTGTTGACGTCGACCACCACTGTCTCGTCCGAGGCCAGAGCTTCCCGCAGGGCCGGCGCGATCTGCGATGGCTCATCGACGCGGATCCCGCGCAGTCCGAATACGTGCGCGACATCGGCGAAACTGGTTGGTCCGAAGCGCCCCAATTCACTCACATCACCTGGCTTGTTGCCCTGCTGGCGCTGCATGTTCGGCCAGCCTTGACCAAAGCCAGAATTGTTGTTGATCACCAGCACAACGCCGATCCCGCGTCGCCGCGCCGTCTCCAGTTCTGTCAGGTGATAGTAGATAGCGCCGTCGCCTGACCAGCAGATCACCTTGCGCTTGCCCGCAGCGCACTTCGCGCCCAGTGCCGCGGGAAACGCCCAGCCCAGCGAACCAGCCGCCCGCAGATAGGTCTGCGTCGTACCGTTCAGCTCGATCAGCGTGGAGGTCCAGATACCGGAATAGCCGGTATCGGCCACAAGAATGCCGTCCTCGGGCAATGCGCGGGTGATCTCGGCACACAGGCGGTCGGGCAGGATGGGCGCTGCATTGCCGGACAGTCGCGCGGCCCGCTCCTCGCGCCAGGCGGCAACGATGCCGGCTGCACGATCGGCGAATGAAGTGTCGCGAGCAGGCCGCCCAATTGCCATATTCAACTTTTCCAATGTCGCCTTCGGATCACCCATCAACCCCAGTGTGTGCGGATAGCTGCGGCCCAGTTCCAACGGATCGATGTCGATCTGCACCGCTTGCGTCTGCAGCGGGGGAATGCGCCAAGCGTGCGTCACCTGATCACCGGTATGGCAGCCGACGAACAGCACAAGGTCAGCCTCATGCACGATCTGGTTCGCCGGTGGCGCGGCATAATTGCCTGGACATCCAATTGACAGCCGATGTCGCGTGGGGATGATGCCGCGCCCGCCGAGCGAGGTGCCGATTGGGGCAGCCAGTGCCTCACCAAGCGCCAGCAGCTCAAGTCCTGCTCCCGACGCGGCCGCTCCGGTCCCGGCGATGATGACGATGCGGTTTGCGGCGCGCAGCTTTGCCGCGGCGCGCTCAATTTCGTCATCCGATGGTGTCGGCCGGTAAGGCGGCGTGGTGAGTTGCAGCGCGGGATCCATCCCCGCCGGTTCGTTGACCATTCCGGTCTCGACGACGGCAGCCGAGCGGCCATACAGGTCCAGGTGCGCCGGGCGAGGTGAACCTGTCATTGCCTCACGCCAGGCCTGCCGCAGCAGGCGCGGCAGGTCCGCTGCTTCCGCAACATCGGCCGAAAATTTCGTCACCGATGCGTAGAGCGGCGCGTGTGGGATCTCCTGATAGGTGTTGCGATGGTGGTAATGCGGCGGCTCGCGCCCAGTCAGCGCGATGACCGGACTATAGCCTAGCCAGGCGTCCTGCAATCCGGCAGCCAGGTTAGCGGCTCCGACGGACTGCGCGAAACAGATGCCGGGACGGCCCGCGATGCGCGCGAAACCATCAGCCATGTAGGCCGCGGACTTCTCGGTGTGCGCGAGCACCCGTGTGACGCCTAGCGTGCCAAGCTCGATCAAGGTCCTGCGCAGCACGGCGTCGATGAAGAACACGTGTGTCGTGCCGTTCGCTGCGAGTGAGCGCGCCAGCCATTCGGCGCCGCTTATCTCCGTGCCGCGCTCATGTTGTTCTCCCCGAGAGGGCGCCGATGCTACCCCTCGATGGCGAGCGCGCGAAGCATCTACCCTGACGCCGAAGCAGGTTCGCCTTGATCAGGGCCGTCGCGCTCGCTGCTGTCGTACGAATTCGCCCATCAACAGGCGTGGTTCATCGCTTTGCCATGCCTCGGCGAATCGCTCGATGCCCCGTTGGATCGCCTGGCGCATCGGGAGGTCCTCCCACTCGGAGATCAGCGCCTTTTGCAAGCGAACTGCATTGGCTCCCGAGGCCAGGATCGACCCGACCAGGCGCTCGACGGCGGCGTCAAGCTGGTCCGCCGGCACGACTGTCTCAACCAGGCCCCACGATGACGCGGTCACGGCATCGATCCTATCGCCGGTGAGCAACCACTGCCGCGTCCGCCCCCAGCCAATCAACTGCGGCAGTAGTGCCGCTTCCACCACCGAAGGCACACCAAGCCGCACCTCCGGCATACCAAATTGCGCATCCGTGCTGGCCACCCGCATGTCGCAGGCGGCAGCGAGCTCGACGCCGGCGCCAAAGACATAACCCTGGATGCGTGCAATCACCGGCACCGGCAGGCGACGGAATACATCGCAACTCCGGTGCACCCGGGTAATGAACGCGCGGGCGGACCCCGGCTGAAGTTCTGCCATCTCGTTGATGTCGGCGCCGCCGACAAACGCACGTTCGCCCGCGCCGCGCAGGATGACGGCACGCAGCGTGCGGTCGGCGGCGAGCTGCTCGGCGGCGGCGATCAGGTCGGTCATCACCGCGGTGTTGAGGGTGTTCAGCTTGGCCTCGTTGTGGATGGTCAGCATGGCAATCCCGCGCCCATCCTGCTGCACGCTGACCCAACCCATGGCACCCTCGCCAATTGCCCGACGCGTCGCGCCATCCCATACTGGCCATCCACCTGTCGAGAGGAGGCAATGGCGATCGCTCCACTCCAGCCGCATAGGTCGTGGTACCGGCACTTCTGGTATGCCGAGCGCTCGCCCCGAGACACGCTCGTGGATCGCTCACTGCTGTTCGCAATCGTCGCCTTGTCGCTGATTGCCGGCGGTTTGGTGATGGCCCGCGACCAAGCCGCGACTATCGGCGCCGAACGGCTTGCCGGCTCCGAAGCAAGAGCACTGGCACCGCGATAGACATCCTGTTCAGGACTCGCCGACGCCAAAGACTGCGGCAATTTCACCACTCGAGCATTTCATAACGGGATCAATTCTTGTTCGTGCTCAATGGGAAACTTCAGTACCTCTCCCGTTATGATTGCACTGTATTGCGTTACCTGTTGTTTTCAGGGTCTTAGGGACGATACCTGAGACGCTGTTTAGAACCGGTCGCGTAGCAAGAGCGAAATCGTACCCTCGAATGCAATTCCTGCTTGCGTCACGGGTCCGTGAGGACCAGATCACACCACCGTGAGACGCTGGAGACGAGGCTGCGATGCCGCCGAAGTTGGTCCCGAATGTGCCGACAGGCCTCGCCTTCGAGATCGCCGACCTGATGGTGCTACAGGCCTGGGCCGAGTTCCACGATGTCCAGATGGTCGTGGAACTGGACCATTGCGTCGAGGGCGACGAATATGAAGAGGTTATCGCCTTCTACGCGCAAGACAGTCAACTCCGACGCTGGATCCTCTGGCGAGCTTCGGATGGGGTCATCGTCCAACCGTTGATCGGTCGAAGCAACCGGTTCAGCACCGTGGCCGAAGCGCTCGAAACCCTTGTGCCGATGCGCTCGTAGGGAACTTCAGCTATGACCTGTAAGAGCCGTTGATATCGATATAACCGTGGGTCAGATCGCACGTCCAAACGGTAGACTTGCCACGGCCTATCCCGAGATCAATGGAGATCTCCACTTCTCGCCCCTTCATGTGCTCGACCACCGGTTTCTCGTCATAGCCAGGTACCACGCCGCCGTCGCGCGCCATCCAGACGCCACCCACCGCAACCGATAATTTGTCTCGATCTGCCGGTTCACCGGCTTTGCCGACCGCCATAACGATCCGACCCCAGTTGGCGTCCTCGCCAGCAATCGCGGTCTTCACCAGCGGCGAGTTAGCGACCGCCATCCCGATCCGCTTCGCCGACCGGGCAGTCGCTGCGCCGGTCACCTCGATGCGGACCAGCTTCTGCGCCCCCTCGCCATCCCGCACCACCTGAAGTGCCAGATCGAGCAGCACCGCATTGAGGGCAGCGGCAAACTCGCCGAGAACTGCGCCGCCGTCCGCGGGCACCCGGGGGTGCTTCGCCTGGCCGGTCGCGAACAGCAATACCGTATCCGAGGTCGAGGTATCCGAATCGACCGTTGTGCAGTTGAAACTGGCGTCGACACCCTTCTTCAGCAATGCCTGCATCGTGGCGGAGGGAAGCTTTGCGTCGGTGCAGATGAAGCAGAGCATGGTCGCCATGTCCGGCGCGATCATGCCGCTGCCTTTTGCGATGCCGCTGATCCGGACTTCGGCATCGCCGATTCGCGCGGTGCGGGTGGCGGCCTTGGGGAAAGTGTCTGTCGTCATGATCCCGCGCGCCACCGCCTCCCAGGCGTCGTCGCGCAAGGATGCGTGCAGTGGCGGTAACGCGGAAACCAGTTTCTCGTGCGGCAACACCTCGCCAATCACCCCGGTAGACGCGATGAACACCTGCTTCGCCGGGCAACCCACGAGGTCGGCCGCCGCCGCCGCCGTGGCAATGCACGCATCCCGGCCGGCCCTGCCTGTGAAGACGTTGGCATTGCCGGCATTCACCACTACCGCACGTGCCTTCCCTCCCCCAAGGGCGGCACGGCACCAGTCCACAGGCGCACCAGGACACTTGCTGGATGTGAATACACCGGCGACGGTGGTGCCGGCGGCCAGTTCCAGCACGACCAGGTCATCGCGACCCTGATATCGGATCCCGGCCGCCGTGGCGCCGAGGCGCACCCCCGCTACGGGCGGTAGTTCTGGCAACTGGACGGCAAGCGGGGAGACAGGAGGCATCAGCGTTTTCCTCGGGTCTGGGCGGCTACTGTTTGGCGGGTGCAGAGGGCGGTTCGGCTGCATCCGTCGCACGGACCTGCGAACCGTCGAGGTTGAATTTTTCCACTGACGCGGCGGCACGTGCCTTTGCCACTGCCTGCTGCACCCCCTCCTGAATCATCTTCTGACGCAACTGGTCTCGTGCCTGATCGTAGCTTGGAGGCTCAGCCGTTCGGCGCTCGACCACAAGGATCACATGCCAGCCGAACTGACTGTGCACAGGCTGTTGCGAGACCTGTCCGGGCTGCAGCGAAAATGCGGCGTCGGCGAACTCCGGTACCATTTCGCTCTTCTTGAAGAAACCCAGGTCACCGCCTTGCTGTGCGCCGGCCGTATCTTTGCTGTACTGCTTGGCGAGCGCCGCAAAGTCGGCTCCCCCCTTAAGTTGGCCGATGATCTTTTTCGCCTCCGCCTCGCTGTCTACCAGAATGTGCTTGGCGTGCACCTCATCCTCGCCGGGCTTGCCGGCCATTTCCTTGTCGTAGCGGGCATGCACCGCTTCGTCCGTGACCGAGGGTCCCACCTCTTTGCTCAGGACAGCGGTCTGGAGGGCCCGGTCTTCGGCAGCTACCACCTGGCGTTGCACGCTTGGGTCCTTGTCCAGTCCAGTCTTGCGGGCCTCGTTGGCCAGCGCTCGCCCGTCGATCAATTGATCGAGCAACATGGGGTAAAGCGTCTGCGGCGGCACGCCTCGCATGCTCTCGGGCAGGCCCTGAGCAGCGTCCTTCAGATCGCTGAGATGGATTGCCTGTCCGTCGACCTTGGCGACGACAGGATCGCTTGGGGGTTGCGCCGTCGCTTGCGCCCAGCCGGAGACCGGCAAGAGAATCAGGGCGGCGACGAAAAGCGGACCGGCCATGGCAGGGCGAATCATCAAGACACCTGTTCGGGAAGGCGGGATCATGGCGGAACGCCGTTCGTGCCACAAGGACGGGACCTCTGTGGCAATCGACAGCCCGGCCATTGCCGAGACGGAGCGAGCGACGAGCGCTGCAGGATGTGTTGTCGTTGACCGAAGCCGGGGCGGGTCCTATCTCAACGCTACACCGGAATTGACCCGGACTCCGCCTGTCCGAACCCCCGGACAGAATTCCGAGAAGGTCTGATGTTCGCTGCCATCGCCCGCGCCGTGTTCGGCACTGCCAACGATCGATCGCTCAAGAGCCATCAGCGGCGGGTGCCGCAGATCAACGCGCTCGAGCCGGCCATGGAGGCGCTGTCAGATGAGGCCTTGCAAGCCAAGACCGCTGAATTTCGCGAGCGCCTTGCTGCCGGCGAGACGCTGGACGACCTGCTGCCCGAGGCTTTCGCAGTAGTACGCGAAGCCGCCAAGCGGACTCTGGGTCAGCGCCATTTCGATGTGCAGCTGGTCGGCGGCATGGTGCTGCACGACGGCAAGATTTCCGAGATGAAGACCGGAGAGGGCAAGACGCTGGTTGCAACGCTGCCGGTCTACCTCAACGCGCTCGCGGGCAAGGGCGTGCACATTGTCACCGTCAACGACTACCTCGCGCGGCGCGACGCCGAGTGGATGGGCCAGATCTATCAGTTCCTGGGCATGACCGTCGGCGTCATTGTGCACGGCCTGGACGACGAGATGCGGCGGCAGCAATACGCCGCGGACATCACATACGGCACCAATAACGAGTTCGGCTTCGACTATTTGCGCGACAATATGAAGTACCGGCTGGAGGACATGGTCCAGCGGGAGTTCTATTACGGGATCGTCGACGAGGTTGACAGTATCCTGATCGACGAGGCCCGCACGCCGCTGATCATCTCGGGCCCCGCAGAGGACAGCTCTGATCTTTACCGTCGCGTGGATGAGGTGGTGAAGGAGCTGGTCAAGGACCCTGACACCTACGAGAAGGACGAGAAGTTCCGCACTGTCGCATTAACCGAACCCGGATCCGAGCGCGTCGAGGACATGCTGCGCGAAGCCGGCGTGCTGACGGAAGGCAATCTCTACGACATTTTCAATGTCTCGGTGGTGCACCACGTGCAGCAGTCACTGCGCGCGCATACGTTGTTCACGCGCGACGTCGACTACATCGTACGCCAGGACAAGGTGGTGATCATCGATGAGTTCACCGGCCGCATGATGGAAGGCCGGCGCTACTCGGACGGCCTGCATCAGGCACTCGAAGCGAAGGAACACGTGGAGGTGCAGGCGGAGAATCAGACGCTCGCCTCGATCACGTTCCAGAACTACTTCCGCCTGTACCCGAAACTTGGCGGCATGACCGGCACCGCGATGACCGAAGCGGACGAATTCGGCGAAATCTACAAGCTGGACGTGGTAGAGATCCCGACCAACGTTCCATGCGTCCGCAAGGATGAGGATGACGAGGTTTATCGGACCGCGGCGGAAAAATATGAGGCCGTGGCAGTCCTGATCGAAGAAAGCCGCAAGGCGGGCCAGCCGGTGCTGGTCGGTACAACTTCGATTGAGAAAAGCGAGACAATCAGCGACATCCTGAAGAAGAAGCGCATCCCGCATGCGGTGCTGAACGCCCGCTTCCATGAGCAGGAAGCTGATATCGTTGCACAGGCCGGCGCTCCTGGCGCGGTCACGATTGCTACCAACATGGCTGGGCGCGGCACTGACATCAAACTTGGCGGCAACCTGGAGATGCTGCTGAAGAAGGAACTGGCCGGCGTCGAGGATGCCTCGCTGCAGGCGACGCGTGCGGCGGAAATGAATGACAAGATCGCCGCGGCGCACGAGCAGGTGAAGGCGTCCGGTGGGCTGTTCGTGATCGGCACCGAGCGACATGAGAGCCGGCGCATCGACAACCAGTTGCGCGGCCGGTCGGGAAGGCAAGGCGACCCCGGCCGCTCGCGCTTCTTCCTGTCGCTGGAAGACGACCTGATGCGCATCTTCGGGTCCGACCGAATGGGCGGGATGCTGCAGCGGCTTGGTCTCAAGGATGGCGAGGCGATTGTCCACCCCTGGATCAACAAGGCACTGGAGAAGGCGCAGAAGAAGGTCGAGGCGCGCAACTTCGACACCCGGAAGAACGTGCTGAAATACGACGACGTGATGAATGCGCAGCGCAAGGAGGTCTATGCCCAGCGCAAGGAGTTCATGAAGGCGTCGGACGTATCGGAAACCGTCACCGATATGCGCGCCGAGATAATCGAATCACTGGTCATGCGGCGCGTGCCAGAGAAGGCGTTTGCCGAGCAGTGGCAACTGAAGGAGCTGGCCGAAGACCTTAAGCGCGTGTTGAATCTTGACCTTCCGATCGAGGAGTGGGGTCGTGAGGAGGGTATCGACGAGGGCCACCTTCGCGAGCGGGTGGAGGAGGCAGCGGATGCAATGATGGCTGCCAAGGCGGCCAATATGGGCACCGAGCTCATGCGCTTCATCGAGAAGTCGCTGCTGATCCAAACGCTGGACGCGGTGTGGAAAGAGCACCTGTATGCGTTGGATCACCTGCGCCAGGGCATTGGACTGCGCGCCTACGGCCAGCGCGATCCGCTGAATGAGTATAAGAGCGAGGCATTTGCTTTGTTCAACGCAATGCTGGATGAGCTCAAAGAACGCGTGACGGCGATGCTGGCGCGCGTCGAAATCGCACCGGAGCCAGTGCGTCCACCGCCGCCCGTGCAGATGGTGGAGCTGCATCCGCAGCCCGCGCCGGCCTTCGCTGGCGAGCCGGAGATGGCGCTTGAGGGTGCCGCGGCGGCGCCTGTAGCAATTGCGACAGCTCCGATACGGTCGGATGCCGTCGACCCGAACGATCCGGCCACTTGGCGCCATACGTCACGCAATGCGCCATGTCCGTGCGGTTCAGGCAAGAAGTACAAGCACTGCCACGGCCGCCTCAATTAAGTACATCTAGCTTGTACCTACGCTACTTTCAAATCGGCACGTTCAACGCGTCGTACTCGTACAGCCAATCGTAGCGCACACCCATGGCGCCTGGGGCAAACTCACGCGCCATGAAGTCCTGCGCGGTAGCAGGGTCGGCAAGCTGTGGATTATGATAGCGTGAGACATTCTCCAGCGAGCCGCGCACGATGCGCGACGTGCGGTCGAGCCGCGCGGCCTCGTAC
>JBKPOG010000108.1:0-4744 GCA_046732975.1 Pseudomonadota bacterium
GGCACGCACGACGAACGCGGTGGAAAGGCTGCATGAGGAGTTCAAACGTCGTATAAAGACCCAGACGGTGCTGCCTTCAGCGGAGACGGCAGCCATGCTGTTCTGGGCGCTGCTTGCTTCTGGTCAGATCACCATGCGCAAAGTGGACGGATGGCAAACGTTGGCAGAGGAGCCAACCCTTCAGTGCATTGACCTTGCTGCCTGACGCGATAACCTTGGTCCGCCGGAGATGCCACTACACCAATTTCTACCAATTCCGCGACACAGCCTCCCAGCGACCTGCCAGCTCGGTCCAGGATTTGGCAGGCCTCCGCCCCCGATGAAGTTGAGGCCATTCATCAGCCAAATCGCGGGTGTGCCATTATCATTCTGCCAAAGAATGTCCGAATGGCCGTCGCTGTTGAAATCACCGGTTCCAACGACGTGCCAGCTCGGTCCAGGGTTCGCCATTTCACTTCCTCCCAGCTAAAGTCATCAAGCGCTCGACACGAGCCTAGGCTTGGATCCACCCTTCAATCGTAGCGATCAATCTGCATCGAATGCGTTTGGCTCACTTGAATTCAAGATGTGGCTGTGACGAACTAATTCGATCACATCGGCTACTCGGTATCAATATGACACCTGCGGGCCCAAAGCCTCAAGTAGCGTGCAGTCATTTCTGGGGGATGACAGCGCTGCCCGGAACCCAGGTTCTTTCCACCTGCCCAGCTTGCTCCGGCACCACTTGCACATGGTCCGGGTTCGGGAGCATGTCTGACCGACAGCATTGCTCCGTAAGTAGCCAGGAAGCGCAGTTTTCAGTTGACGACCAGCTATTATGGCAAGGGGCGACATTGGACAACCATATCGCAGGGGCCGGTGTGAGCGAAGCATCGTGTCATCAGTCATTCATTACGCGGAATGGACAGCAAGCTGCAAGCCGGCAAGCTGACGCTTGTCTCATTTCACCGTTTCGTGCCCACTGTACCGCCTCGTGACCGCACAGCTTGATGCGCCCGGCAGGACTCGAACCTGCAACCAAGCGGTTATGAGCCGCCCGCTCTGACCAGTTGAGCTACAGGCGCCGCGCTGGTCCGGTCTGCCTCACCGCCGCGAGCGGCGCAAGCGTCTTGCCTCAGCGCCGCGCTTGCGGCACCACCGGATGGTGAGGCACCAGGGCCGCGCGGAACGATGATAGCTGCCTGCACCGCGGCGCTGTTGTCGGGGGTAGGCCTGGCTCAGGCGATGAGTGGATGGTTGGCAGTGCGACGGTTCATGCGCCACGCGCGACAGTCCGAGTTGCACGATCCACCGCCAGTCACAGTATTGAAACCGCTGCACGGCGACGAGCCATTGCTGGAGCAGGCGTTGGAGAGCGTCTGTGTCCAGGACTACCCGGCGCCATTGCAGGTAGTATTCGGCGTCAGCCGGCAGGACGATGCCGCACTGCCTGTGGTGCAGCGACTGCGATCTCGGTTCCCCGGTCGCGACTTGGCCGTCGTCGTGGACGAAACAATCCACGGGCCAAACCGCAAGGTGGGCAATCTCATGAACATGCTGCCGGCGGCGAAACATGACGTTCTGGTAATCGCAGATTCGGATGTGCATGTGGCGCCCGGCTGGCTGCGGCAGCTGGCGGGCGCCCTGGCTCTCCCAGGCGTGGGGCTGGTGACGACGATCTATACCGGGTTTCCGGCATCAGGCGTGGCCACACTGGGCGCTGCGCAGATCAACCACTACTTCCTGCCCGGCGCATTGCTCGCGCGTTCCTTGGGACGACAGGACTGTCTGGGTGCGACCATGGCGCTTACCCGGGAGACTCTCGCTCGGGTCGGCGGGCTTGCGTCCTTGGTGGACCATTTGGCTGACGACAACGTGCTCGGGCGGCTGGTCCAGCGCCTCGGGCTGAACGTAGTGCTCGCGGATACAGTGCCGACCACGACGGTGTCCGAGGCCACGGTCAAGGCGTTGTGGCGGCACGAATTGCGCTGGGCCCGTACGATCCGTGCTCTGGAGCCGGCGCAATTCGCCGCCTCGGTATTGCAATATCCGATCGCCTGGGCGGTGCTGGCGGTCCTGCTGGCAGACGGGGCGGCATGGTCGATCGCATGGTTCGCCGCGGCCTGGATCCTGCGGGGGCTGATAGCGCTTGCCACTGACAGGGCGCTCCGTCCGGGCCCCAACCACGCTGGTCAAGGTCTTGCCAAGCGGTCGCCGCTCTGGCTTCTGCCGGTCCGCGAGCTTATGTCGGTCGGCGTGATGATCGCGAGCTATGCCGGCCGCCATGTCGACTGGCGCGGACACACGATGCAAGCAGAGGGGTTCAACCCGCGATGATGAAGACGCTGTTCCTGCACCCGCCCTCCTTCGACGGGTTCGATGGCGGCGCCGGCTCACGCTATCAGGCGCGGCGCGAGATCCGCAGCTTCTGGTATCCAACCTGGCTGGCGCAACCCGCTGCATTGGTGCCCGGCAGCAAGCTGATCGACGCGCCACCCGCGCACGTCGGCCTCGATTCGGTCACCGCGCAGGCACGCGACTACGAACTGGCCATCATCCACACGTCGACCCCTTCCTTCGGATCCGATGTGAACGTGGCCGCGGCACTGAAAGAGGCCAATCCATCACTGAAGATCGGGTTCGTCGGGGCCAAGGTGGCGGTGCAGCCGGACGAAAGCCTGCGCCAGGGTGCGCCGATCGACTTCGTCGCACGCAACGAATTCGACTTCACGGTGAAGGAAATCGCGGAAGGACGCGATTGGGCGTCGGTCGATGGCATTTCATATCGCGACGATGCGGGCCGCATCGTGCACAACCAGGACCGCGTGATCCTTGAGGACATGGATTCCCTGCCGTTCGTCACCGAGGTCTACAAGCGGGACCTGCGGATCGAGGACTACTTTATCGGTTATCTGCTGCATCCATACCTGTCGCTGTATACCGGCCGTGGCTGCAAGTCGCGATGCACCTTTTGCCTGTGGCCCCAGACAGTGGGCGGCCACCGCTACCGTGTTCGATCGCCTGGACACGTAGCGGAAGAGATCGCGCTAGCGCAGCGCTATTTTCCCCAGGTTCGAGAATTCTTCTTCGACGATGACACCTTCACTGACAACCTGCCACGCGCCGAGGCTATTGCGCGCGAACTGGGCAAGCTGGGCGTGACCTGGTCGTGCAATGCCAAGGCGAACGTGCCACGCGAGACGTTGAAGGTTTTGAAGGACAATGGGCTGCGGCTGTTGCTGGTCGGCTATGAGAGCGGCAATCAGCAGATCCTGCATAACATCAAGAAGGGCATGCGCATCGAGGTGGCGAAGCGCTTCACCCGCGATTGTCATGAGCTTGGTATCAAGATCCACGGCACATTCATTCTCGGCCTGCCGGGCGAGACGAAGGAGACGATCGAGGAGACGATCCGCTTCGCCACCGAGATCAATCCGCATACCATTCAGGTGTCATTGGCGGCACCGTACCCCGGGACGTACCTACATCGGCAGGCTGTGGAGAACGGCTGGCTGGATGCTGCCCATGCGGAGTTGGTAGACGAGCATGGCATCCAGATCGCGCCGCTGGCTTATCCGCATCTCTCGCATACCGAGATTTTCGACAATGTCGAGACGTTCTATAAGCGCTTCTATTTCCGCGCGCCGAAGATCGCCGCCATCGTCGGCGAGATGGTGCGCAGCCCGCAAATGATGAAGCGCCGGTTGCGTGAAGGTCTGGAGTTCTTTCAGTTCCTGCGCGAACGCCACAGGACAGCATAGAAGGGATGTGGGATCTCGCCTAAAGTAACGTCGTATCCGGCTCCAACCCCAGCAGCACTCGTCCCGTACTTTCCAGCACTCGCGGGTGCACGCCGATGTGCAACGTTATCGCATGCACATCGCGGAACGCCCGTTCCAGCGGACACTGAACGTAAAGCGAATTCGCGCCCGCGCCGACATACAGCAAGTCGACCGCCTGTACAGCGCTGGCAACTGCATGCGAGGCGGCAAGCCTAACCTGGGCGCGATCCTGCAGCGTGGCTTCACCGGTCGACAACAGCGCTCGCCACAACCGATCCATCCTATCGAACAGGAACAGTCGCGCGGACTGCACCAGCGATTCTGCCTGTGACATGCGCACCTGCGCACCATGATTGTGGCGCAGCAGCTGCATCGTCCGTTCGGGCATTTTGGCACCGGCAATTTCGCAGAAGCTGTCGCTCGCCGTGCGGGCAATGCCAAGCGCCATGGCGCCAGGGCCAGAGATGGCCCGGGAGAATGGTGGCAGGCGGTAGCGGGGCTCGGGCAGGACATATGGATCAAAGAAGCCCGACCCGTAGTCCTCCGGCACGAACACATTGTTCACCGCCACGTCATGGCTGCCGGTGCCACGCAAGCCGCCCACCGTCCACGTATCGATGATCTCGCAGTTACCGACCGGCAGCAGCATGAAGCGGATCTCCGGGGCGCCCGCGGTGGTCACGCGCGGTTTGTCGTCTGCGTGGACCACGCATAGCAGCACCATCCACGCAGCTAGCTCGCAGCCGCTGACCAGCGACCAGCGGCCACTCACGCGGTATCCGCCGGAAACCACGTGCGCCTGCCCCGATGAACGCGTGCTGTTGGCCGTGATTACATGCGGACCGGCATAGATGGTGGCGGCGACCTGCGGCGAGAGCTGCGCAGCCGTCCAATGCGTGTTGCCATTCCAAACACACCACGCGACCGAGGCATCGGCACGCGCGAGTTCCTCGAAGATCTGCAGCGCATCAGCAGGCACGAGG
>JBKPOG010000109.1:0-27580 GCA_046732975.1 Pseudomonadota bacterium
GACCACGACATGGCGATCAGCCACGTCATCCGCGGCGATGACCACCTGACCAACACCTTCCGCCAAGTGCAGATCTATCAGGCCATGGGCTGGGAACTGCCGCGCTTCGCCCACATCCCGCTGATCCACGGTGCCGACGGCGCCAAGCTGTCGAAGCGGCACGGCGCCGTGTCGGCGCTGGAGTTCCGCGAACAGGGCTATCTGCCGGAAGCGCTCTGCAATTACCTGCTGCGGCTTGGCTGGGGTCATGGCGACGCAGAGGTGCTAGACCGCGCAGAAGCGATCCGCCTGTTCGACCTCGACGGCGTCGGGCGCGCGCCGAGCCGGATGGACTATGCCAAGCTCACCAATCTCAACGGCATCTATATCCGGCACGCCGACGATGAAGGTCTGACACGCGAGGTCCTGGAGCGCCTGGCGCACCGCACAGACCTGGCGCTGGGCAGCAAGGCGGCTGAGCGCATCCGCGCGCTGATGCCCCAGCTGAAACAGCGCGCGAAGACCGTGGTCGAGTTGGCAGATGCCGCGGCATTCCTGGCCCGGCCGCTGCCACTGCCGATGGAGCCCAAAGCTGCCTCACTGCTGACCCCCGAGGCGCGGCTCATGCTGCGTGATGTGGCCGATGCGATCGCCGCGACCGACTTTACGCCTTCTTCGATAGACGCAGCCCTGCGCGCCTTTGCGGACGCCAGCGGGCGCAAGCTGGGACAGGTTGCCCAGCCGTTGCGCGCGGCGCTAACCGGCAGCACGGCCAGCCCTGGGATCGACTCCACGCTGGCGGCGCTTGGTAAGGAGGAGGCCTTGGCCAGGTTGGCGGCAGTCAGCTGAGCTTAAAAATTCGCGGCGTTTGATCTGAATCAATGCGCGCGGTGATGCGCAGGCGCAATCTGGCGGCTGTGAGGTTGGTGGATCGCTGATCCATTCTCTCCTCTCTCTTGGACTCCTCCCCATACCCTCGGCGGCGCTTTGCGCCGCCATTTTTTTCTTTTGGATACGGGGATTTCCGGATTCAAATTCGTACCAAACTTCATCGAATATGAACCACCACCTCGGAAAGTACATGGTGGCAGGTTGGGATTGAGCCATGCGTGCAAATGACACCAAATCCAGCGGGGCAGGCACTGTACTTCTCAGCATAGCGGCGGTGGGACTGGCGGGCATGGTCGGCACCATCGGATTGATCCACCAAGTCGGCGAACTAGGACCGAAGGTGGGCGACATCGTCGCATTTGATCCACTGGACGGGATGTCGCGGGACATGCACGCGCGCATCGCGGCTATCCCTGCAGATAACAGCCCTGGCGTTGCCTGCGTGCTCGACGTTCGTGCCATGCACGCCAACGGCGGCAGCGTCATCATTGAGGCACGCGAACCACGCTCGACGTTTGCCTATCGCGTCCATTGGTCCGGCGAGCGCAGCAGCAATGATGGAGCCGACTGCGGCGGGTCGGCCGATCTCATGGTGAACATCGAGGATGTCGAGACGCTGGCCATGGCGGCTGGTGGATACGGCGTTCCCGACAGCAAACGTCTTGGCAACTTCTGGCGAACCACCGGCACCGTCCAATAGAAGCTGCGCAACATTGACGGGTCGCGTGAGTTTCTGCGACCTAGGGTCGTGTCGTACCGGCAAAAGCACCTGCTGGCGATCGAGGGACTGTATCCGCCCGAGATCGGCCACCTGCTCGACCTGGCGGAGAGCTACGTGCTGCTCAACCGATCCGGCAAGACGCAGCGCGACCTGCTGCGCGGTCGCACGCTGATCAACCTATTCTTCGAGGATTCGACCCGCACCCGCACCAGCTTCGAGCTCGCCGGCAAGCGGCTCGGCGCGGACGTGATCAACATGTCGGTCTCCACCTCCTCGGTGAACAAGGGCGAGACGCTGTTGGACACCGCTGCGACGCTGAATGCGATGCACTGCGACCTGCTGGTGGTGCGGCATGATCAGTCCGGCGCACCGAATCTGCTCGCGCAGAAGGTGGATGCAGCGGTGATCAATGCAGGCGATGGGACGCATGAGCATCCGACCCAGGCGCTGCTCGACGCGCTGACGATCCGGCGGCGCAAAGGGCGGCTAGAAGGTCTCATCGTCGCCATTTGCGGCGATGTGCTGCATTCGCGAGTGGCGCGATCGAACATTCATCTGCTGACCACAATGGGCAGCCGCGTGCGTGTGGTCGGACCGCCGACACTGATGCCGACGGAAGCAGAAAGGCTTGGGGTTGAGGTGTTCCATGACATGGAGCGCGGGCTGGCCGGCGCTGACATCGTCATGATGCTGCGCCTGCAGCGCGAGCGCATGCAGCGTGGGTTGGTGCCTAGTGCGCGTGAATATTTCCGCTTTTTCGGTCTCAACGCGGCGAAATTGGCGGCAGCGAAACCGGACGCATTGGTCATGCATCCTGGACCGATGAATCGCGGCGTGGAGATCGATAGCGCTGTGGCGGACGACCCACATCGCAGTGTGATCCGAGAGCAAGTGGAAATGGGCGTCGCCGTGCGTATGGCCGTGCTGGACACGCTGTCGCGCGGGCACGGGCGGAATGAATTCTGACCGTGCGCGACGTGCTGTTCTCATTCGTCCGTCTGCTCGACCCTGTCTCCGGCCTGGATCTGCATGGGGATCTCTTGCTACGCGACGGGCGCATCGCCGACTTTGGTCCAAGTCTCGGCCGACCAGATGACGCGGCAGTGGTGGCGGAACAGGGTGCGGTCCTCTGTCCAGGCCTGGTCGATATGCGCGCTGCGCTCGGCGAGCCTGGCTACGAGTATCGCGAGACGATCGCCTCAGCGGCGGAAGCCGCAGCCGCCGGCGGCATAACCACCCTCGCCGCACTCCCGGACACCCTTCCCGCGATTGACGACCCGGCGCTGGTCCGGCTGCTGCGCGCGCGCGGCGATGAGACGGGCAGCCTGACAATCCTGCCATACGGCGCGGTCACCGTCGGGTGCCGTGGCGAGGAGCTCGCCGAACTCGGGCTGCTCGCCGAAGCGGGTGCCATCGCGTTCACAGACGGTAGCCGCGCGCTCGGGTCGGCGCGCCTGATGCGATTGGCACTGTCCTATGCCAAGGGTTTCGGCGCGCGGATCGTGCAACACCCGGAAGAACCATCGCTCGCCGATGGTGGCGCGGCGACCGAAGGCGAACTGGCAACGCGACTCGGCCTCCCCGGCATTCCCGCGGCAGCCGAGGTGATTCTGGTTGCGCGGGATATCCAGTTGGCGGCGCTGACCGGCGGGGCGGTCCACTTCGCGCATGTCTCCACGGCAGAAGCGCTCCAACTCATCCGCCAGGCGAAAGCGGACGGCATCAACGTGACCTGCGACACGGCGCCGCCGTATTTTGACCTGAATGAGACGGCGATCGGTGACTTCCGGACCTACGCCAAGTTGTCGCCGCCCCTGCGCAAGGATGCCGACCGGCTGGCAGTGGTGGCAGCACTCGCCGATGGCACGATCGATGCCATTGCATCGGACCACCAGCCGCGCGATGCGGACGACAAGCGCCAACCGTTCGCCCAGGCAACACCCGGTGGCACAGGATTGGCGACGCTGCTGAGCATCACCCTGGCGCAAGTGCACGGCGGCGCAATCTCGCTCGGTCAGGCGATCGAGCTGCTGACGGCCAGGCCGGCGCGGTTGCTCGGGGTCGAAGCCGGACGTATCGGCAAAGGCCTGCCGGCGGATCTGTGTCTGTTTAACCCCGAGCGCATCTGGCAGGTCGAAGCCGGCCGGCTGCCCGGCAAGGCCCAGAACACTCCGTTCGACGGGCGTGCACTGGAGGGCGTTGTGCTGGGGACATGGAAAGCCGGCCGGCGGGTGTTCGGCTAGATGCTGGTCATCGGCGCCTTCCTGCTTGGCTACCTGCTCGGCTCGATTCCATTTGGGCTCGTTCTCACCCGCTTGGCAGGCCTGGGAGACATCCGCCGCATCGGTTCGGGCAATATCGGTGCGACCAACGTCCTGCGCACGGGCAATAAGACGCTCGCGGCAGCCACGCTGCTGTTGGATGGGCTGAAAGGCGCCGTCGCCGTCCTGCTCGCCGTACAATTTGGACCAGGCGATGCTTTGCTGGCGGCCGGCATCGGCGCTGTGCTCGGGCACGCATTCCCGCTTTGGCTCAGCTTCAAAGGGGGCAAGACAGTGGCCACCTCCTATGGCGTGTTGATCGCGGCCGCATGGCCCGTGGGCCTTTGCGCCGGAGCCGTATGGTTGATCATGGCAGGTCTTAGCCGAATTTCTTCCCTCGCGGCGCTGGTTTCCTTCGCACTTGCCCCGGTCTTCGCCGCGCTGCTGGCCGATGCGACCGTCGTTAAGCTTGCGTTGGCAATCGCTGTGGTGGTGTTCGTCCGACATCATACGAACATCCGCCGCCTGATCGCAGGTATTGAGCCCCGCATTGGCCAGAAGGCATGAGCACCACGAACGGACCTCAGCCGATGCCACGGACCGGCTGCGACTGGCGCGTGCCGAGGGCGTGGGCCCGGTAGCGTATCGGCGGTTGATCGCGCGCTATGGATCAGCCGCGGCGGCGTTGGACGCCCTGCCGCGGCTCGCCAGTGCCGGCGGCCGGGCGTCCGCGCCAAGCGTTCCCACTGTGGACGAAACTGAGCGCGAACTGCATGACATCGAGCGCCGCGGCGCTCGGGCACTCTTCTTCGGCGAGCTAGGCTATCCCCCGCTGCTGGCGCTGTTAGACGACGCACCCGCCGCGATCACGGTGCTGGGGGACCCCTCAGCGCTGACCGACCGCTCCGTTGCCCTGGTGGGGGGGCGCAATGCCTCGGCCAACGGCCAGCGGGTAGCGGAGAATTTGGCAGCGGAACTGGCGCATAACCTGGTGGTCGTCTCCGGTTTGGCGCGCGGCATCGATGCAGCGGCGCACACTGGCGCACTGCTCGCAGGCCGAACTGTCGCGGCGGTGGCTGGCGGCCTGGATGTCCCCTACCCGCCTGAGCACGCCGATCTGCAGCGCCGTATCGCCGAAGCCGGCGCCGTGGTCACCGAAGCACCGCTTGGTACGGCACCGCAGGCGCGCCACTTCCCCCGTCGCAACCGGATCATCGCCGGCCTGGCACTGGGCGTCATCGTGGTGGAGGCAGCGCTGCGCTCCGGTAGCCTGATCACGGCAAGGATCGCGCAGGACGCCGGACGCGAACTGTTCGCCGTGCCAGGATCGCCGCTCGATCCCCGCTCGCGCGGCGCCAACGACCTGATCCGTCAGGGCGCGCATCTGACGGAGACCGCTCAGGACGTCTTGGACAATCTGCCGGACCACCCGACACGCCAGGGGCTGGCCAGGGATCCGCTGTTCGCCCGGGAGAATCCGGGGCTCTCCGAGGCTGCCACGGACTGGGAGGAGCCGCCGGAAAACCCCCTGGACCTTCCGAGAGCGCGATCGCAAGTCATTGAATTGCTTGGTACTTCTCCAACAGCCGTTGACGAGGTCGTAAGGCGCTGCCAGTTCTCTGCCGCCGCCGTCATGGCGGTGCTGCTCGAACTGGAGCTTGCCGGTCGAATCGAGACCCTGCCAGGAAGCCAGGTGGCACTGCTGCCTGAACCCGGATTTTAGGCTAGCCCAAGGAACCCAATGTCGGACGTCGTCGTCGTCGAATCTCCTGCCAAGGCCAAGACGATCAACCGCTACCTCGGTGGCGGCTTCACCGTGCTGGCGAGCCTGGGCCATGTGCGCGATCTGCCACCGAAGGATGGATCGGTGCGTCCCGACCAAGACTTCGCCATGGACTGGACGTCGGATGCGCGCGGCGAAAAGCAGGTCGGTGCCATCGCGAAGGCGCTGAAGGGGGCCGAAAACCTTTATCTCGCTACCGACCCCGATCGCGAAGGCGAGGCGATCTCCTGGCACGTGCAGGCGATGCTCGCTGAAAAGAAAGCCCTAAAGGGCGTCAAGGTCCGTCGTATCACCTTCAATGAGATCACCCGCAGCGCCGTCCGCGCCGCGATGGCGGCCCCGCGCGACCTCGACCAGCCGCTGATCGAGGCGTATCTGGCGCGTCGCGCGCTGGACTATCTGGTGGGGTTCACCCTTTCACCGGTGCTGTGGCGCAAGCTGCCCGGCAGCCGATCGGCCGGGCGGGTGCAGTCCGTTGCGCTGCGGCTGATCTGTGAGCGTGAAGCCGAGATCGAGGCATTCCGCGCCCGCGAATACTGGACCGTGGAGGCCGGCTTCACGACCCCGGCCGGCGCACCATTCAACGCACGGTTGACGCATCTCGAGGGCAGAAAGCTCGAACAGTTCGACCTGCCTGATGAGACTACGGCGATGCGCGCCAAGCGCCGCGTGGAGGAAGGGCGGTTCCACGTCGCCTCGGTCGAAAAGAAGCGCGTCCGGCGCAATCCGTATGCGCCGTTCACCACCTCGACACTGCAACAGGAGGCCTCGCGAAAACTTGGCTTCGGTGCACAGCAGACCATGCGGCTGGCACAGCAGCTGTACGAGGGCGTGGATATCGACGGCGAGGCCACTGGCCTGATCACCTATATGCGGACCGACGGCGTGCAGATGGCACGCGAGGCAGTCACCGCGATCCGCGAGCATGTCGATTCCACCTACGGCAGCAATTATCTGCCGGCTGCACCGCGAGAGTACCAGAGCCGGATCAAGAACGCCCAGGAGGCGCACGAAGCGATCCGACCAACCGATGTCTCGCGCACGCCGGACAGCGTGGCACGATACGTGACCGCCGACCAACGTCGGCTATACGAGCTGATCTGGAAGCGGGCGGTCGCGTCGCAGATGCAGTCGGCGGAACTCGACCAAGTCAGCGTCGATGTGACCGACGGCAAGGGCACCACCCTGCGCGCCACCGGCTCGGTCGTCGCCTTCGATGGGTTCCTCAAGCTGTACCGCGAGGACACCGACGATGCGGCCGAGGAGGAAGAGGGCCGCATGCTGCCGCCCATGGCGGAACGCGACCCGCTGCGCCTCGGCGAGGTGGCGGCGACCCAGCATTTCACCCAGCCGCCGCCGCGCTACTCGGAAGCGAGCCTTGTGAAAAAGCTGGAAGAACTGGGAATTGGCCGGCCTTCCACCTATGCATCGATCCTCTCTGTGCTGCAGGATCGCAGTTACGTCCGGTTGGAGAAGCGCCGGTTCCTCCCCGAGGACCGTGGCCGCCTGGTCACCGCGTTCCTGATCAGCTTCTTCGAGCACTACGTCGATACCGGCTTCACCGCCTCGATGGAGGAGAAGCTGGACGACATCGCTGGGGGCACCGTCGAATGGCGGGCGATGTTGCGCGCCTTCTGGGAGGAGTTCTCTCACGCAGTCGATCAGACCAAGGACCTCAAGATCAGCGACGTGATCGCCGCGCTGGACGAGGACCTGGGGCCGCATTTCTTTCCGCCACGCGCGGATGGATCGGATCCACGCGCCTGCCCGGCCTGCGACAACGGCCGCCTCGGCCTGAAGCTCGGGCGCTACGGCAGCTTCATCGGCTGCTCCAACTATCCGAACTGCCAGTACACCCGGCGCCTCGCGATCGAGACCGGCGAGGACCAGGGCGAAACCCTCAAAGAGGGCATGCGCGCTCTCGGGGAGCACCCGGACACCGGTGAAGAAATTACCGTTCGCCGGGGGCCTTACGGATTGTACGTGCAGCTGGGTGAGAACGGCGAGGAAAAGCCTGCCCCCGGGCGCCAGATCCGGGGGGGAAAGAAGGCACCAAAGCCACGCCGAACCACACTGCCGCGGGGCATCGACGGCGAGCAACTGACGCTCGAACAGGCGATCGGTCTGCTGTCGCTGCCGCGTGACGTCGGTCGCCATCCGGAGACCGGAGAGATGATCCAGGTCGGGATCGGGCGCTTCGGACCGTACGTGCGCATGGGCGCGATCTATGGCTCGCTCGATCGCGATGACGACGTGCTGTCAGTTGGGATCAACCGGGCTGTGGACCTGATCGCCCGCAAAATGGCGAGCATACGCACGCTGGGCCATCATCCGGCGGACAAGGAACTCGTCGCGGTGCGCAAGGGCCGCTTCGGTCCCTACGTGCAGCATGGCAAGACGGTGGCCAACCTGTCACGTGGTGTGATGATGGAGGATGTAACGCTGGACCAGGCAGTGGCACTCCTGGCCGAGAAGGGAAAACAATTGCGTCCGCGCGGAGCCGGGCGGCGGGGGCGCGGTGCGGCGGCAGACAAAAAGCAGGCCGCCGCAGCGACGGCGCCCGAACCTGCGCCGCGCAAGAAGGCAGAGACCCCGGCGGCCAAACGGCGCAAGGCGAAACCCAAGCGCGCCGCCAGCAAGACGGCTGGCAAAGCCTCGCGGAAGAAGAAGGCGCCAGCGCGTGCGAGCAAGCCGGCCGCGCAGCGGCAATAAGACGGCACGAACGCGGGAACCGGGGCGGCCGCCAACGCGCCTGCCCGAGACCACGGTTCTCATCATTACCGGAACGGATGAGGATGGAGATGCCATCGCCCGACCCGCCAGCTGGGATGCCGCTGATGGCCCTGCGCCTGTCATCTTCATGGCCGCCGAGCCGCGCGGACGCCCGGCGCTGGCTCCTGGCGAGCGAGTGCTTGCCAGACTGAAGCCCGTCGGACGCGATCGCTATGAAGGACGCACTATCCGCCGGATCGCCGAAACACCAGGCCGCATTCTGGGTGTCTATCACCGCCACGCGCACGGTGGTGGACGCATTGTCCCCACCAACCGCCGCGCCAAGGCGGAATGGCTGGTGCCGCCGGGGGAGGACGGTGGGGCGCACCAGGGCGAGATAGTCCTCGCTGAAGCCTTGCCACACCACCGCCATCTCGGCCTGAGGCCGGCGCGCATCGTCCAGCGCCTCGGCCCGATAAGCGATGCCCGTGCGGTCAGCCTGATCATCATCCACACGCACGACATTCCGCACGAGTTTCCGCCCGCAGCCGTCGACGAGGCGCGACACGCCCGCGCCGTACCACTGGGGCGCCGCGATGATCTGCGCGACATCCCTCTGGTCACCATCGATGGCGATGACGCGCGCGACTTTGACGATGCAGTACATGCGGAACCGGATGGGACGGGCTTTCGCCTGATCGTGGCGATTGCCGACGTCGCCCACTACGTGCGAGCCGGATCCGCTCTCGACCACACGGCCTCGATCCGTGGCAACAGCGTGTATTTCCCGGATCGGGTCGTACCTATGCTGCCCGAGCCGTTGTCCAACGGCTGGTGCAGCCTGCGGCCAAGCGAGGACCGTGGATGCCTGTTCGTTGAACTGCGGATCGATGCCAAAGGGCAAAAGATCGGCCACCGGTTCGGCCGCGGCCTGATGCGAAGTGCGGCGCGACTGACTTACGATGAGGTACAGCGCGAACACGACTCAGGCGCGCGCAGATACAGCCATCTCTACGCGGCGTTTCATGCCCTGTTTGCTGCGCGGCAGGCGCGCGGCAGCCTCGATCTAGACCTGCCGGAGCGCCGGGTAGTGCTCAATGAGGATGGCACCGTGCGCAGCGTCGCTCCGCGTCCGCGTCTGGACAGCCATCGGCTCATCGAAGAGTTCATGGTGCTGGCCAATGTCGCTGCCGCCGAGGAATTGGAACAGCGGCACCAGCCTGTGGTGTACCGAGTGCACGCGCCGCCTTCGAAGGAAAAGCTTGCATCGCTGCGAAGCTTTCTGCACGGGCTCGGCGTCTCGCTGCCGCCCGGCGACCAGGTGCACCCGCGGGATCTGGACCGTGTGCTGCGCCGTGTTGCTGATACGCCGGAAGCGCCACTGGTCAATGAGGTTATGCTGCGCAGCCAGTCGCAGGCCGAGTACAGTCGGGACAATATCGGCCATTTCGGCCTCGCGCTGCCACGCTATGCGCATTTCACCAGTCCAATCCGCCGCTACGCCGATCTTATGGTGCACCGCGCGCTGATCCGGGGACTGCATCTCGGCACCGGCGCGCTGAGCGCAGACGAAACTGAAAAGTTACCAAGTACGGCGCAACAAATCACGATGACTGAGCGCCGTGCGCAGCTGGCAGAACGTGACGCGATCGACCGTTACCTTGCTGCATATATGGCAGATAAAGTTGGCGAGAATTTCGCAGCACGAATTTCAGGTGTGACGCGCTTCGGCCTTTTCGTCACAGTCGCGGAAAGCGGCGCCAGCGGTCTGGTGCCGCTGCGGTCGCTGCCGGTCGATGCGTGGCAGTACGATGAAAGGGAGCAAGCGCTGAAAGGACGCCGGACGCATCTTGCGTTTCAGCTGGCGCAGGAGGTCGAGGTGCAGTTGGCCGAGGCCAGCCCCGTTACTGGAGGGCTGGTGTTCCATATACAGCAAGGTATGCCCGAGCCTCAACGGGGCAAACAGCGGAAGGGTGCACCGCGGAGACCACGGTGATCCGCGTCGGTGCGCTGTTCGTTCTGCTGCTCGTCGTTCCCGCGGAAGCCCAGCGGGGAGCTGCGTTGCCAACGTTTGATGCGGCGCTAGTCGGCAATGTCTACGCCACCGCGCTGACCTTCGTGGCGCCGCGCACGCTGGAACCCGTTGCGGTGCCGCAGATCACCATCTGGGGCCTTCGGGGCCTGACCGCGCTGGACCCCGAGCTGGCCGCGGAGGCGCGCGACGGCAAGCTCCGGCTGATGGCACGTGATCGGGTCATCGCACTGTTGCCGTCACCACCGGACACCGATATCGGCGGCTGGGCGGCCATCGCGGCGCAGTTTGCACTGACAGCGGCTCAGAGTTCCCCGCTTGTGCTGCGAGCTGGCAGCCAGGGCGTGATTCAGAGCTTCTTCGACGAACTCTTTAACCATTTGGACCCCTACTCCCGTTACGTGCCGCCGAGTGATGCGAGTGAGGATCGCGAACGGCGCGTCGGCCAGGCCGGCGCTGGCCTACGCCTTATCCGGCGCGGCTCCGCAATCGTAGTGGCGGAAGCTGTCGCGGATGGCCCAGCGGCACTCGCCGGCATTCGACCAGGCGATGTGATCCTGGCGGTGGATGGCGAAACAACGCAGGGCAAGGACGCTGTCACCGTCATGACCTCGATCGCCGGACCAGAGGCCACCAGCGTCACCCTGACATGGCGGAGCCGCGACGGGCGCCGGCACAACGCGAACCTAGAGCGTGCTCTGGTGCCGCCCGAGACCGTATTCACGCAGCGTCTCGCCGAGGTGTTGGTCATCCAGGTGACAGCTTTCAATCATTCAACCGATACCCACCTCGCCCGAGCGATCGAGCAGGGTCTTGCCAATCTACATACCCCGGCAGGCATCGTGCTGGACCTGCGAGGCAATCGCGGCGGTGTGCTACGACAGGCGGTTACTGCGGCCGACACGCTGCTACCGGCCGGGATTGTCGCAACCACCGCTGGCCGGGACCCGGAGGCAAACCGCATCTGGCGATCCGGCGCCGGCGAACTCGTGCCCGGGATGCCGATCGTCGTTGTCGTGGATGGCCGCACCGCAAGTGCCGCAGAGGTCCTGGCGGCCGCGTTGGCCGACCGCGGGCGTGGCGTCGTGGTGGGCAGCTCGACTTTGGGCAAAGGGCTCGTGCAGACGATCGCGCCATTGCCTGACGGCGGCGAGCTCTTCATCACCTGGAGCCGAATCCTCGCGCCGCGCGGCTGGCCGATCCAGAGCTTGGGTGTTCTGCCGCAGGTCTGCACCAGCCTCGGGCAGGCAGCGCTGAGCGCTGAACTTGCCGCCTTGGCGCAGGGGCAGCAACCAATGTACCAGGCACTTGAAATCCACCGTGCGGCGCGGGCACCCCTGCAGCCCACCGAAACCCTGGCGATCCGCAACTACTGTCCGGCGGCCATCGGGCGGGACTCGGATCTTGAGGTTGCCCGACTTCTGATCCACGACCCAGCCGCCTATGCGGCCGCACTGCTCCCGCCGATCAATACGACTGGACAGATCTCCGCGGCCAGCGGCGCGCGATGACCACGCTTGACCGCAGAGGGCTGGAACCGCATGTTCTGTCGATCGAGAGGACCCAGCGATGGCGAAGACCAATACGATCCAGATCAAGCTCGTTTCCAGCGCTGATACGGGCTTCTTCTATGTCACCAAGAAGAACGCGCGTACCCAGACCGGCAAGCTGGAGCTGAAGAAGTACGATCCAGTCGTGCGAAAGCACGTGCCGTTTCGGGAAGGGAAGATCAAGTAGCGCCACCGCTCCCAGGCTCCACAGGAGCGGCAATTTCGACACGGTTGCGCCCACCGCGTTTCGCGGCATACAGCGCGAGATCTGCGGCGTGCAACAGTGCCTCCGGTGTGCCGGGCGATGCCCCTTTGCTGGCGACCCCGATAGAGACGGTCAGGCGATAGCGCCCCACCGCGTCCCAGGTAAAGCCTGTCGTCTCGATTGCTGCGCGAAGTCTCTCGGCAGCCGTTGTCGCGTCCTCCAGGCCGATGCCGGGCATGACGACGACGAATTCCTCGCCGCCATAGCGCGCCACTGAGTCGAAGACACGCGTGTTCGCTCGCAATACGTCGGCGACCGCGCGCAGTGCCTTGTCGCCGATGGCGTGCCCGTACTCGTCATTCACCGCCTTGAAGTGATCGACGTCGATCATCAGCAACGCGAGGTCACGGTTCGGACCGGTCTCCATGAGCCCGCGCAAGTGCCGCATCAGGTAACGTTGATTGTAGAGGCCCGAGAGCGGATCGATCAGCGCCATCTCCAGCGCCGTGCCGAGATCGCTGCGCAGCCGGTCCTGGTAGAATTTGCGCCTGATCTGGTTGCGCGCGCGGGCGCGCAGCTCGTTGTCATCCAGAGGCAACATCAGCCAGTCATTCGCGCCGAGATCGAAGCCGCGCAGGATGGTACGGCGCTCCTCCGGTTCGGCAACCAGCAGTACTGGCGTATCGCGCGTGGGATCGGCCGCACGCAGGGATGACGCCAGCTTGAGCGGATCTTCCTCGATCAACGACAGACTGAGCACGATAAGGTCGAACGGAACAGCAGCAGACAGCTTCAAGGCCTCGGCGCCGGTTCGCGCCCGGTCAGCGACAATCCCGTCGCGCGCCAATGCGTCCTGAATTGTCTGGGCACCGAGGTCCCAGTCGTCCACGACCAGTGCGCGTGCGCCCGCGACCGCCGGAGGCGTGACGCATTCGCTGGTCAGCCCCATCGCTCGGGCAGTCTCGCCGCGCGCCCGCCATTCATCGAGCAGCCGCTTGAGCCGGACCAGGCTGCGCACTCTGGCCATCAGGGTCTCGTACTCTACCGGCTTGGTCAGGAAGTCGTCGGCTCCTGACTCCAAACCGTGCAGCCGCTCTGACGGTTCGCCAAGTGCGGTGATCATGACTACGGGAATGTGCAGTGTGGTCGCGTCCTGTTTGAGACGCCGACAGCACTCGAAGCCGTCCATGCCTGGCATCATGACGTCGAGCAGGATGAGATCCGGCTGCCAGTCCAGCGCCGTGCGCAGCGCCTCGAACCCATCCTTCGCGCTGGCGACCTGATAGTACTCCGCCGAAAGCTTTGCCTCGAGCAGCCGAGTGTTGGCGGGGACGTCGTCGACGATCAGGATCCTCGCGGTCATCGGCGGCTGCTTCGCCTTCGCTGCTTCAAGGTGGCACTCATGCCGGCCTCTTATCGCCACCAACCTTAACTGAGGGTTGCATTTGGGAAAAGCGAAGCAGGTTATACGGCTGTGACGGAATTTGCTGCCCTACCATCGCAGGAGCAGCCGGGTAGTGAACCTAACCGTATTTCTTTCGCCGCTGGCTGGCGAACCCCGCCATAGCACCAGGCCGCGGCGTTCTGCACTACACTGCAGCTAATGCGTCATCTCGCCATTGCCCTGGCGCAGGCATGCACTGGCTGCGCGGCCTGACGCCTGGGCGCCACTCAACTTTCCGCCGCCGGCGTGTGGCGCCACGTTCCGAGCCACCAGTGGATTGATGGAGTGTCGTCGGGCGGTGTTATTGGCCGTCTGAATGTTGCGCCTTGCTCCCTTCGGCTTCGTCCTGTTGTGGGCCTCGTCCTTCATCGCGGCGCGTGCCGGCCTACGGTTTCTATCACCGCTTCTGTTCGTCACGGTGCGGCTGGTGCTGGCGGCGGCGGTCCTCTTGGGCCTGGCTCTGTTGCTGCGGCGGCCCTGGCGCGGGCTTGCCGGACGCTGGGGCCATTGTGCGGTCGCCGGCGTGCTGACCAATACCGCGCTGCTGATGACGGCACACTACGCCATGGTCCGTACGGCTGCGGCACCGATCGCGTTGGTACAGACGCTCAATCCACTGCTGACCGCGCTGCTCGCCTGGCCGCTGCTGGGAGAACGCCTGCGCGCCACGCAATGGCTGGGACTGCTGCTGGGAGCCGGGGGTGTCGTGCTTGTTGTCGGTCTGGCAGCGGCGCGAAGCCCGGCGGAACTCAACGGCCTGATCCTGACGGCCGGCGGGGTGGTCGCACTGTGCGCCGGGACGCTGTATTTCGGGCGCTTCTGCCGCGGCGTGCCGATCGTCGAGGGGACGACGGTGCAGTTGCTCGCTGCCGCGGTTGCCGCCATCGCTGCCACTGCAATCTTTGAGACGCCACACGCCGTGTGGAACGGCGAGGCGATTGGCGCGATTGCCTGGAATGCCGGCGCGGTGTCACTGGGCGGGATGGCGCTCTACTACCTGATGCTGATGCACGGAACAGCAGCGCGCGCCACCGCGAACTTCTATCTGGTCCCAGGCACGGCCGCGCTCATGGCCTGGGTTTTCCTGGGCGAGCGTCTGTCGGCTCTGACGCTAATCGGACTCGCCGTATCGTCACTGGGGTGCTGGTTGGTCAGTCGGCGGGGAGAAGAGCCAATTCAATCGCAGGAAACGATCATATCTCACCCCCTCCCCCCAACCTCCTCCCGCGAGGGGAGGGGGAGGCGGGCGTAGCTATCGCACAGCGAACTGTGTCTTGCCGAACATGATCTCGCGTTCGGCATCGGTCATCACGCCTTTGCGCTGATACTCGGGCAGCACAGCAACACCGCGTTGTACCGCCGGCCGTGCTGCCACCGCATCGTGCCATCGCTTCACATTCGGATAGTCGTCCAGGTCGATGTTGCGGCGTTCGGGATTGCGAATCCATGGAAACGTGATGATGTCAGCCAGGCTGTATTCGTCACCGGCCAGCCAGGTTGCCTCGGCCAGTCGCTTGTTCAGCGCGCGATGCAGCCGTGCGACCTCATTGGTGTAGCGTTCAATCGCATAGGGAATCTTCTCGACGGCATAATTCGCGAAGTGGTTGTACTGGCCAAACATCGGCCCAATCCCACCCATCTGAAACATCATCCATTCGAGACATTTGTAGCGGCTGACCGGATCCTGCGGGATCAACTGGCCACCGGTCTTTTCGGACAGGTAGATCATGATTGCGGCTGACTCGAACAAGGTAAGTCGCTTGCCGCCTGGGCCGTCGGGATCGACGATCGCCGGAATCCGGTGGTTCGGTGTGATCGCCAGGAATTCCGGCTTGAATTGGTCACCCTTACCTATGTTCACCGGGATCACCTTGTAGGGCAGCTCGAGTTCCTCGAGCGTGATGTGCACCTTGTGACCGTTCGGCGTCGGCCAGGTCCAGACTTCAATCATTTCGTCCTCCCTGCTGGCTGCTGGAGAACGATAGACGCAAGCGAGCGCTATGGGCCAGAGGAGCGACAGCTCAGGCGTTGCCGGCAAGATAATCCACTGCGGCCTGCACGCCGCCTGGCTTATGCGGCACGCCGGCCGCACGCAGGCCGATCTCCACACCACCAAGCGTGCCGATCAGTTGCAGGTCACCGAAGTCGCCGAGATGGCCAATGCGGAAGACGCGATCCTTCAGAATGCCGAGGCCGTTGCCAAGGCTCATGTTGCACTTCTCGAGGATGGTCGCACGCAGCGCATCGGCGCTGTGCCCCTCCGGCACGCGCACCGCTGTCAGCGACGATGAGTAGTGCCGCGGATCGGCACATTGGATCTCGAGGCCCCAAGCGCGCACTGCCCGGCGCGTGGCTTCGGCGTGACGGTCATGACGCGCAAAGACATTCGCCAGCCCTTCCTCCAGCAGCATTTTCACCGCTTCATTCAGACCGAACAGCAGATTGGTGCCCGGTGTGTAAGGGAAGTAACCGGTCTTGTTCGCCTCCAACATTGGCCGCCAATCCCAGTAGCTGCGATGCAGCTTCGCGGTTTCGGCCGCTTTCAGCGCCTTGTCACTGATCGCGTTGAATGACAGACCAGGCGGCAACATCAATCCCTTCTGCGAGCCAGCGACCGTCACGTCGACGCCCCATTCATCGTGCCGATAATCGATCGAGGCCAGCGACGAAATGGTATCCACCAGCAGCAGCGCCGGATGGCGCGCCGCGTCGATCGCACGTCGCACCTCGTCAATGCGCGATGCACACCCGGTCGATGTCTCATTGTGCACAACGCAGACCGCCTTGATGCTGTGCGCTTTATCGTCAGTCAGCGCTGCGCCGATTGCGTCCACATCGGCGCCACGCCGCCAGTCCGTGTCGATGAAGATCGGTTTGAGGTCGAGCCGCTGCGCCATCTCGTTCCACAGCGTGGCGAACCACCCGGTGCGGCACATCAACACCGAGTCACCGGGTGATAGCGTGTTGGTCAGTGCGGCCTCCCAGGCGCCGGTGCCGGAGGCGGGGTAGATCACGACCGGGCCGCTGGTCTGGAAGATCGCGCGAAGGTTGGTCAGGATTTCCAGACCCAGTTGGCCGAAGCCTGGCCCACGGTGGTCGATCGTGGGGTTGTCGATCGCGCGCAGGACGCGGTCGGGAACATTTGTAGGTCCCGGGATTTGCAGGAAATGCCGGCCGGCGTGGTGCTGGGTCATGCGGCGCATTGTGGTCGCAGGCGCGACAGGAGACAATCAGCGGCATGCACGACACTGATTCGCCCCTGCGTCAGCAGGACCATGCCGCGGGCATTCGTACCCGCCTCGCCGAACGCCTGCGCAAAGAAATTCGCGCCGACGTGCTGTTCAGTCGCGCCGACCGCGGACGCTACGCCACTGATGCCTCAATTTACCAAGTGCAGCCAATCGGCGTGGTCGTGCCGGAGGAGATCGCCGATGTCGCGGGCGCGATGGCGATCGCGCGAGAAGAGGGTGTGCCCGTGCTGGCACGCGGCGGCGGCACCAGCCAGTGCGGCCAGACGGTCAACCGCGCGTTGGTGATCGATTGTTCGAAGTACTTGCGCCGCATTCTGCACGTCGATCCTGAGGCGCGCAGCGCACTGGTGGAGCCGGGCGTCGTACTGGCCCACCTGAACGCGGCGCTGCGCCAACACGGGCTGTTCTTCCCGGTCGACCCTTCAACTCATGCGCGATGCACGATCGGCGGCATGGCGGGCAACAACTCCTGTGGTTCGAAGTCGATCCGCTACGGCCTGATGGCAGACAATGTGCGGGCGATCGATGCGATTCTTGCCGATGGTACACAACACAAGTTCGGCCTGCTGCCGGACAACATCGGCGCCGACGTGCCGCACAGCATTTCCGAGCTGATCCAGCGATTGCGCGTACTCGGGGCGACAGAGGCCGAAGAGATCGCGGCTCGGTTTCCGTCGCAGTTGCGGCGCGTGGGCGGCTACAATATCGAGGTACTGACACCGGTGGCGCGTCTTGCCGGTCAGGAGAACCTGGCGCGTCTGCTGGTTGGATCGGAAGGCACCCTCGCCTTCTCCGCCGCCATTGAGCTGGCGCTGCAGCCTATCAAGCCACGCAAGCTGTTGGGCATCTGCCAGTTCCCCAGCTTTCGCAACGCGATGGAGGCGGCACAGCATATCGTGCAGCTCGATCCCGAGGCGGTGGAACTGGTCGATCGCACGATGATCGATCTCGGCCGAGGTATTCCGATTTTCCGCGCCACCATCGACCGGATGCTGATCGGCGAGCCCGACTCGCTGCTGATCGTCGAGTTCCATGGCCACGAAGATGCACCGTTGGCGGCCAGGCTGGACGAGCTCGAAGAGATGATGGGCGATCTCGGGTACCCGAACGCGGTCGTGCGCGCGAGCGACAGCTTGTTTCAGAACGACATTGCTGCGGTGCGCGAGGCAGGTCTCAACATCATGATGTCGATGAAGGGCGACGCGAAGCCGGTTTCGTTCATCGAGGACTGTGCTGTCGATCTGGAAGACCTTGCCGACTACACGGAACGGCTCAACGCAGTGTTCGACAAGCACGGTACCAAGGGCACCTGGTACGCGCACGCCTCAGTTGGATGCCTGCACGTCCGGCCGGTGCTGAATATGAAGAGCCCCAAGGATGTCTCCACCATGCGCGCGGTGGCCGAAGAGTGCTTCGCACTGGTACGCGAGTACAAGGGCTCGCATAGTGGCGAGCACGGCGACGGCCTGGCACGCAGCGAATTTCATGAGGCCATGTTTGGACCACGCATCGTGCGTGCCTTCGAGACGGTGAAGGACGCTTTCGACCCCGGCAACATGTTGAACCCTGGCCGCATCGTGCGACCGCCACGGATGGATGATCGCACGTTGTTCCGCTACCACTGGGGCTACGCGCCGGCTCCAGGTTTCACGCCGAAACTCGACTGGTCGGAGCATCCAGGTCCTCTGGGCGGCATGCTCGGCGCCGTCGAGATGTGCAACAACAATGGCACGTGCCGCGCGTTCGACGCGGGCGTAATGTGCCCGTCCTATCGCGTGACGCGCGACGAGGTGCACCACACGCGCGGTCGCGCAAACACGCTGCGGCTGGCGCTTACCGGGCAACTTGGTGCCGATGCGATGGCATCTGACGCAGTGGCCGAAGCGATGTCGCTCTGCGTGTCGTGCAAGGCGTGTCGGCGGGAATGCCCCACCGGCGTCGACATGGCGAAAATGAAGATCGAGGTCCTGGCTGCGCGTGCTGATCGCGAAGCACTGAGCCGTCGGGACCGCCTGATTGCGGGTTTGCCGCGCTATGCCCGCATGGCCGCACAATTCGCACCGCTGCTGAACCTGCGCAATCAGGTGCCCGCACTGCGTCGGTGGGGCGAACGCAGGCTTGGCTTCGCCGCAGCGCGTTCCCTGCCCGCATGGCAGCGCAAGGCGTTCCACGACAGCGAGGCAGCGTCATATGCGCCGAAGTATCCGCGCGGAGATATCATCCTGTTCGCCGACACCTTCAATCGCTGGTTCGAGCCGTACAACCTGCGCGCCGCCTTACGGGTGCTGACCGCCGCCGGATATAACGTGCGCATGCCGAAGGTTCGCGGCCGGCCGATATGCTGTGGCCGCAACATGCTCGCCGTCGGCCTGGTGGACAAGGCGCGGGACGAGGCGCGGCGCACGCTCGACAGCCTGGGCGACAATCTGCCGGTGATTGGTCTCGAACCATCTTGCCTGTTGACCTTGCGCGACGAATACCGGTCGCTGCTGCCGGGCGGCGCAACAGACGCTCTCGCCGAACGCTCGTTCCTGCTCAGCGAGTTTCTGGCGCTTGAGAAACCAGGACTGCAGCTGCGACCGTTGGAAGCGACGGCGCATGTTCATGGTCATTGCCACCAGAAGGCGTTCGGTGCGTTCCCGGCTGCACTGGATACGCTCCGGCAAATACCGAGCCTGACGGTCAAGCCGATCGCCTCGTCGTGCTGCGGAATGGCAGGCGCATTCGGCTATCAAACTGAGACGCAGGAACAATCGCGGGCTATGGCGGAGGCGGGACTCCTGCCGGCAATTCGCGCTGCCCTGCCTGAGGATTGCATCATCGCTGATGGCACTTCCTGTCGGCACCAGATTCGCGATCTTGGTGGGCGCGAGGCGATCCACTCCGTCCGGTTGCTGGAACGCGCCTTGGCATGACGCCAGAGGAGGTGCTGGAATTCTGGTTCGTCGGCGATCCGGCGACCTACCGCAGGGAGTGGTTTGAAAAGCACGACGCGTTCGACGCAGCTTGCCAACGTTTCGCTGACGCGCTGCGGGACGCGAAGAGCGGCAAGTTCGATCGCTGGGAGGAAACACCACGCGGCGCGCTGGCGCTGATAATTTTGCTGGATCAGTTCTCGCGTAACCTGCATCGCAACTCGCCTGAAGCTTTCGCCGCCGACGCCAAAGCCCGTGACATCGCGCGGGCGACAATCGTCAGGAATTTCGACCTGGCGTTGGCGCCGATGGAACGCATGTTCATCTATCTACCATTCGAACATTCCGAGGACCTAGCGGACCAGGACGCCGCTGTGCGGCTGTACACGCTGCTAGGCGAGGAGATGGTTCAGTATGCAGAGGACCATCGCGCGGTCATCCGCCGGTTCGGCCGTTTCCCGCGCCGCAATGCTGCGCTTGGTCGCACCAGCACGCGCGAGGAATTGGATTACCTGGCGCAGCCGGATTCCAAGTTTTAGTTTTTACCTGAACCTGTCGGTCGACGAAGAACAATGCGGCTCGTCGCTCGACCTGAAGCTGGCTGTACGGGCGATCAAGCACCGTGACGGTAAAGGGCAGCCGTCCGGTGGCCCCGCAGCCGTTATCGCACAACGACCCGCCCGGTCAGCCAATCGACGCTAATTGCGACAACCCGCTCGCCATCACGCAACACGATTCGAGCACCAGATGACCCGCCATCCGGCGTAAAGACGACGCGCCAGTTGCCCTCAGGTGCCACACCGGCGGACCACATCGTCGGTGCATTTCGGTCGAGGCTATAGCCACCTCTATCGAGCGCGAACACCACTGTCCGTTCCTCGGCGATCGCGCGTGATCGCGCCAGACGCAAAGCACCCGCGATCCGGCGTGCGGCCGCATCAAGCTCCAGTCGTTGGCTTCTTACCGGCCCATGCGTCATAACTAGCCCCAGCGCCAGTGCAAGCACCGTAAGCACCACAAGCATTTCGACCAGGGTGAAACCTGCCGCAGCGCGGGTCTTCATCGCGTCGCGCGAAGCCACGGGCCCTTGTTCAGGAAGTGCACGACAAAGCCTTCGGATAGCGCTCGCACACTGAACATGTATTGCTCGCAACGCCAGAGCGGCACGCCATCGGCACGGTAGGTGTTGTAGCTAAGGGTCGATACACTTACCGCACACCACACTGTATTTGGCGGTGATGCCGGCTGCTCGGCCATCAGCCGAGGCTCAATCCGGGCGTAGTAGTCTCGCTGCCTGATTTCGCGCGACATCGCGTCCAGCACTGATGGCACGATGCAGATCGGCCGCTGTTGGCCGGCGACGGCGACTGACGTTTGAGCCAGCAACAGTACCGGCACAATCAAGGCGGCGAAGCGGATCATGCGCCGTCTCCATTCATCCATCCGCCGTGCATCCAGATCAGCCAGAATGCGAGCGCAAGGCAAGGGCCAAACGGCAAGGCCATGCCCGCGTGCAATCGGCGACCCTGCACCGCCAGACACGCTGCCATCGCAAGCCCAAGGAGCGCGGCGATCAGCAAGACGTAAGGCAAGTCTGCCAAACCCAGCCAGGCCCCTGCCGCACCCAGCAGCTTGGCATCGCCGCCGCCGATCCCTTCGCGCCCTCTTATGATGCGATAGCTCCATGCGATGCCACGCAGGCTGAGGTATCCGACCACCGCACCTGCAGCATGCGCCGTCGCGTCGGCCGGACTCACCGTTAAAGTGAAAGCCAGCCCGGCCAGCAGCAGCGGCAGCGTGAGCACATCCGGAAGCCACATGTAACGAAAGTCGATCCAGCCCAGCGTCAGCAATGTCCAGCCGAGGGCACAGTCGAGCCACTGAAGGGCCGGATCCGCTTCCCCCAGGACTGCCCAGATGGCGACCAGAACCGCCGCCCCCTCGATCATCAAGTGAAACGGCGAGATCGGCGAGCCGCAGCGTCGGCACCGACCGCGCTGCAGGACATAGCTGGCCAGCGGCACGAGCTGAAATGCCGAAAGAACGGCGCCGCACGCTTCGCATCTGGAGCGAGCAAAGGCGATGGGGCGATCTTCGGGCAAACGTCGAATGAGCACCCCGAGAAAGCTGCCAACGAACGGCGCCGCGGCGATGATGAACCAAGCCGATAGCATCTCCGATCCTCGTTGCGGTCGCCAAGGTGTCATTTGCCTCGTGCGGAAGGTCGAACACAATGTAGCGACCATGCATTACACGCGCGAGTAGTTGATTTGCAGCCTGGATCTGGCGGAACGACGGCCGAGGCACTCACCGAGGTGCTGATTGCCACAGGTCAGTGCGACAACCGGGCAATTGAGCGCGGCGAGCGCGTGGCGGCGCAGACCGGGCAGCGCCTCGACGCCGTTCTGATACAGCTGGGCTTGCTGACGGAACGTGGCCTTGCGGAAAGCTTCGCGACCTTGCTCAAGTTGCCGCTGGCGACACCGCCGCGCTATCCTCCCACTGAGCCGTTGCTCGCCGACGTGCTGTCGGCGCGATTCCTGCGGCAGGCGCGTGCCTTGCCGGTCGCCGTCGAAGACGGGACGCTGATACTCGCGACGGCTGATCCGCTGGACAAGTTTACGCCTGCCGCCGTTGCTGTCGCCAGCGGCCGACGCGTCAAACTTGAAGTAGCAGTGCCAATCGAACTCGAGGCGGCGCTCGAGCGGCTGTATCCTGTTGACCGCGAGGAGGACGAGGGTGAGTCGGGCGTCAGGAATCCTCTGGAGGAAGATGCCGAGCGACTGAAGGATCTGGCGAGTGAGGCCCCCGTCATTCGACTGGTCAATCAGCTTATTACGCGAGCCGTCGAAACCAATGCGTCCGACATTCATATCGAACCATTCGAAGATCGCCTGCGCGTCCGCTACCGCTACGACGGCATCCTGCACGAAGCGGACAATCCGCCCAGCAGGCTCACCGCGGCGATCACGTCCCGGATCAAGATCATGGCGCGGCTGGACATCGCTGAGAGGCGGCTGCCACAGGACGGTCGCATCCGATTGGCGGTTCGCGGACAAGAGGTCGACTTCCGCGTCTCGACCGTGCCTTCGCTGCATGGCGAGACCGTAGTATTGCGAATTCTCGACCGCGCGGCGGTCGCATTCGACTACGGTAAACTGGGTTTGCCGCCGGGCGTGATCAGCCGATTCCGCGATGCGCTGGCGCTGCCGAATGGCATCGTTCTGGTCACCGGTCCGACCGGGAGCGGCAAAACCACTACCCTGTACACTGGACTGCTGGCGCTGAACTCAGTGGAACGGAAGATCGTCACAGTCGAGGATCCGATCGAATACCGGCTACACGGCATCACTCAGATGCAGGTGCATGAGCAGATTGGCCTGACATTCGCGGAATTCCTGAGCGCCATTGTGCGGCAGGATCCGGACGTCATCATGGTCGGTGAAATCCGCAATCAGGAGACCGCTCAGGTGGCCGCGCAGGCGGCACTGCTGGGCCGACTGGTGCTGTCGACGCTACACACCAATTCTGCCGCAGCAGCGGTGACGCGACTGCGGGACATGGGCTTGGAGGACTACCTTCTGGCGGCGGTATTGCGCGGCGTTCTGGCGCAGCGCCTGGTGCGCCGACTGTGCGAATCGTGTCGGCGTGCAGCACCGGCGCCGCCAGAACTGATCGATCGCTTCGATCTGGCACGGCATTGCAGCGGCGAAACACTGATGCTGTATCACCCCGTCGGCTGTGTCGCCTGTCGGCAAACCGGATATCGCGGCCGTTTTGCCATCGCCGAGTTCCTGGTTCTGAACGCGGAGATCGAGCATCTTATCTTCGCGCGCGCCGACCATAACAGCATTGAACGCGCTGCGATTGCCGCAGGCATGGCGCCGCTGCTGCAATGCGGACTGGATGCCGTGCTAGCAGGCGAAACGACGGTAGAGGAAGTGGTGCGCAGCGTTAGGGCGGAAACCTGAGCGGATGCCCGAGTTCCGTTACCGTGCGATCGGTCCCACTGGCGAGGTCCAGACGGGCGTCATGGACGCTGCAACGGAAGCCGAAGTGGTGGCGCGCTTGCAGCGCCAGGGCAGCATACCGATGCGCGCCGAACCGGCGCAAAGCGGTTCATGGCTGGCCGGATTGCTGCGCGTCGAATTTGCAGCCCACCGAGGCCTGCGGCAGCAGGAGGCAGCGGACTTGATCCGCGAACTGGCCACCATGCTTGGTGCGGGGCAGGATCTGGATCGTGCCTTTGTCTATCTGCGTGAGACCGCACCAAACGCCCGTGTTGGCGCGACAGCTGAGGGACTGCGCAATATCGTGCGCGACGGCAGCGCACTGGCTGACGCAATGGCGCGCTATCCGCGCGGTTTCTCACGCCTGCACGTGGCGATGGTGCGCGCCGGCGAAGCGAGCGGGCAGTTGGCGCCGACGCTCGCGCATCTGGCTGACCTGCTCGAACGCCAGCACCGGCTTGCCGCCTCGGTCACCTCGGCACTCATTTATCCTTGCCTGCTCGTTGTTGCGGCGATCGGCGCCATCACACTGTTGCTGACCAAGGTGCTGCCGCAATTCGTGCCGCTTTTTGCCCAGAGCGGCGCGAATCTGCCGGCGTCGACACAGATGCTGATCGCGGCGGGGGACTTTATCGCACAGAACGCCATTTTCATTCTGCTCGGCATTGCACTGCTGGCGCTGCTGACCCGCGCCGCATACCGGCTCCCGCAGTCGCGGCTGCTAATCGATCGACTGATGCTGCGGCCGCCGATTGTGGGCACTTTGCTGCGTGAGATGCTCGCGGCGCGCTTTACCCGCGTTCTTGGGACCTTACTGGTCAACGGCGTATCTTTGATCAATGCCTTGGGGCTGGTCCGAGATGCACTAGGCAATCATGCGGCTGTCGCGGCGCTGGATCGTGCTGCCGCCAGTGCCCGCGCCGGTGGAGGACTATCGTTGCCGCTGGCAGAGGCGAAGGTATTTCCGCTGCGTACCACGCACCTGCTCCGCCTCGGGGAGGAGAATGCCGAGCTGGGGGCCATGGCACTGCGCGTGGCGGACATCCATGAGGAGCGTACCCGCGTTATACTGCAACGATTGGTTGCGCTGCTGGTACCGGCCATCACGATCATCATGGGAATCGCTGTAGCTGGTATCGTCACCTCGCTGCTCAAGGCAATGTTGAGCTTGAACGACTTGGCTGCCGGGTGATATCGCGCCCGAGGGGAGGAAACATGGTGGCTGCGCTGAATGCTCGCCGCGGCTGCGTGTCGCCCAGTATGGGGCAGTAAATGATCATTGCAGCGACGCTGCGTGAGATCGCTCTGTGGTGGCTCAGGCAAATGCGAAGCTTGCTGCCCGAGCGGTTGCTCCCAGACGCGTGGCGCGGTGATGCGCTTGTAGTTGAGGTATCGGATCCATCCGAAAACCCGAATGTCCGGCTCACACAGCGAAGGCGCCAGCGGGAAATACCACTTGGTGACTTCAGGCTGGACGACGCAGGACGCCAGGCGGCGAGTTCGGCAATCCCTCGACCCGCCCGGCGGATCATCTTGCGGCCGGATCCTGGCGCTGTGCTGCAGCGCCAGGTTACGCTGCCGCTAGCGGCGGAGCACGACTTGCTGCGGGTGCTCCGCTACGAAATGGATGGCCTGACGCCATTCAAGGCCGAACACGTGTTCTGGTCAGCGATAACCGAGCGGCGAAACCGCGAGGCTGGCCGGCTGGAGCTGTCGCTCCTGCTTGTACCAAGGTCTCTGGTGCAGTCAGCGATTACGGTCGCGGCGAGCATTGGACTGAGCGTTAGCGCCATCGAGGCAACTACAGCCGCAGGCCAGTTGCACCACATCGAACTGGCGTCGTCATCGCTGCCGCGAACGCGCCTGTTGCCGATGGCCTGGGGAATCGCTGTCGTGCTGGCGGTGGCCGCGCTGGTAACGCCATTCGTTATGCAGTCGCTCGCGCTGCACGCCGTCGATAGCAGAATTGCTGCGCTTCAGCCGCGCATCGCGCAGGTGGAGATGTTGCGCAAGCAGATTGCTGCCGGCTCAGCGGGTAAGGATATCATTGCCGCTGAGTACGCTGCGATCGGCGACATCCTGCAGGTACTAGCGACGGTGACAGACCTGCTGCCGGACGACACTGTGCTGGCGGACCTCTCGTTGCGCCAGGGAAAGCTAAGCATGAGCGGCCAATCGCGTTCCGCGCCGCAGCTGATTCCTGCCATGGCAGGAGATCCCATCCTGCACAATCCTTCATTCGCAGCGCCGGTGACCCGCACACCCGATGGCAAGGCGGACACTTTCGTCGTCCGGGCGGAGTTGAATCCCTGAGATGTTGAGCGCGCTGCCAGACGGGGTGCGCGGCCGGCTGCTGGCACTTGCTTTGACGGTGACCGCAATCGCTGTGGTGTGGGCCGGCTGCCTGCAACCTTTGATCGATTGGCATGCGTCGCGCGCCGAGGCGCTGGAACAGCGTCGCCTTCTATTGCAACGCATGACGGCGCTTGCAGCGACCTTGCCGGAGTTGCAACGGCAGTCTTCGGGCGAACATGCACCGGCTGCTGCCCTGCTGGAAGGCCAGTCCGATGCGATCGCCGGCGCTGCGCTGCAGAGCGAGGTGCAGCGAATGGCCGCGAGCGCGGGTTCCGAATTGAACAGCATGGAGATGCTCCCCGGCGAGCCACGCAGTGCCTATCGACGTATTGGGCTTCGCGTGACGACGGCGGCACAGTGGCCGGTCCTGATCGAGTTGTTACACGCGATCGAGCAGGGATCGCCTCGCATGCTTGTCGATGACCTGCAGCTGCGCGCACCGCCGATCGCGATGCGCACGAGCAACCAGCCGATCAGTGCGGCATTCACGGTCTTTGCGTTTCGCTCTTCCGCTACCGGTGCAGGCCGATGACGGGCCTGGTCGCCGCACTGCTAAGTGCCGCGGGGCTCGCCGCCCTTGTTGCACTGGAAGTCGCCAACGCACCGCAGGACACGATCGGGCCTCTGCCGCCACGGGCGGTTGCCATATCGTCTTCGCCCAAATCAGTCGCCTCCGATCATTCGGGTGAGTGGGTATCCACCATCCTCGGCCGACCCCTGTTCAGCCCCGATCGGCGGCCGTCTTCGACCCCAGCAGCCGTCGCCGGTCTTCCCGGCCTGCCGCGCCTGTCAGGCATCATGGTCGGCCCGTTCGGGCGCAGCGCGATCTTCGCGTTGGAAGGCGCAAAGCCGCTCGTGGCGCAGGAAGGCGCTCGGGTCGCGGGATACACCGTAAAGGCGATCGAGGCGAGGCAGGTGAGACTGATCGGCCCGAACGGCAATGTCGTGCTGTATCCGACCTTCGCTGCCGCTGCGGCAAGCCGCGTGACCAAGGCGCCATTGCCCAGATGAGCGTCCGCATGTTGCTGCTGCTCGCCCTGCTCGGCAGCGTCGCCGGGTGCGAGCGCGCGGAGCAGCCGGCGATACCCGCGCTCCCGGAGTTGCCAGGCAATCCGGGAGTTGCGCCTGCCCGCGTCAACGGTAGCGTTGGCGCGCCCGAGGCGACACCACCGGCACAAATCTCGTATGGCACGCCTGGCGACGTTGCGGTCTCGAGAGGCGTGTCGGGGGGGGAAGGCGGTGGCGACGTTTCGCTCGACTTCGCGGACACTGATATTCGCGAAGTAGTGGCGCAGATCCTCGGCAACATGCTGAAGGTCAATTACACCATCGACCCAGCAGTGCATGGATCGGCGACACTGCGCACCGTGACGCCATTGTCCCGCGCGCAGCTACTGCCGACACTGGAGTCGCTGCTGGCGCAGAACGGTGCTGCGATTGTGCAGTCTGGCAGCCTTTATCGCGTCGTGCC